>DASQLD010000267.1:0-8280 GCA_035630195.1 Bryobacteraceae bacterium
CAAGATCCCCTTCGATCCCCCGCGCGCCGGTATAACTCCCATAACTCTCATTTATTTAGCCGGCTTGGTCAGCAAAAACACGGTAGATGACTTTGGAGCGAGCACAGTTCTGCCAAATCCTGGATTCGGTGATACCGGACGAAGGTACTGAAGCACCCAGTCGCGAGTGCTCGTCCAGTCGGCGTTGTTCGAGCGATAGAGAAGCGAGGTCATACGTCTAGGGAGTACATTGATAAGGCCCTTGACAGCCAATGCGAACCGAACCCTCTGAATAAACTGCGCAATCCCCGACAATTCGAACCCTGCGGTACGAAATGCCGATTTCCACTCGCGCAATCTTAGCTCGTGTTCTCCGTTATCTCGGCGCGTCAGTTTGATATCCGGCGGATAATGGTTCTTTCTGAGAAAGTCAGCCGAGTACACCTTCGCCAACATTTGCTCGATTTCCGCGTCACTCAGACTGTCGGGATGACACCGATCAAAGCACAGCATCTGGCCGCCGGGCTTCATCACCCGATAGCATTCCTTCAAAGTGCGTGGAAGATCATCCGAGTGGTGCAAAGAATCGATCTCCACAATAAAGTCGACACTTTCGCCGGCGAGCTCAAGATTGTCGAAGGAGCCGAATGTGCACGTGACCTTTCGGACATCATCGCCAAGCACGGCCGCGCTGACCTTCGGCATAACCGACTTCACCATGCCTTCGCAGATTTCAACCGCATACACGTGCGAAACGGTCTTCAATCGCGCAATCGTAGCCGCAAGCAATCCGCACCCGGAGCCGACCTCGACGCCGACTCCCGATAATTGAATGCCGAAATGATGACAAGCAGTATCGACGAGTTCCGCCATCTGTGACCGTGACAGATACACGTAGGACGTGACGATCTCGTCCACTGGCTTTGCTGCCAACACCCGTGCGAATGAGTTCCGATACGCAACCGCAGGCGACGCGATCAATTCGGCCGGAACCTCCCACTCAAGCGTTTCGGCCGATTGTCTATGCTTCTGCGGCCGCGGAGACGCGACTGCGGATTGCGGAACCATTCTGCTCTCCCACTAACGGAACTGCGTTGGAAATCACGGTACTTCCCGCAACTTCTTCCGATACATAATGAAGCCGCTTCTGCGAATAGGTAGTTAAGCCAGCTACGCCGTTCGCAATACGTTCAGAGACATATCCGTCGCCATACAACTTGCTAGGCAGGTAACGGCCGTGCGCCAGTTGCATTCGTGTTGCGTGCACGATGTCGTCTGCCAACGGCGCCACACGCGTTACATTGGCGTCACTTTCCCTGCCGGTTTGTCGTCCGCCCATCAAAACGATCGGCGTACCAAAGTATCCTGCGTCTCGAACGAAGCTGCTTGAGTTCCCGATCGCGCAGGCAGCCTTCGCCAAAACTCTCAAATAATTCTCAGGGCTCAGATTCGTGAGCGTTCGAAGCCAAGCCGGCTTTTTTTCGGTGCGAAATACGCGAATTGCTTTGCTGATCTGGTCGGAGCCGGCATCGATGTTGGGCCAGAGTAAAACGGTTGGATAGGCTAAGGCGTCGAGAGCCACGAGACATTCATTCATTTGTGCTCGTTCGCCGCCGAACTCCGTTGTCGTCGGGTGGAAGACAACGAGAAGAAATGGTTGATCGAGGTCGATATTGGCCCCGCTCCCAGGTTCATTCACAACACGATCATCAAGCGTAACATCGAGCAGTCTCGCGATGTCGCTGCTCGGACAACCGACCGTTAAGACAGTATCTGGCCGCTCGCCCATCCGGATAATATACTCGGCTGATCGCTTGGTTGAAGGCACATGATAGTGAGCGAACTTCGAGATCGCGTGGCGAGCGCTTTCATCGATTGAACCCGACACCTCTCCACCTTGAATGTGGACAATGCAGATGTTCATGTACGCCGCGGCGATAGCCGCCGCCAGAGCTTCGTAGCGGTCACCGATGATCAGCACGATGTCCGGCTTCAGACGCTGGAATTCTCCCGAAAATTCGACAACCCCAAAACCAAGAGATTTGGCCATGGTTGTCGGATTCGAACCTTCCAGTTCGATGAAAACTTCGCTATTAATCTGAAAGCCGTCCGCGGCTACGATCTTTGCCGGTAGATCAAACCGCTCGAGCACCATCGTTCCTGCCGCAATCACTTGCAGTTCCAGGTCAGGATGGGAGTGGATCGCACGCATTACAGGCTTCAGACGCCCATAATTTGCGCGATCAACGAGAACTACCGCTACTTTGCGCTGCGCACTCTTCAAGGTGTTCCTCCGAAAGCAATGTGTTCGCTGTAACCGCTCGCTTTAATCGGCGGCTGACGAGATCCCCGAGCCGCGCTGGCGGCAAACCGGTCCCGGGTTTCTTCAGCGTTAAATCGTTGGTAGTCAGGCTATGGCCAGCAGGCAAATCCCGCGCCGTTACGATGCTCTTGCCGAAGACCAATCGCAATTCAGCCAAGTCCTCGGCCATGGCGTTCTTGTCGACTGGGTTCGACATAGCCCGCGTAACAAAATTCACCCCTCGAACCAGATCGGCGAGTTCGGTGGTCGTGACCGACGCAGGCACATCCGGCCCGAAGCACTCACGCGAGAAGGTGACATGAACTTCTAAACAGCTCGCTCCCAGCGTTGCGGCAGCCAGTCCGGCGTAGATACCTCCGGAGTGATCGGAGAGTCCCACGGGACAGTCATACCGAGCTCGAAGTTCGCGCAGAACATTCAGCCCGAGCTTCTCGGGTGGACAGGGATATGCGGTAGTGCATTGCAACACGACCACTGGCGCACGGCGCGCCATGACGGTCTCAACAGCAGCGTCAAGCAGCTCCCACGACGAGAGCCCGCTTGAAAGCACCACTGGCAAACCGGTCTGAGCCATGCGATCAATCATTGGCAGGTTCGTGATCTCTCCGGCTCCCACCTTCCACGCAGCAACGCCCACACGCTCAAGCAGTTCCACCGCTTCCATCGAGAATGGCGAAGACAGGAACAGCAGACCACGTTCGCGAGCGTGAGCACCCAACTCCATCCACTGCGAAGGCGTGAACTCGATGCGCTTCCAATAGTCGTAGCGACTCTCGTCCTGGCGGCTAAAGCGAACTCGCCATGGTTCACCGGGTGTGCTCTCCGCTGAGGCAATGTGCGTTTGAAACTTGATGCAATCCGCTCCTGTCTTTGCGACCGCATCGACATAAGCGTGAGCCGCGCCGAGACTCCCATCGTGATTTTGTGCAACTTCTGCGATAATGCGGCATCCGTTGCTCAGATCAAAGGACGTCGGCAAAGGTGCGCTCCATCTTCCGGAAGTAAAACGCTCCACCGGTCAGAATGACCAAGGCCGCTGCGGCAGACGCAAATACGATGGGTCCCGGCGTAGCAGTTCCCAACATTGCCCATCGAAAACCCGTCACAACTCCCGCCATAGGATTCAAGCCATATACTGTAGTCCACGGCTCACGCAACAGACTGCTCGAGTACGCGATAGGCGTCGCAAACATCCAAAACTGCGTCAGAAACGGCACAATATAGCGAAAGTCACGATATTGGACGTTCAGGGCCGAGATCCAAAGCCCGACACCGAGCGATGTAATCAACGCGAGCAATAGAAACAGTGGTAGCCAAACGATATTCCACGTTAACGGAATTTTGTAGAACACCAGCATGACGACAAGCACCACAAAGGAAAGAACGAAATCTACGACTCCCGACAGAACTGTCGCAATAGGAATCGCCAAGCGAGGAAAGTAAACCTTCTTGATCAGGTTTGAGCTCTCCACCAGGCTATTTGACGACTGCGTCAATCCATGTGCGAAGAACATCCATGGAACAAGCGCCGTGAAGGCGAAAATGGGATAGGGAATCCCGTCCGACGGCACTCGCGCCAGGCGTCCAAAAAACAGGCTGAAGACGAGCATCGTGAACACGGGCTGCAGGATCGCCCAAGCGGCTCCGAGCGCAGTCTGCTTGTAGCGTACCTTCAGATCACGCCACACAAGGAAAACGAGTAGCTCTCGAAACTGGTAAAGGTCCCGTAACCCGAGAGATACCCACCCGCGCGTCGGCTCAATACGATGGAACCTCGCGGTCGATTCAAGCTCTGGGACTGTAGTAGCGGGCAAGGTAGCCATATTGGCTCGGTTTCGGCTTCCAATCATTTAAAATCGTTCCCACAACCGGAACGCGATCCTCAATCAAACGCTGCACTGCGGTCTTTGCGATGGCTCGCGTGCTCTGACCGAGTCGAAATACCAATACAACGCCATCCGCCTTCTTGCCCAGCACACGAGCATCCGGCAGACCCAGCATCGGTGGCGTATCGATCAGGACTACGTCAAACTCCTCCCGAGCGCGTTGCAGCAATTCATCCACTCGCGGAGAGTGAAGCGCACAGAACACGCTGGCCGCCCCCGGACCGCTGGGAAGAACAAACAAGTTAGGAATCTGCGTCCGCTTCACCAGGGGCTCTAGCGGGCGATTCACGATCGACGATCGCTCTTGTGCGATGTCCGTGAAACCCCAATCGTTGGGAACATCAAAGATGTTGTGGATTCGCGGCTCCCGTAAATCGGCATCGATGACTAATACTTTCCGTTCAATTTCAGCCAGCGCAACTGCCAGATTCGCGCAGATTGTCGTTTTCCCTTCTTTCGGCGAAGGACTGGTGAAGATGAATACTCTCTGATCGGATCCCAGTGTCAGTAGCGATGTGAGCACAGTTCGGAACGACTCGGCTTCGACTGATGGCTTGTGGTTCCACGTCAGCAACTCTGACGAACTCCAGGTGTCGACGTGATCGTGACTCCCGTTTCCGTTGCCATTTCCATTCATCGACGCTGCCGCGACCAAACTTCGTTCGGGTCGCAGACGCCCTTCGCTCAACATCTTGTCCGCCGAGAGAATCACTCCCAGCTCCGGAATGCTGTACTGGTGCACATCTCCTGGCTCCCGAAGCCGGCCGTCAAGGCGGTCTCTCAATGCAACGATCATCACCGCCAGGAAAAGACTGCTTGTGAGTCCGATCATGACGTCTCGTAGCACATTCGGCTTGTGAGGACGGTTCGCGGGCGCCGCGCGATTCAGAACCCGCACGCTGCTGGCGCGCACGGCCGATGCCACGTTCGCTTCTTTGACCTTCTGGAGCATCGACTCATAGACATGCCTGTTTGTCTCGACTTCCCGCTTCAGCATGTTGTAGTAGACAAGGTCGCTGCTCTGCCCCGATACAACTGAGAACTGCTTCGAGTACTCTTGGACCAGCATTGACTCGCGCAGTTTCGCCATATCGTAATCGTTTCGTATTCGCTTAATGATCTGGTCTCGCTCCCGCTCGAACGTTGCCTGCAGCTCATTGATCTGATTCTGTAGTTGCTGAATCTTGTAGTGCTCCGGCTTCAGAATCGTACGCTGATCCGCCATATGACCACGCAATTCGGCGATTCGGCTGGCGTAGGTTCGTAAGCTGCTATCGTTCAGCACATCCGGCAGAGCTTCAGGATTGCTCGTCTGCGCGATCTTGTATCTGGCTTCCGTCTGCATTCGATTGGCTTGCGCCAGCGACAGTTCCTGCTGAACCTGACGAAGCTTGTCTTCTGTCACATTGCCGCGATCAGATGTCATAAGGAGCCCGGACTTCTGCGCATACTCCTGCAGATCTTGCTCGGACACTTGCAGTTGACGACGCAGTTCCTCAATCTGTGTTTGAAGCCAGCGACTGGTGCTCTGCGCCGAATTCAACCGCGTCTCGACATCATGCTGCACGAACTGTTCCGCCAAACCGTTTACAAACTCCGCGGCAAGCAGCGGATCGCTCGCCTCGGCACTGATTTCGACGATTCTCGTATTCTTGATATTGCGGACTTTCGTCGATCGCGCAGCTGCCGCTAAAGCATGGGCTCGTGTCGGCGGCTTTCGCAAAGGAGCAAATCCGAGCCTCTGCATCCACTCGGAGAGGATGTCCGGCCGATACATCTGCCTTGCGGGCTGTCCAGTAAGTCGCTCGATCACCTGCTGGATCAGCGGTTCGCTCTGCAAGACCTCGATCTGTGTTTGGATATAGCTCTCCGATGTGCCACTGCGCGCAATCGGAGCCATGTCACGGATGTTTAGAAAACTATCGTTAGGTTCTTGAATTTCAATTCGCGTCTGAGCCTGAAAAGCAATAGGTTCAGGCAGGCTATGCGCTAATGCGCCCAGAACACCTAACAACACAATCCCTATGATCAGGAGGGCGTTGGAACGAAATAATTCCCAATACTCGAGTAGGCCCTTGTCGACGACCTGGTCGTTGTTGCCCGGCTGCTGAGTCAAATCGAACCGTGACCCAGGTCCGTCGCCGTACGGTTGTAGTGTGTTGCTACTCATAATGATTCAAGTCAATCCACGAGGCATCTCAGGTAACTCACGAGACCACGGAATCGGTCTGTGAAACTCCCAGAATCTTTTCGATGTTCTCGTTGCATTCGCGAATCACTTGTCGCAAATTCGTCAGCCTTGCACTGACTGTTCGGAGGTCATCGCCGAGCGATGGAGCCACCGCCTCATTGTTAGTGACGTGTCTTAGAATGCAGTGCCGCGTATAGTCCGATACCGATCGCGCTCCTTCAGACAGGCATACTGCTCGTAGCGTGTCGTATTCCGCAGCGGTGAGACGTATTGTGATTAGGCGCGTTCTGCTATTCAGAGATATGGGATTTCGTCTGCTCTCGCTGGCCAAATTCACCGGTTCCCTCTCTCGATGGTTTTCAGGATGTGTGGGAGTAACGATTAGCGATCCGGCCTTGTCTCAGAGCGCAGGGCTTTTAAGGTTGGGCCATGGACAGCCATAGATTGGATCTTTCTAGAGACCGCTTCGAACCGAAGCGATCTCAGAACGATTCAGCAACGGTGTTGCATGCATGGGCGCAGCCGAAGTTCGATCGATCTCCACCACAATCGATCTTTGCAAAAGAGCTACGGAAAGCACGAGCCGGTCAGTTCCCTTGACATTGATGACAATACCCGTCAGTCCTTTAAGTGGACCATGATCGATTTTGACGCGCTCACCGGCAACAATCCAAGCGAATGGCTCACAGTTGAGCTTGGCAGCCGTCGCTTTCTGAATGGCAACTATTTCGTCTTCGTCAATCGATGCCTCACCGCTCCTCCCGCCCAAGATGTCTAAAACACCCGGAGTGGTCAGGACCGGCAATCGAATGTGAGGATCCATTCGGCAAAAAACGTAGTTCGGAAATAGAGGGAGATCTAATTGCTTCACTCGATCCGCCCAGCGTTGGTTTGCTTTATAAAGCGGCAGAAACGAATCGAGTCCCTTCTGCAGGAATAGTTGGGCAACGGTTTTCTCGTGACGAGATTTCACTCGTATTGCGAACCATGGAAATTTGTTATCGCTCATCGGATACTCAGCGCCGTCAAAGTAATTACATCCGCACCGCTTCAAAGTCACATTCGGCGCAGAGCTCACGCTATGCAACTTACATAGCTTCGAGGTAGGTTGCGTTTCGAATACAAGCCGTACACTAGACGTTTACGACGTGCAATACAGCGCAGTAGAGTTAGACTGCCTCACTCTCTCGCCTTAGTCAAGAGAAAAACGTCAGTTTTTGCCAATACAATCCACCAACAGTACGTCCTATAACTGAAGTACTAAGTCCTTTGCCCTCTATCAGAATCACCGCTTAGTACTCTCGAGACTAGATACCCAACTCCGCACTAGCGGTGAGCGATTGGGTTAGACGGATCTTCACGTTCGTGTCATCATCCAGGCATACAATTCGCCGCAGTCGGCGCATCTCTATATGCAAATTTTGTCCCTCGCGGATGACATGACCGGCGCACTCGAGGTTGCGTCAACTTTTGCCGGCTTCGGATTCCGATCTGCCGTCTCCACAAAGCCCATGACAGCGGACCGAGCCGATGTTGTGGTGATCGACACCGAAACGAGGCACCGCGCTCCAGCTGTTGCGGCTGGCCGCGTCATTTCTCTGACACGCGAATACGGCATAGTGCCCGACTTGCTTTACAAGAAAACAGACTCCACTCTCCGAGGCAACATTCAATCAGAGTTAGAAGCGATTCATACCCTATTTCCTCATCTGCGGATAGCTTATGTACCCGCATATCCTTCGCAAGGAAGAACACTAAAGCACGGATTACTTTATGTAAATGGCCGCCAATTACACGAAACATCGGCTGCTAACGATGCTCTCAACCCCGTGCGCTCAAGTTCTGTTTCAGAATTAATAGGGCCACACTTACCTTGTGTGATCTTCGATGGTGAAACAGAC
>DASQLD010000268.1:0-9884 GCA_035630195.1 Bryobacteraceae bacterium
AAACTTCCCTCACGCGCGATGCTGAGCCCGAATGCGACAGTTTTTCAGCTCGCTGAACCAGACACCCGTCGGATCGTGAACCGGTCAGCCACGGCGTTCCGCATTGCTGCTTCCACGCTCCGGCTCAGCGACAGTTATCTCGGCGCACAATTCCGCAGGTTCCGTAGCAAACTCGGAGCCCCGAAGGCGATCACAGCCATGGCTCAGAAACTGCGGTGCTCTTCTATCGAATGTTGCGGTTCGGAAATGAGTACGTCGACCGTGGCGTAAAAGTTTACGAGGAGCGGTACCGACAGCAACAGCTTTCACTTCTCAACAAAAGGGCTGCACAACTCGGATTCTCCGTCATTCCGGCGGCAACTCAAACCGTCTCACCCTGAAACGGAGTTTCTGGAGAGAGGAACTTACTTTGGCCAATTCGGAACTGCTCATTTTGGCGACACGTGTCGCAGCTGCCGCGCATTTGAGTGGCAGTTGATAAGATACGTCCACTGCATAGGAGGTTCCATGACGCGCATACCTGCGCTTGTCGCGATGTTGAGCATTCTCGCCGAACTCGCCATAGGGCAGGAAGCCCGGCTTTCCGGAACCATCACC
Organism: Bryobacteraceae bacterium; assembly: GCA_035630195.1. Lineage (GTDB taxonomy): Bacteria > Acidobacteriota > Terriglobia > Bryobacterales > Bryobacteraceae > DASQDN01. The sequence goes on from DASQLD010000268.1 coordinate 598, forward strand.
GATCCATCGGGAGCGTCGATTCCCTCAGTAGCCGTGAAAGCGACGCAAGGCGAACGCCAAGTGATTTTCCAGGCGCAGACCGATGACGAGGGACGCTATCTGTTTCCAAAGCTGCCGATCGGAAGCTATCAAATCCGCGCGGAACATCAGGGATTTAAGACAGCCGTTCGGGACGGAATTACGCTGACAACCAGTGCGGACATTTCGCTGAACCTCCTCTTGGAAGTTGGCAGCCTGACCGAGCAGGTCACGATTTCGGCGGATGCGAGCCGGGTGAGCACGGAATCGGCGACGATTCAGCAACTGGTGGATACCAAGCGCATCGTGGAACTGCCGTTAAATGGGCGCGACGTTTATCAACTGGCTCGGCTGGTTCCGGGCGTGGGTCAAAGCGGCGTGAACATCGGCGGTGGGCGTTCCGGAAGCCAGAACAGCGGGATGGCGAACGTACGGATCTTCCAGGAGTCATCTTCCGGAACTCACTTTCCAGACAGTCCGGCTCCCGAAACTGGGCATCTGCCGCTGCCTTCGCAGACATTCTCAGAAAGGCATTGCGCGAGCGGATAAGCCAGCTCAGTCGTCGTTTGCCCGGCCGCGCAGTTTCTTATAGGAGGAACGTTGCGATTTCGCGGTGAGCCGACGGACCTTGGAGCCGTGGGTGGGCCGACTGGGTCGGCGGGTTTTCGGCACGACTTGCGCGCGGGCGATCAGTTCGTTCAGTCGCGCCAAGGCTTCGGCTCGATTGGCTCCTGCGTCCGGTGCACGCGGGACGTGATGATCAACACGCCGTCTTGCGTTGCGCGATTACCGGCCAACGCGAGGAGGCGCTGCCGTGCGCCGGCGGGAAGCCTGCGAGATTGGCCGACATTGAAGCGCAGTTGGACGGCGGTGGAAACTTTGTTGACGTTCTGGCCGCCAGGGTCCGGAAGCGCGAACAAAGGTCATTGTAAGTTCGGAATCTGGAATGAATATGGGCAAATGCTATTTCTAGAATAGCCCGGAATGGTTAGTTCTCGCGCTTCATTCGCTCCCGGCGGGCGACCTCGCGATCGCGGTGAATCGAGGGCGGTGTCGCGGATCTTGATCTCACCGCCGCGCTCGTAGTGGCCGATGATCAGACCGTTTGGAGAGACGCGGGAACTGGTCAGCTTGACCGAATGCGGCCGAGCCGTCGGCAAACAGCTTTTTGCCGCCGCCAAGCACGACCGGCACAGTGAAGATGCTCATAGCGTCGACGAGGTCGTTGGCGAGCAGCGCGTGGACGAGTTCGGTACTGCCTTGGGTGGCGAGATTCGGGCGGTCTTCCTCTCGCAGGCGCTTCACGTCGGCGATATCGCGCAGGAGCACTGAGCCCGCCCAGTTTGTATCGACCTCGCCTGAGCGGGAAACCGCGTACTTCTTGATGTCCTTGAACAGCTTGGCGATGCTGCCATGCGGAGCATCTTCGTCGTAGTAGGGCCAGTACGCGGCGAAAATCTCGTAGGTCTTGCGGCCGAGCAGGCGGTCGAATTTCTCTTGAAGACGCGGTCGAGCTATTCGCCAAACTCTGATCGAAATAGGGCATCACCCAGCCGGCGAACTTGAAGCCCGTGGTCGGATCCTCCCACGGCCCGCCGAACGCCTGCATCACCATTCCATGGAAACCACGGCGTCGATAATTTTCCGCATGGGTCACCGTCCTTGTTTGTTGCGATCCGTACCAGTATTTTCGGCCACCCGCGTTGGGCCGACTGAAACCGCAATGAACCAAGCGTGCGCAAATGCGCCTTGACCACTCAAGTCGACAATGCGCTCAACGGTGCTGTATTACTGCGTAGATACGGTTCGGAACGTTGCCGTTCGTAGCGGACTCCATCACGAGTAATGGTCTGAAGAAATGGCCGTGTGACCCACATCGAAAGAGCGAAGATCCGATAAACTTGGCGTTATGTCAAACAAGCGGTCGGCCCCCAAGAAGATTTCGGAATACGGTGCCACGCGGCGACAGGTTTCCAAATCGGCAATTCACTCATGCTTCCCGCGCTGCTCAGCGGCTCGCCATCGATGGCCGCCACGGGACCGCTGCAGCCCGGCAAGGACATCTATCGCTCTATCGGAGTAGAGCCGGTGATCAATTGCCGCGGTACGTTTACTATCATTGGGGCGTCGGTGGAACTGCCCGAAGTGCGGGCCGCCATGGACGCTGCAGCGCAGCAATTCGTGCAGCTCGACGAGCTAGCCGAAGCGGTCGGCCGGCGCCTCTCTGAGTTGACCGATGCTGAGTGGGGCATGGTCTCATCGGGCTGTGCCGCTGGTATGAAGCATGTCGCGGCCGCATGCGTGGCCGGCGGCAATCCGGAGAAACTTCTGCGCATTCCAGATTTGACCGGATTGGACAAGACCGAAGTGGTAGCCCGAGATCCGCGCGCAGTGCCTATGGTCACGCAATTCGTAATATCGGGGTGAAGATGATCACGGTTGAAACCACCGAAGAGCTCGAGCGGGCACTGAGCGCTCGTACGGCGATGATCTATCTCTCGGCCGGAAGCTCCGGGCCGTTCTCGCTTGAAAACGTCGCGAAACTGGCGAAGCAACGCGACATTCGCATTCTGGTGGACGCCGCTGCCGAAGTGCTTACCATCCCAAACGTTCACTTACAGCGCGGCGCAACCGTCGTCGCATACAGCGGTGGAAAAGCGATCTGCGGACCGCAATGCGCTGGGCTTCTGCTCGGCCGAAAAGACATTTTACTCTCGGCATGGCAAGCAAGTTCACCGCATCACGGGCCAGGTCGCGACAACAAAGTGGGCCGCGAAGAAACGCTCGGGATGCTCGCGGCAGTGGAGGTGTGGGTGAAACGCGATCATGGGGCCGAATGGAAGAAGTGGCTCTCTTACCTCGACACGATCGAGAAGCGCGTAGCCCGGATTGATGGAATTAGCGCGGCGGTGCGCAAGCCGAACGGGCTTTCGAACAAGAGCCCTTCACTTGTCATCTCGTGGGATCCGGCGAAACTGCACGTCACCGGCGAAGAAATAGCCGAAGAGGTGGCGCGGACTAAGCCGCGCATTGCGCTCGGTGCGGGAGCCTTGCGGCGTAACGATGCCGCGTCCGAACAAGGTACCACCTCAATCAACATCACTGCGTGGATGATGCAGCCGGGCGACGACAAGATCGTGGCCGAGCGGCTGTTCGAGGTCCTGTCACGCAAACGCAGCCCCAAGCCAACACCCGCGGCTCCGGCTGCGGACATTAGCGGAAGATGGGATGTGGAGGTTGCGTTCTTCAGCAGCACGAGTCAGCACACGCTCACGCTCCAACAGAATGGTAACCGGCTGAGTGGTTTGCATAAAGGTGACTTTTCCGTGCGCGACGTCTTCGGCACTATTGAAGGCGATCAGATCAAGCTGCAGAGCACGGATTACAAACCTGGCGACTCGATCATATTCACATTCTCGGGATGGCTCTCAGGCGACACGTTTTCGGGTCCGGTCTACATGGGCGAGTACCTGAACGCGAAGTTCGCTGCAAAGCGTCACACCTATCCAGAACGTCGCGGAACGATCCTGATTCCGGGCGGGCCGCCGCTGGCGAACTAATTGGCCTTCCCCCACGCCAAAATGGATTCGTAATCCTGTTCAGTCACAATACTCACGCGGCGCGGCAGTAGTATCTGAGTAACCCGCCGAGCCTTTCTCTGCCACGGACAGACCTGTCCTCCGGAACCTATTCCGTGCGAGTCTAACGACTGCCTGCGTTAACGTGTTACTACTGCCTGCGTTAACGTGTTACTGACGAAAGTGTCAGATTTCAGGGCGATCTCACATTGAGCTGCTGTAACCAGAGGTCTCTTCATCGGCTACTGATTAGGCGATGACGAACATCGCTTCAAGTGCCTGTACTCTCTCATGACAAACTGGCGTCTGTTTCGAGCGGCTGATATGAATTGCCCTCTTCGTCGAACGCGCGGCAGAAGCGTTGCGTCGAATGAAAAGCACCAAAGCCCAGCATCGGATATCGGTTGGGAACTCGAGACGGATTGAAGGGTGTTCCGGTGCGTTCATTGAATCGGCGCCCACATTGACGACAGCTGAAGCGGGAATAGACCAGATCCGTTGCAGCATTTCGCGTTTGTCGCGCAATGCGGACAGTTCATAGCGGCCTAATAACGATACCAGCCCGTCTCGTTCTGACCGGACGTGAATCCTGACACTTTCGTTGTCACCGGCATACTTGCCTGCACGCGACCATTTACCAATCCAATCGCGCTCCCAGCAGCCCGTTTCGCGGACCCGCCAAATCGCGTGTCTGGATTGCTCGTATGGTACCGACGGCAGCAGGTGCTGAAATGTTCAATGACGGAATATCGAAGTTCGCGTGATTGAACAGGTTCGTGAAGCTCACCTGCACTCGAAAGAACATCCGTTCGCGTATCGGAAAGGATTTGAATAGTGCGGCGCTCGCTGTCTGGCGTCCCGGTCCAACGATGATGCCGCGGCCGGAGTTGCCAAACCGCCCGGCATTCGCGGGAGGTACGACGAAGGCGGATGCGTCGAACCAGCGGTCGATGGTGCGTTGATCGCCCGGCAGGTTCCCGTCGCCGATCCGATCCGGTATGCCGCCTACCACCTGCGTGTTTGACGGATCCGACCCGGTGAACGACGGTGTCAGAAAGTCGCCGGTCTGTGCGATAAACGAACCGCTCAATTGCCATCCGCCGAACACAGCGCCAGCAAAGCCGCCATCGCTCAAGAACGGCTTGCCGCTCCCGAACGGAAGTTCCCAGATCACCGTAGAGATGAAGCGGTGACGCGGCGTGTACTGAGCGTTAGCACGTTCGCGTCTGCGGTCGAAAGCGTTTTCGATGGTTGTGCCGCCCTCGACTCCGCCGGTCTCGTCAACATCGGTGAGGTTCTTCGCCCACGTCCATGCCGCCATATACGATAGGCCGCTCTGCCACTTCCGCTCGATCTGCGTCGAAAGTCCGTGATAGATCTGATTGCCGCCATTCCCGCGCATGACGATGTTCCGGTACAGGGGAAACGGACGGCGGTTCTGGTTGAACACAGTGGTACTCGGCGCGGGCTGATTCACGTTCCGACCGTAGACCAGACTGGTCGATCGCGACCCGATGTACGAAATTCGCAGGCCCGTCGAGAGCCCCAACTCGCGCTCGATTGTTAGGTTCCATTGCTGCGCATATGCGTTCCTCAAGTTGAGGTCGAGACCGGTAACGTCGACATTGCCGGTGGTACCGGCTCCGAGAAACGGACGCTGGAACGTTAGCGTAGGCGTGTTGTTGGTTATGGTGTTGACGAAACTTTCGGTCAGCGAGAATGGGCCACCGTAGAGAGGTGAGAATACATCGGCGGTGAAGTCGTCGTTGTAGAATCCCCAGCCGCCGCGGACCACATTTTTAGTGCCTCCGAACGGACGCCACGCAAATCCGAATCGGGGCTGAAAGTTATTGAGATCGCCTTTGCGCAAGGAACGCTCAGGGAAGCCTGCGGTCTGGGCCGTCACGATCGGGATTTGCGACGGGAACAGCGGATTAACGTATTGGTCGATGATCGTTTGGTTGGGAACGACGAGTCGGCCGTTCGCGGAATCCACGTTGAATATAACGTCGCGTTTGTCGTATGCGGGTTGATTGTAATCCCAGCGCAACCCGTAGTTCAGCGTCAGGTTCTGGCTGGCTTTGTAATCGTCTTGAATGAAGGCGCTTACTGTGTAGAAGCGCGCGTAACGGCTTGGCCGCACATAATTTCGTGAGGTAGTCTGGGGAACGCCAAGCAGAAAATCCGCCCACGCATTGCCCGAAGCAAATCCTGTGAAACTGTACGACCCGAATTGCGCCGGCTGTATTGCGTTGTATTGTTGCGGCCGGAATTCGAACCCGCCCTTGATGCTGTGCCGGTTACGGATATACGTTAGCTGATCGACGAATTGATACGTGTTCTCAGCAGGCGCCTGCATCGCGAGCGGAGCAACGGTTGTGAATCCTACTATGCTGACGCTCGGCACGTTATAAACATCGGGCGCCGGCTGGAGGCCCTGAATACCAACCATGTCGACGAGTTCCTGCCCGAGGAGTTCGCCGCGCGCGGCGTTGTAGTTGCGAGCGAACCCGAGTTTCAGCTCGTTGATAAGCCGCGGCGTCACAGTCCACGTATCGGAGATGGCAACCTGCCGTGCCAATCGAGTTTGAACGCGATACCCGACAGAAGTCGCCGGTAGCCCTCCATCCACTACTCGGGGTGAGGATTCTTTGAAACTCACTCGACCATAAAGATTGTTATTCTCGGAGACCGCATAATCCAATCGGACGTCGAATTGATCGTGCTGCAACTGTTGCGGCACGGTCTCACGATAATTGGCGACTGTAGAGGTCGGGGCTCCGAAGTTGGGTACCGGATAGAACCGGTCCTGCCACGAGACGGAACCGCCATAGCGAAGATTGGCGGGAATGACGTTGTTAGCGAACGGCAGGCCGGTGAACGGATTTAATAGCGCCAATCCAGTTACCTCGGAGAAATCACCCGCGCGCATTCGGGTGGTGGGAACGTTGGGATTGATAGCTGCGGCTTGCCGCTGGCGCTCGCCTTCATAGGTGCCGAAGAAGAATAGTTTGTTGCGCAGGACGGGCCCACCCATCGAGGCGCCGAAGTTGTTACGAATGTTCTGGCCCAGCGTCTGTGCGAAGAACGACCGCGCATTCAAAGCGGCGTTCTCGTGATACCAGAACAACGCGCCGTGCAGATCGTTGGTTCCGCTCTTGGTAATCGCCGTGATGTTGGCGACCTCGCCGAACTCCGCCTTGTTATTAACGATTTCGAATCGCACTTCCTGTATCGATTCGAAGCTCGGTTCGGCAGGCCCGATCGAGTTTCCGAATGCCGGCGAGTTGGAGCTGATTCCATCCACATTGAAGTAGTTTTGGCTGCCGCGCGCGCCACCGAGGGAGAAGCGGGAACCGCCTCCCTGGCCGCCGGTCGGTGTCAGGAATACGTAGCGATAGAGGCCTGAATCGCCTGTTCCGCTGACGGTTGAGCGAATGTTCAGCGGCAGATCGTTGAGGTCTTTGGACGTTTTCATTGCCGCGATCGATGCTGAGTCGGTGTCGATCACAGGCGCGGTTGATTGAACAGTGACTTCAGTTCCGACCTCACCCACGTCGAGCTTCAGATCGACACGGACGACTCGCAACGCTGTCACGTCGACGTTCTGAACGATTGCGGTTTTGAAGCCCGCGGCCTTAGCAGTTACGCGATATCTCCCGGGGTTCAAATTTGGGACGTCGTAGGTTCCAGCCTCGCGTGTTGTCGCGGTTCTGGAAACATTGGTGCCTTCATTTGTAATTACAACTTCGGTATTGGGCACAGTGGCTCCGGTCGGGTCAGTGACACTGCCTGTTACTGTGCCGAACGTCGCCTGCGCAAACAAGGCAGGCGAAAAGGAAAGGAGAAGAAGGAAAGCGAACATCGCTCGCATACAGCCCCCTTAGCGGATCTGTGTTTTTCGGGATTTGCCGTTCCCGGCGCGCATTTCCAGTATGGCGGAATAGCAGATAAAAGTGGAGGATCATTTACGATTAGGGTGACTGTAATTCGATATACTTAGCGAATCGACCCGGTAAATGCGATGCGGCCGGCCTTTTTTTTCTTTGCTATTTCGATGTTTTCCGCGGGCTTTGCGTCCGATCGCACGGTAGCCGAATGGGTATTGCGGATCGGTGGATGCGTCAGCGTCGACGGCGCGCGCAGGCCAGTCTGGGACGTACGCGACCTGCCGGATCACGACTTCACAGTCACCGGAGTGAATCTCGTTCCGGTTTTAGTCGATCCCCTGGAATTCAAACGATTGGCGGGGCTTGCCCACTTAAAGGAACTGTACATCTCGGGTCGCTCGTGGCACTCGATGCCGGTCAGGGTTTCACGCGACTCGTTGAAAGTCTTCGGGACTCTCACGACTCTCGAACGCTTCGTTCTTAGTCTGCCGGTGCAAACCGAGATCCCGCTCGACGATGACTCGCTCGCGGGCTTGGCGACGTTGGTCAATCTGAAGGAACTTCGTCTCGCGCAGACGATTGTCAGAGGGCGAGCGCTTGCGCCGTTCACGCAGCTCAACTCTCTCGATTTAGACCATACACGCCTTGATGACGCGGCAATGCGCAATTTGCAGACGATGCCGAATCTGACCAAGCTCTACGCTCGCGACACGATGATCACGGACGAAGGCTTGCAATACCTGAAGGACCTTCGTCAACTCACGGAGCTAGATCTGTATGGTACGAAAATCAGCGATGCGGGTATCGTTCATTTGAAGGAATTGAAGAATCTTCGGAAGCTGAATCTGCTGGGCGCTAATGTCACCGATGCAGGCGTCGAGGTTCTCACCGGGCTGACGAATCTCGAAGAACTGAATCTGTATCGCACGAAAATTACCAACGCCGGTGTCGAGAAGTTGAAAACACTCACGCGGCTACGCGAACTGGACCTCAGGTACACGCAGGTAACGCGCGGCGGTGTCACTGCGATCGCGTCCGCACTCCCGAAATGTCACGTTGAGTTCATTGATGCGTTCCTCGATGCATCGGGCGCACAATCAGCGTCGTTACCCAAGCCGGAGGGTTCCGGAGCGGCTAGCATCGCGAAGTGGATTGAGCGCCGCGGCGGCAAGGTCACGATGGACAGCGGCATTGTCCGCGAAGTGTCGATGGTGTCGAACGGGCTCAGTGACGCGGAACTTGGCAATCTAGCTGAGATTCTCCCCACCGTCAAGAACCTTAATCTTCAGGCGACCGAAGTCGGCGATATTGGGATGAAGCGGCTCGCGGCGTCGTGTTCCTTGGGAGAGCTGGAGCTTGCGTACACGACTGTTTCCGATGAGGGTTTGCGCCTGCTCTCCAACTGCAAATCGCTCCGCAGTCTCGGCCTAAGCTACACGCTTGTACACGGGTCCGGGCTTCGGGCATTCCAGTCGCTCGAAGAGTTGGATCTGTCCGGCGCGTCGATCACCGATGAGGGCCTGGCCGAACTCGCGGGTTTGAAGAAGCTGCGGCGGCTGTCACTGAAGTACTCGGATATCACCGACGCAGGCCTGCAGCAGTTGAGTGCCATGCAGGAACTGAGGCGGCTCGATTTAACGGGCTCCGATGTCACGGATGCCGGTCTGCAACATCTCGGAAAGCTGACTGCGCTCTCGGAATTGTTGCTGAGTCATGGACGCTTCACCGACAAAGGACTGTCGGCGCTGACCGGGCTCACGAATTTGAAGCGCCTCGAGCTTGTGCGCACGAGGACCACCGA
>DASQLD010000269.1:0-8655 GCA_035630195.1 Bryobacteraceae bacterium
CAAAGCGATGCCGACGGTAAGACCTTGCCTTCACTGCTTCGCCCTTGCTGTACAACTGGATCAGCCGTGTAATCTGCGCTCGGCTGAGTCCCGTCATCTTGGCCAGATATCGGCGCACCAGTCCGCGACTGGATCGTCTCAGCCCATTCCAGCCTTGCTCTCGCAAGGTTCGCTCTATCCAGTCGTAGACCTGTTCCTTATCCTGGGCCTCGAACTGAACCTCATCGCTCGCCTCCAGAAACGCCCGGACCTGCTCCAGGCTTACTTTTTGCGCCGTTTGCACGCTGACAATCAACTCCCAGCATGCGGATCCGCTCCTTCAGGCTCATCTCGTGTGAGAAACACACCCTTCGCTCAGGCTCATCTCGTGTGAGACAAGACTATAGTTTGCACTTCAGGGAGCGACCCTTTATAATTAGATTTTTGTACTCCCGCATATAGTGCCACGTTGTGGAGCTCTGTTTCCAGGCGCTAAGGAACCAAAGAACAATGCCAAAACGTACGTTTCAGCCAAATAACCGGAAGCGCGCCAAAACGCATGGCTTTCGCGAGCGCATGAAGACAAAGGACGGACGCTCAGTTCTGGCTCGCCGCCGGGCGAAGGGCCGCCACAAGCTGACAGTCAGCGACGAACGCAACGTCCGCTACGCAAAAGCGGTCGCCTAGAGCTCTGTCGCGGGCGGAGTCGGACCGTGCCTGAATCGTCTTTTCCCAAGGCCGTCCGTATTTTGCGCCGAAGCGACTTCCGCAAAGTGTATGACGAAGGTTCCCGCTTTTCCAGCCCCTACTTCGCGGCCTTCTATCTCAAGTCAGCCGATCCGCTACCCCTCCCAAAAGTCGGTTTCACGGTCACAAAGGCTCTTGGGAAAGCCGTTCTTCGTAATCGCATGAAGCGGCGAATGCGGGAAGCCGTGCGGCTGAACCTTACCGGATTGCCGCCCTCCTGGATGGTCGTGATGAACTGTCGGAAAGGTCTGCTGAACGCGGACTTTTCTGCGATTCAAAAGGAAGTCGTGAGGCTTTTTGCACAATGCGCGAACTCGTAACCGGTTTGCTGCGTTTGTATAAGCAATGGCTATCGCCCTTACTTCCCACCGCCTGCCGATTTACCCCGACCTGCTCGGAATACATGATGCAAGCCGTTGATCGCTACGGCGTAGTTCGGGGCACAAGCCTCGGCCTGCTGCGCCTACTGAAATGCCATCCGTTCCACGCGGGTGGTTTTGACCCCGTCCGCTGATGCCTGACTCCGATAACCAGAAAATCACACCCAAGAAGCCCGGCTGGACCGAAGAGCTGAGCGTAGAGAAACGTCTACTCATTGCTTTCGCCCTGATGGGTCTTGTTCTATTTTTGACGCAGTACTTCTACCCGCAGGCTGCGCCGCAGAACTCCGTCAAACCTGTCAAAGAGGCTACTGCCAAGCAGGCGGTAGAGCCTCCTGCGGCCTCCGCGGCGAAACCGGCCGACGCGCCTGCTTCACCGACTCCTGCTGCGGGACAGATTGCCGCGGCGAAGTCGGAGTTGCACACGATCGACACCGATGTTTACAAGATCGTCTTCAGTAATCACGGCGCCGTCGTACGGAGCTGGCAACTCAAGCAATACCGCGACGGATCCGGAAAGCCGCTTGAGTTGGTTAACAGCGCCGCGGCCGCGAAAACACACTATCCATTTTCGCTGATTTTCGACAACCAAACTCCATCCACCGATCTGAATCAGGCTCTGTTTGTTGCCCGTCCAACAGCGGATGGCCTCGGAATTGATTTTGAGTACTCGAGCGGACGCACAACCGGAAGGAAGACCTTTCGATTTTTGAAGAACAGTTATCTTTCGCAGGTCAGTTCGGAAGTCCTCGAGAATAACTCGCCAGTGCCCCATCTCCTGGCATGGCGCGGCGGATTCGGCGATATCAACGCCCCCGGCAGCGCGGCTGGAGAGAAAACCCTGTTTTTCAACCCGAGCACAAACAAACTCGAGGAGAAGGATGTCAGCGCCGCGAAGAACGGACCCGTGACTGATTCGGGAGCCTTCTCGTTCGCCGGTATCGAAGACACATATTTCGCGGCAGTGGCTCTTCCCAAGAACGGCCGGTCGGTGCATATACGAACGTTGAGCGATAGTGTGCTCTTGAAGGAAGGGGGATCCGAAGAAGCGCGTGTCGGTGTCGCAGTGGGTGGTACCGGCAGCAATCAGTTCGCCTTATTTACGGGACCAAAGGACGTCGATCTCCTCCGTCGCATCGATCCGAAGCTGGAGCAGGTCGTCGATTTCGGTTGGTTCTCCTTCATTGCGAAGCCACTGTTCCTGGCGATGCACTGGTTGAATAGTAACTACGTGCACAACTACGGTTGGTCGATTGTGCTCCTCACAATCCTGATCAACTTCCTGTTGTTGCCCTTAAAGCTCTCTGGAATGAAGTCGATGCGGAAAATGTCATCGCTCCAGCCGCAGATCCAGGCAATCAACGAAAAGTATAAGAACGTTGGAATGCGGGACCCGCGGAAAGCAGAACAGAACCAGGAAGTCATGGATCTGTACAAGAGGCACGGTGTGAATCCTCTCGGCGCGGGCTGCATGCCCCTGCTGCTGCAAATTCCATTCTTCTTCGCCTTCTACAAAGTCCTCAGCGTCAGTATCGAAATGCGGGGCGCAAACTGGTTGTGGGTATCCGATTTGTCTCAACCGGAAACGCTAGCGATTCGCATTCTTCCCCTAGCGATGATCGGGACACAGTTCTTCCTGCAGAAGATGACACCTCCCACACCGGGAGCAGACCCCGCCCAGCAGAAGATGATGCTTTTCATGCCTTTGGTGATGGGCTTCATGTTCTACGGCGTTTCGAGTGGACTGGTATTATATTGGTTAACCGGAAACCTGGTCGGCATCGTTCAGCAATGGTTTATCAACAAGAGCATGCCCCTACCGTCGCCGGCTGAACCCAAAGCTTCACCGGTGATTAAACGGAAGAAGTAAAGGCGTAAGAAGTAAGCTCGAAATGGAAGCGAAAAAATATACTGTCGGAACGACGGGTCCTAAGATCGACGCGTTTCTTCGCAATATCGCGAAGAATGCGGGCTTCCAGTTTCAATGGGCCATTCAGGCGGCTGAGCCGCTTCACCCAGACTTTGAAAATCCCGACGTGATCGTTCGGTTTACCGGGCCCGACGTAGATCTACTTCTCGCTAACAAGGCAGAGATGCTACTTGCACTGGAACAGCTCACCATGGAAATGCTGCGGATGACGCAGGACGAACACTCCATGCTGCAGTTCGACGCGAACGATTATCGGGCTTTGCGGATCGAAGAACTTCGTCTCAGCGCGCTGACGGCTGCAGAAAAAGTCAAAAAAAGTCATCTGCCCTTTCACTTCAGTCCGATGAATAGCCGTGAACGGCGAATCATCCATCTCGCGTTGCGGAATGATTCGGCTGTTCGAAGCGAGAGCGCAGGTATGGGTCCGCATCGTCAGGTCGTGGTTTATCCCTCCGATATGCCGGCGCCTTCCACTCAACCGTCTCCATTCCGTCGCGGAAACCGTCGCCGCTAACTGTAGTTGCACCTCAAAGACACGATCGTCGCGATCTCTACACCTCCTGGACGCGCTGGAATCGGAGTCGTCCGCCTGTCAGGCGTTCAATCTCGCAGCATCGCCGAGCGAATCCTTCGCTTTCCTATGGCCCACAATTGGAAGCCTTGGGCTACCTCTCTCGCCGAGTTGATCGACGAACAGGAGCAGACTGTCGATCGGGTGGTAGTGACGTATTTCGAAGCCCCTCGCTCTTACACGGCAGAGGATGTGATCGAGATCGCGTGCCACGGCGCTCCTGTCGTTCTTCGATATTGTGTCGAGCGAGCAGTGCAGGCAGGCGCCCGCCCAGCTGAGCCCGGCGAGTTCACACTGCGCGGATACGTGAATGGCCGCATCGATCTTCCGCAAGCCGAGGCGGTGCGCGATCTCATCGATGCGACGACCATTTACCAGGCGAAGATCGCTTCCCAGCAGATAGAAGGCGCAGTTTCCCGTCGGATCGCACCCTTTAAAGAACAGCTTCTGGAACTGATCTCCTTGCTTGAAGCTGGAATCGATTTCGCAGAGGATGACATCGACGTCGCAGCAGATACGGAAATTTTCAGAAGATTGAGTCCTATCCAAGAGGGACTGGGCAGGCTGACACGAAGTTTCGCATACGGAAAATTGGTACACGAAGGATTCACGTTGGCAATCGTAGGTCGTCCGAACGTGGGCAAGAGCAGCCTCTTCAACCGGCTTCTCGAGCAGGATCGTGCAATCGTCACCGAGATTCCAGGCACTACGCGCGACACGATATCAGAGACGGCCTCATTGAACGGAATCCCTGTACGTTTTATCGACACCGCTGGTATTCGCGAAGGCGAGGATCGCGTCGAGAAGCTGGGAATCGAGCGCAGCTACCAGGCAATGGCCGATGCCGATTTAACGCTCGTCGTGCTCGATGCGTCGGAGCCATTACGCGAGGAAGACCGGCTGTTGATCGACCGCCCGGTCCGCCGACTCGTGATCGCAAATAAGGTCGACATTGCGGCCAAATCATCGATCGACGGAACGATTCCGGTATCTGCTTTGACGGGGGCGGGCGTCAATGAATTGCGCTCCCGCATCGTATCTGCGGTGGCTCCCGAGATCGAACAGGAAGCAGGTTTCATAACGAGTATTCGACACGAAACTCTATTGCGCGAGAGCTTGGAATCGCTGGCGAATGCCGCCAACGCGATCGCTCTCAAAATTCCCCATGAAATGCTGCTACTCGACCTTTACAGCGCGCTGCGACCCATCGATGCGATCACTGGAGCTACCACTGCCGACGATATCCTCAATCGTATTTTTTCTACGTTCTGCATCGGCAAGTAGTCACGCCTTTGTGGCCTTAATCTTCGCGGACGCCGTTTTCCATGGTGCAAACGGGTTCTTCACACCCTTCAGCCCTGCAGCAACTTCAGGATAGTGGCGTTTTAGGATGCTGGCAAAACCGTTTGCCTTTATCCACTCAATACCTTCGTTAGTGTAGATTTCCGGGCGGAAATCATCGGTAAAGAAGCGGTCGCTCTTCAGTCGGCGAGATGCCATCAGAATGAAAATACGAAAGGCGGTTTCGCTAAAGCCGAAACCTTTCGGCAACGGCTCCGCATAGAGACCTACCATGAGATCGACCTTTTCGAGATCTCCGGCATACAGTTGACGAAGTTCTTCGCGCCACGTTGGGTTGTCCGTCAGTTCCTCAAAGGACGTCACAGGTTCTTTCCCTAACAGACGCCGGAAACGGTTATAGCGGGGGACTCCGCGTTCCCGATCCCGGAGAATATCGATCGTGGCCAAATCAAGGTGCTCACCCTTATCCGTCGTCAGATCCTGCAGATGCTTCGGATAGTTGTGCAGCCTGATCGCTCCGGGATGAGACACACCGAATGAGTAGATCATATCCGGGAAGGTGTGCTTGTCGAGGACCTCACAGCCTTTTCGTCCGAGGACTTCAGGCAACGTATACCGGCTCAATTCTTCGCCGGATTGACGCGAGCGGATGACGATTTCATCCGGCATCAGCGCGTGCATTCGATAGACGCTTGCGAACTCTTCCGTAAGTGAATACGGCGCGGCATGATGTTCGGCCGTCGAACCCAGGATGCCGCCAAGGAGCTCGCTATCATCGAGGAACGAAAATACTTCCTGCAGATCCTCTCCTGCGATCCCCTGCCAGTTGGTTCGGAGAGCAAGTTGCGTCGTTGGATGAGGAAGTATCGCGGTCGTCCACTCCACGGTGTGTATCTTGGCGAGAATCGCTGCGTTGATCAGACGCGCCTTCATGTAAAGCCATTGGTCATCCTTGCCTGGGTTCGAAGCTTTCAGCATGTCGCAAATCGCATTGTGCTCACGCGCGAAAAGAGTATGCAGAATAATGAGCCCGATCCAGCCGTTGTCGGTAAAACCCGTTATCTCGATGCCGCTGTCGGGGTCAAGGAACAGGCGGCCGCTCTCTGTCAATTTGAGCTTGCCATCTTCGAAGGTCCGGAGTTTCTTGGCAGTCTCAGTATCCGATCCATAAACCTGAGAGGCGTCCCACCAGTGACTATTTAGGTTGATATACGCCGGCGGGCGGGTCGAACCTTCGGGTGCAGCATCGGGTTCGGTGGCTTTGATTCGCATCGGGTTGGCCGGCCACGGATCGCCGTCTTGCAAAGGAACATCGATCGTCCGACCGTCAGAATTCTTATGAACGAACCAATCGTGAACCATGAACTGAATCCATGCGGCTGCAAAGAGGTTCAGGATCGGTGCCGGTTGAAACTCTGTCCGCGTCATCAGCGCCCGGCTTACCTCGCGCGGGCTGGGATTCAGCAGATTAGCAATATCCGGCCGCGTCTCCTCCAGCGGGACGTTTCTGCCCAGGCGACGAACCGCGGCCCCCATGAACGGGCACCCCGTATCGTTGTATGTCCCGTCAATACTCCTTGTATCCTTGTGCTCCGGCGGTATCGGCTCATTCTCCGGGCGTTTCGCTAGCGGGGGTTCCTCCGTGTCGTACAAATTCTTCTTTCGCATGTCATTGCGAATACGAATGAGGTGTGGAATCGCGAGCACTGTCGCAAGTTCGTACCACGGCCGCTTCTTTTTGAGCGCTTGTGTCAGTTTGTCGAAGATGGGCGGCATTCGATCCTCCGCCACATAGGCAGGATCTAATTTATATCAGTTATAGTGAGGACTAAAAATCCCGGTTTGTGACGAGGTCTGTCACAGTCGCGAGAGCGCGTTGGTATGGAGATTCCGGAAATTCATGGATTGCGGTGCGGGCCTTTTCAGAGAACGCTGAGGCGCGCTCGCGGGCGCGATCAATACCGCCACTCCGGTCAAGGGCGTGCAAGACCGAGTCGAACGAAGCATTTGAATAGCTGCGTTCGTTGATAACGGTCTCAATTGCTGCACGTTCCGAATTATCGCAGCTTTGAAGCGCATAAATCACCGGCAGTGTCACCTTGCCCTCGCGCAGATCTCCGCCGACGGGCTTGCCGAGGACTTTTTCGCGAGCTGTGAAGTCGAGTACATCGTCGATCAACTGGAACGCCATGCCCAAATTCCAGGCGAAATCGCCCAGCTTTTGTTCCTGGCTCTCCGATCCGCCTCCGGCCACGACGCCCAGACGGGCGCAGGCGGAGAACAAACCGGCCGTCTTGCGGTCGATCAGTTCCATATAGTCGGCCTCGGTGACGTTAATGCGTCCGATTCGCTCGAGCTGGACCAACTCACCCTCTACCATCGACTGAGTCAACGCGATTAGGATGTCAAGAACGTGAAAATTGCGTTCTCGCAGCGCAATCTGGAAAGCCTGCATGTAGAGCCAGTCTCCGGCGAGAACACTCGTGTGATTGCCCCACAATATGTTGGTCGAGGGCTTGCCACGCCGTGTTTCGGCCACATCGATGATATCGTCGTGTACCAACGTGGCCGTGTGAATCATTTCGACTACGGCGCCAAGATGGATGCAGCTTGGGTTCGTTTCGCCGACGAGCTTTGCGGACAACAATAGCAAAATCGGCCGCAGCCTCTTTCCGCCATTGCCGTTGAGGTGCTGACTGATCGTGGTTACGACTGTCCCAGAAGCCATTGACTCGAGGGAGATCTCGCGTTCCACTTTGCGAAGATCATCCTGGACTAGATCCAGAATCTCTTTAGCCGTCAGCGACTGCCCCAGCTTACCGAAACTCATCCGAAATCTCAGTGTAGCAGGACGGGTGTCGCCTGCCCCGCTACGTCATTTCAGGATTTCATCGATGGTTGCCGCGGCAATTGGGTGATATGCGCTTCTGGCCTTACTGTAGATTGACGTCGCACGGGCTTTTCCCTCAGGCGTTTTGGCGAGTTCCACGTAAAGGGGCTTAATGTACTTCCTCCGTCCGACCTCCATCAGAAAGCGCTCGAGTCTCGCTTTTACCGGCTGATACCCGTTTCGAATCGACATCAGCAGCCACTCGGCTAGTATCTCCGAGTTCTCCGAGTGGGTCAGTGCGAATGCCGCATCAAGCTCAGCAATCCGCTTCGTTTCCAGTTTCTCCGGCAGCGACCTGAGGAAATGCAGCCACTCCTGTGTAGTCCAGGGTTTGGCTGGGAGCGATGCCGTCGTGAGTTGCCCGCCAATCCACTGTTTCGCCGTAGTTTCCGTCTTGAGCAGGGCGTCGGATTTCGGTTCCGGAGTATCTTTCGGCAAACCAGGCTGTGTGAGCCATTCGTCGACGTTGATCTTTGCTGCCAGTTCGGGATTCTGATTAAGCAGATTGTTTTGCAGATAGTTAACGAAATCGCCCGTTACGATACTCTTGAATGCGAATTGGCTGAAATATCCGCGGAGGAACGTGTCGAAGCGATCGCGGCCGAATATCTCTTCAAGGCGCCGCAGAAACAACATTCCTTTGACGTAAGGAACCTGAGTGAACCCCTCATCCGGGTCGCGTCCCTTAAGATCGACATACAGAATCTCGTCCTTGTCAGGAAGATCCGTCATCTCGCGGATCAGCTCCCGTTTCCCTATCAAGGCTTCCATTTCCGATCTTTCGATGCCATAGACTTCCTCTTGAATACGATGTTCGAAGTACACGGTGAATCCTTCGTTGAGCCAGAAATCCCGC
>DASQLD010000270.1:0-6878 GCA_035630195.1 Bryobacteraceae bacterium
CGGCTGGTCGCGAACCACAGTCCCGAGCCTTTCAGCAACGTCGCGCTGAGTCTCGCAGAGGACATGATCGTTCCTGCCGGATTGTGGGTCATCTTTGAGCATCCCGAGATTTCGATTGCGATTGTGTCTGTCTTCCTGCTCGTGTTTGTATGGCTCTCTCCGAAAATTTTTCGATTACTTCATGTCTCGTGGACAGCGTTGCGGGCCTTAATCAATAAGGCGTTCGGACCCAGACCGCCGGGGCTGGATATGGAGTTGCCGCCGCAAGCACAAGGAACCGTGCGCCGCGCGTTCCATGCGCTTGTTGTCCAGCCACTACCCGCCGCCTACGCCAAGAAGCTTGACGGAACAGTGTCTTTCGGTATTCACTGCGTCGCAACGAAGAGCATCCCTGGCCTCAAGAACTCGACCGGCTTTCTCTGCGCCACGCCAGACGAGGTAGTTTTCATCGCACGTCGCACGTTCCGTTTAAGAGTGTTGCGATGGCCATGGAGTGAACTTCAGGAAGCTAGCTTGGTGCGCGGAACCTTTCTCGATCCACTTGTTTTAAAGACCAAAGATCGCGAGTTGGGATTCGACGTTTTCAAGGTAAAGAAGCCAGCCAGCGATGTCGACTTCAACGCTGCTTGGCAGTCCCAGTAGTGTCCGAATGCCACTGATTGCATTGCTGATTCTCCTGGGAAGTCCGGAATTCCTGGCGGCTCAATCGCAGGAGACCGCCATAAGGGCGGTCCTTGACGAGCAGGTGCGAGCTTGGAATCAGGGCGACTTATCCGCCTTCGTGCGAACCTATTCAGCGGAAACAGTCTTTGTCGGCAAGGAAGTGACTCGCGGCAACGCCGGGCTGCTTGAGCGTTACAAACGAAACTATCCGACGCGAGAAAAGATGGGAACGCTAAAATTCACAGATATCGAAGTGCGCCTGCTCGGCGGCGATTTCGCCTCGGCGCTAGGCCGGTTTCATCTCGAACGCGCCGCAGCAGGCGGAGGCAACGTCCATGGGATTTTCACTCTGCTACTAAAACGTTCGGGCAAAGCCTGGACGATCATTCTCGATCACACAAGCTGAGTTTGCGTCTTTTGCGTTGTCGATTGAACCTGTCTGCGGAGCTTGAGAGCCGTCGATGCTGGGAATCTCTCAACCCTACTAACAACTCCATCAGGTCAGCGTTGATCAATGCCCAATCGTAATCAAACGCTTAGACCCCGCAAGGCAGCACTTGCCAAGATCCTTGGGGAACGGGAGCCGCCTGTTCAGAATTTCAACTTCCATACTCGGACCGAAATGGTCTGCCGGCCCTAACGGGTAGTTCCACGGGCCTGCCATATCGCCCCACAAGCGAGAGAAGCACGATCTGCCGCCCGCTTTCGTTCACAAACTTCGGGGTTGCTTATGTTCGACGCTGACCACGAGTTAAAGGGCTGGGGCCGTGCATTGATGTCTCCCATCAGCGTACGGAAACGGTCATCCTTGTGTATTAACAAGTCGTAGCCCGGTTACCGGAACATCTAAGTGTCGTTGTTGAAGCTACTGAGTCGCAGTCTGGATGATGTTGCAGTTCAGACGCATTACTGGTTTGGCCTTGAAGCGAGCAATCGTGCGCCTCGGAAGGTTGCGCACGAAGAAACGGGATCAGTCCACCCATCCGAAAAGCCGACCTGCGTTCCTGCAGGGCATCTTTAGGAAAATACCGCCAACGTTGAGAAAGGTGATTCCGTCTACTTATGTCGTATAAGGCCGTTATTGCGTGTGGAGCTTTCCCGAACCGCGGATTCAAAGGTCGCCTTCCCACTCCTGGAGTCGCGCGAACTGCGGCACTTTGTGATGGTTGTGCGTCTGGGCCCACCGCGCGTCGCACCCAACTAACAACGCAGTCAATCCGCCGAAGGGGATCAGTCTCATGAGTGTGTAAAGAACCTTTGTCTGAATCTCTACGGTCGTCCACGAGGTGGACCACGTCAGGTAATTAGGTTACTTGAGAATGCCACACATCACAAAAAACACCATCGCGAGATTGTTCGACGTACGTTCCGATAATCCCTCTTTCAACACTGTAAAGCAGAGCCAGGGGTACAGCTGCAATGGCGGGTTTGACTTGTCTCGTCGCGATCGATCAAGCATCGCCTCCCTGAGTTGCTGCTGTGTGGCGACGGAACTAATGCGGACGGCCTCACATCCGGCCAGCAAGTCGCGGTTGAGTCCTTCCTTGATCTCTCGCGCAGTTCGCAGCATCACTTGGCGCGTTCGTTCCCGAGCGCCCTCGGCCGCTTCACCGCTCCACCGGTACTGTAGCCATGCCAGCACCCGAGGGAAATCAGAATCGTCGGGATCGCAAGCCAGTGTGCAACCAGCCACCTCTCCCAGCGCACGGATGAAGGTCCGTTGATACGCACACCCCTATTGTGTCCCGACATGCTGCCGTGCGCGTGGATTAGACACGCTTAGATTTCGCGGACTTGTCTCTGGCTGTGGCGGTCAATTTGTCGCTCAATTCATAGGCCTCGCGAAGCCAGTCAGTCAGCGGCGTCTCAACTTCATCCCGGTGCGTGATTCGAAGAAAATGTACGATTTTGGTTTTCGAGGTTTGTTCGATGCGCCGGACTTGGGGGGCCTTCAATGAGCGGCCCAAAAACATGCAGACTTCCAAATACTTCCGGTTCGGGCGCACGAAAAAGTAGCAGGATTTGCGCGAGAACATGATCGATTTGTGAGAAGCGTAAATACGCTGCTCTCCGAATGACGCGGCGGTCTCGCGCAACCGATCGTACGCTTGTCGAAGATCGTCGGGAAGATCGCGTGTGAGAGCCTGCTCAGTAGTCGTCCAACAGTCATGAGCATCGCCAGGCTCGACCCACTGCTTGCAGTGGTAGCACTGATAACGATCCATGATTCATTGTAAGTATGCTAGCGGCCGTACATGGCTGTGCTCCTGAAGAACCGGCGGGTGCCCCAGCTGCAACTGAATGCGACGACCGGTCGCCCGAATGGGCTCAGTTATCCACCCTGATTTCGATTTCGAGACCAGCCTGTTTCGCCGACTCCGAATATAGATTTTGTCCCCCTTGAGCTCCAGATAATTGAACACGATATCCACCCGACGTTGACCGTCGATAACTTCCAGACGGTTTATACGACCGTGCAACAAGGAATGATTTGCAATCGGAACTCTCGATTTGCCGAGCTCCCTTTTGAGCTTTGCTACGACAGGATCACCGATCGCCGTATAATCCGAATCGATTTCGGTCTCCAGTGCCAATTCGACAATAAAGTCATCCGGTAGCGCGATCCCGATACGGCTTGTTCCTAATGAGGACTCCAACCCAACTGGCTCGGATCCAAAGTGCAGTGACGACTCGGCGGTATACTGCCGGCAATTGTTGAACGTCCTTCGGTCTCGGTCGTGCAGCTGTTCTGGTCAGTCATTCTCAAAACTGTTCGATCCGGGAGAAGGAGTTCTCGCGACCCGATAGGCGCACGTGTGTAGTGCACGCTGCGATCGATCGCATGGAGGTCTTGCGGAAGATCCTCGGCTGACATCACCACCTCAATGACGTCGAGTGAATTTGCGTCTACCCGAAAGTGCCCTCGATATCCAACCCTGATTTGGTCAATTGGGCGCCGTAGCCACCCACCCGCTGTATTCGAGTGTAACCCGATAGTCGTACGGTATCGTTGCGCGTCCCTCGTGGCGTTCCGGACCTTGTCCGGTTATTACGGGCTCCGATAAGAGCAATAGTTTGGCAAGCGCCAGTACTTCACCATCGGAAACCAAGCCGGGAACCAGCCGGCTGACATCAAACTCAGAAAGGCTCTCGCCGCCCGGCCAGCCAAAGATCTGCTTGCCCTGCGCGTATCCGACGTCAAGACGAATGCGATTCGTATCCGCTGGCTCGCCATTAACTCCGATGCGCGACTGTTCGATCGTTTCCGTGCACACATAATCAGGCAGTTTCGTCAGATCTCGGATCACCTTCTGTTTCACAGCATCCAGCATGTCTCCTGGTCGACCGAAGATGCTGAATATGGAACACCAGCACAGCAGACGAGGCGCCGTCCAGCGCATAACCTGATCCGATTCAAACATCTCCCGCCCGCTAGACTACCAGATTGAAAATGGAACCACGCTATCGTCTTCGTCAATAATCGTCTTTAGGTGTGGATTAATCAATCCTGGAGGGAATAATTGCGTCAACATCTTATGCGTAGAAAGTTCCTAGCCGGTTTGTGCGTCAGCGGCCTGTTGCTCTGCGCGAGGGGCGCTCTCGGTCAAACGCCGACAACTGAGGAGAAGCCGGCGGAGCAGGCGACGGAACAACAGGAAACGGAACTCGACTTGCCGCGATCTTCTGACCCGGGTAAGCAGCCTTTCCTTCGAAACTTCGCCTACTATGAATGGCGCATGCTGACCAGCCCGTTTCGGCGCTCCAATTACGACACGCCGACCGTGAAGAAGTACATCATTCCATTTGCGCTTATCTCGGCCACTCTGATTGCGACCGACAAGAAAACGGCCAACTTCTTACCGAACACGGACGATCAAGCCGTGTGGAGCGGCAGAGTCTCTCAGCTTGGAGCGACTTATACTCTGGCAGGCTTCTCAGGCGGGATGTACCTTTTTGGCAAGGTCGTCGGTAATAAGCATGCGCGGGAAACCGGTTGGATATCGCTCGAAGCTCTGGCCCATACACAGCTCTTGATGTTTGGAGTGAAGCAGGCGACGAACCGGCTCCGACCCGTCGCGGATGATCCTCCCCGGGGTTTCTGGAAAGGTGGCGATGCCTTTCCCTCCGGACACGCAGCCAGCTCGTTCGCAGTCGCCACCGTGTTTGCGTACGAGTACCGGCATCACATCGCTGTGCCGGTTACGGCGTATGCGCTGGCCTCCGTCATTTCAGTCTCCCGATTGAGCGCTCGTCGACACTGGGGATCGGATATCTTCGTTGGCGGCTGTACCGGGTTCTTGATTGGACGCTACATCTATAAGCAACGTCATGATCCGAATCTGCCCGGGTCCCCCACAGGTCGAGCCGTCAACTCGCGCTTGATGCCGGAGATTGGCTTCGGGCTTTACGGCCCTACCCTTTCGTGGAAGCTCTAGGGCTATTTGCCGACCGAATAGATCCGTATGTTATTTGTCGTCCGCCCGCCTGCGATGATTTCTCGGCGGCCATCTCCATCCAGATCGGCTGTAGCCAAGTCCTCGACGGCGACGCCATCGTCGATCATTGTTTTAACCCACTTGCCGTCGACGGGGCGATAGAGCGCCAAACCCCAAGGCTTCCCTCGCCAGCCGACGACGAGTTCATCATTGCCATCTCGGTCGAAATCGGCCCATGCGAGCGCATGAGCCTGATTCAAACCTGATTCGATAACTGTCTTCTTCCACGGCTCTTTCGCTTCCTGGTAGACGGCGACCCCTGCTCCATGCCAAGGCTCAACTGTCGCAATATGTCTCTTCCCATTCACATAGCCGACTTTGATCTCGCCGGGAGCGCCTTCGCCAATCAATCGCTTGGACCATTGACCATCCGGTGCGCGTTTCAGCGCATAAACACCTTCAGCGCTGGCTACCCAGATCTCACGCCCGACGCCGGTCAGGTTGTGTACGATATGGAGCGAGGAGTCAGCAACTTCCATCGGCCAAGGCTCTTTTAACGGATCTTTCGGTATCTTAAACACGAGGATCCGTGCCCCTGCACCCTTTGTCCAGTCCGGAGCGCTCGTGCCTTTACCATGCAACGGAACAACAACTAACTCGACCTGATCGTCTCCATCCACGTCTATCCAGGCGATGCGATGCAGCGTCGGCTCCGTGGCGATCGAATGAACATCACCTGCCTGCGTGACCCACTGTAGAGAGCCACCCGAAGCCGTATTAGTGGACTGCCAGTCCGCTCCCAGTGCAAAGTCCAACTTCGTGTCCTTATCGATATCGAGAGGCGCTATAGCGACGTTGTCCGCTCCCGACGTCCGCTCCATCACGACATTACGCTTCCAGGTAGGATTCTCAAACCATAGGAGCTGATTGTTGCTGATTGCGACCACGTCTTGCTTACCATCGCGGTTAACGTCTGCGGTCGTTACCGCATAGACAACCTTGAGATCTGCCGCAATCTCCTGTGACTGGAATGTGATAGGTCCGGCGGCGTATAGAGGCAGGGAGAGCAGGCAAAGTGCAATGCGCAGGATTCGCATGTGCTCATCATATCGGCTATCATCCGAGAAGTCATGAAGGCCCGAATCCTATGTGCCGCGATGTCAACCGCCAGTCTGCTCACCGCGACGGAGTTCTTGAACTGGATGGATGGAATCGCGCAGAAGCACTTGAAAGACCGTCGCGAGACCATCGCCGCGATCCGTGACACCGCTGCGGCGCAAAGTAGACAAGCGGCTACGCGGGCGAAATATCTTGAATTGATCGGCGGACTGCCCCAGTACAAGGGACCCTTGAATGCGCGTGTCACCGGGACGATCGATGAGGGATCTTACCTCATTGAAAAGGTCCTGTACGAGAGCCTCCCGCGCTATTTCGTAACGGGCAATGTTTACAGACCCAAGGCCGCTGGACGTTATCCGGCAGTGCTCCTCTCGCTCGGTCACTGGAACGAGGGTAAATCCGCAACCCAAATGATCGCAGCTAACCTAGCCCTCAACGGGTTCGTCGTACTCGCGTACGATCCAATGGGCCAAGGCGAGCGGGCGCAAGGGTATGACAAGCGCTTCGGCGTAAGTCTCGGAACCACAGATCAGCATTTCCTTGCCGGAACGCAGGCCTTGCTCGCCGGCAAAACGATGGCCAGCTACATGATTCATGATGCGAAGCGATCGCTCGATTATTTAACAAGTCGTCCCGACGTCGATAGCGACCGTATCGGCG
>DASQLD010000271.1:0-29682 GCA_035630195.1 Bryobacteraceae bacterium
GGGTCTTGGCGTCGTGTAATCGGCGCTCGGGGTTCATGCTGATGCTGTCGGCTTTATGCAGCAGGCCCAACGCTTGCGCGTCTTGAGCGGAAGACGAGACCTTTGCCATGCCGATCAGCTCGAAAACTTTTCTCGGATCGCGGAGCCGCAGAATCATCTCCTTACATCCGCCGCCCGCGGGAATGAGTCCTACACCAACTTCGACCAGACCCATGTAGAGTTCGGCCGATGCCTGGGCTCGTGTGGAGTGCAAAACCCACTCACACCCGCCCCCGAGCACGCGAGCAAAGGGCGCCGCCACGACTGGTTTGGGAGCATATTTCAGCGCCATACTCGCCGATTGGAACCGACGCACGGCTTCGTCGAGCTCATCCCAGTCACCATCCTGCGCGGTCAGCAAAACCAACGTCAGATTTGCACCGACGCTGAAATTCTCTCCCTCGTTCGCGATAACCAGCGCCTCGAAGTTGCGTTCTGTCTCCTTGATCGCCTTGAAGACCATCGAGACAGCGTCTTCTCCAAGAGAATTCATCTTCGAGTGGAACTCGAGGCACAGCACGCCGTCGCCAATATCGACCAGCGATGCTCCGGGATTGCTATGAACCACGCCGCGCGACCGCTTGGCATCCTTGATGGTCTCGATTCCCGGGCGAGACTCGAGATCCGCATATCCCGAGTTCAGCAGATCGAAGTATTGCGTGCGATTTCCGTCATGCTTATAGAACGATTGGGCGCCAGTCTGCCGCATGCGCAGGATGCTCTCGGGTAGCGCGCGTCCCTCCTGTTCGATCCGGCTACACGTCTGCTGAAACCCGAGCACGTCCCACAGTTCGAATGGTCCGTAGGTATGGGCGTAACCCCAGCGCATCGCGCGATCGATCTCCACCACGCGGTCCGCGATCTCCGGAATCATTGCAGCAGAGTAAAGGAAAACGTCGCTGAAGAGTTTCCAAAGAAAAGAGCCGGCGCGATCGTTCACTGCAACCAGGGTCCTCAACCGCTCGGGTAAGTCTTCAATGTTGCGAGCCAGGTCAACCGATGGAAACTTCGCCTTGTTAGCGGGATGATAATCGAGCGTCTTCCAATTGATGGCGTGGATCTCTTTCTGCGGTCCGACACGCTTGTAAAAGCCCTGTCCGCTCTTCTCGCCAAGCCATTTCCGCTCCAGCATGTTCGAGAGAAACTCAGGCGGCAGAAAGCGCTCACGCCACGGATCGTGGGGCACAAGTTGATAAAGATTGTTGGCAACATGCGCCCAGATATCCAGTCCAACGATATCGAGCAATCGATAACTCGCGCTCTTCGGCAGGCCGATCAACGGGCCTGTTAGCGCGTCCACTTCCTCGATGGAATAGCTATCTTCAATCGTGATCTTGTATGTCGTGGATCCGTAGAACGCGCCAATGCGGTTACCGATGAAATTCGGCGTGTCTTTACATCGAACAACACCCTTTCCCAGCCGAACGTCGCAAAATTGAGAAACAAAGCTCAACACTTCGGGATCGGTTTCAGGACCCGGAATCACCTCCGCCAGGTGCAGATAGCGCGGTGGATTGAAGAAGTGAGTCCCCACGAAGCGCTGCCGAAAATCGGGCGAGAACCCTTCGCAGATCTGCGCTAACGGAATGCCGCTGGTGTTGGTGGATAGCACCGCATCGGCATTCCGCACGGAATCGACACGGCTCCAAAGATTGCGCTTGATTTCGAGGTTCTCCGCTACCGCCTCGAGCACCCAGTCGCAATCTGCGATGTCGGGAAGGTTATCGTCGAAGCTGCCGGGCGTGATCAGCGACATCTTCGCAGATGTGAAGAAGGCGCCCGGATTTGTTTTAGCCGCGACTTCGATCCCGCGCTTGGCGTCGGCCAGCGTCAAGTCGAGCAACCGCGCCGGAACTCCGGCATTGGCAAAGTGCGCGGCAATGCGGGACCCCATCGTCCCCGCGCCGAGGATGGCGACTCGCCGAATGGTCCGCATCTAGTTCTTTGGAACCAGGGGCGTTCGACGGTAAATCGTCTCGAAGGCTGGTTTGGAACCAAGGGTAATACTAGTCGACTGCGAGGAAGACGGCCCCGGATTGCTACCCCCGACTCTCTGCTGATCGGGCGAGGGATTCCCCAGTGTGTTCGTCTTCGACGTGGTCTGCTTTGTCATGCGGCTTCCGCCGGCAGGCCTATAGTCAAGACGATCAATCTCTTCTTTGGGAACGGACGATTGCTCGTTCTTGAGAACGATGACCAAGCTCTCTTCCGTAGCGTGATCGAGTTTGGCTACGACCGGTTGCGTGACCGCTTTTTTGTAGATGCGCAGTTCCGTTCCGCTCTTCAATTCACGAACTTTCGTCCAAGGATCGTCCGCGGCAACGAGCAAAATTGCAAGGCAGGCCAACAGGATCGATCGTGTCATATATCCTCCTCACGCCTGTTTGGGCAGCATCGGAAACAATTCCCGAATGCGGGCTGCATCGGGCTGCGCTCCATACTCGCAAATTTCGAACGCTTCGTAATAAAGCGGACTCTTGTTGGCCACGGCTTGCCCATACCATTTCGCCATAGCTGCCTTAGTAGCCTCGTTCGCTACTGGAGTGCGTCTCTGCGACAACCACTTCTTTCTCTCCTCTTTATCGGTCGGAACTTGCAGGCTGGCATTGACGTTCGCTTGAAACTCATAAAACTGAGATTCATGAGCATCGAGGCCGTTGATCTTCTTGTCCCAGACGGAACTCAGATCGACGACGATGTCGGGCTTAAACGGAGTCGGCTTTTGAAAACGATCCTCGTAATAAAGGAAGACGGGATTGCGCTTGATCGGCGGAATCGTGGGCAACACTGCAGGCACAACAACCATGAAAGCCGCATCCTGAATCAGCACGCCGGTGTAGCGATGATCGGGGTGATAGTCATTGGGACGGGAACTCAAAACCAGATCCGCTTCCCATTCGCGAATCTTCTGAATGACAAGGTTCCGATTCTCAAGCGTAGGCATCAATTCGCCGTCATGAATTTCGAGAATGTCGTAGGTGACGCCGAAGCGCTTCCCTGCCTCGGTGGCCTCAGCGCGACGGCGCCTAGCGAGCGGAGCGCCACCCATTACGGGATGTCCGGCATCTCCATTTGTGCAGGCAACAAACTTGACTGCGTGTCCGAGTTGTGACCATTGCAATGCAGTGCCACCAACTCTGATATCGCAATCATCAGGATGCGCTCCAAAGGCGATGATGCGGAGCTTTCGATCCTGTGCAAGAGCAGGCGTCAGACAGGCGGCGGCCATTCCCGTCAGACTCATTCCCCTCAGAAATGAACGGCGATTCATAGGCGAACTATACCACCGAAGTTTGTAATTATGCGATCTCGAACAACAAGCGAGCCTGACCCAGATAGATCTCGTCACCCGACTCGATCCGCAGACCTCTTCCGCCTGCTGAAGGAACGTTCACAAGGCGGCCATTCTGCATGACGCTGGTACCGTACGAGCTGCCATCGTCGAACAGCCGAAACTCCCCTGTTGCGGGATCGTATTCAATGTGCGCATGCGCTCGTGAGATGGTCGAGTTCGGTTTCTCTGCCGATTCATTGAAGACTACGTCGTTCCGGCGAATTGGCCGGCGCCTGTCATCGAGCACTTCTGACAGCCTGCCGAGATGGATCCGGCTCCTGGTGACTTCAAACGCGTTCTGCTCTGCCTGCCCATGGAGAATCGTAAAAAGCGCAGTCCTCTTCGCGGGTATGGGCTGCGCTTCAGACTTAGCTGCCTCGCGCTGACTATAGACGATGTGGAAACCTTTCGCCGAGATCTCCGCCGGGAATTCATGGACCGCTTCGACTCGTACGCTGAGATCATGCGCAAACTCGATACTCTCACTCTGAAAATGCGCGATGATCTCGCTCTGCAAAGCGTTTCCTTCGACAAAGACAAGCTCAATCGCAGAGCGCCGGTCCACGTCCGGGGCCGCGATGCGAAGTAATAAATCGTTGAAAGGGAAACGGCGTCTCGCTCGCGGCAGCAACTGCGATCGATCTTCCACTTCGTCGAGAATGGCGCGTTGAATCTCGATCAATTCTCGTCCTTGCGCCACCGCATTCTCGGACGTGAACAGCTTCTTCATCTGCGCGTCGATGCGCTTTTCTATATCTCGGAAGATGCTCATTGCTGGCCCTCGGGTGGCGCCGAAGTAAATAGTCCGAGCTGATGCGCGGCGGCGATCACATCTACCGCAATGGGGGCGGCGGCAGATCCACCATACTGCCCATTTTCCACTAGCACGGCGAAGGCGACCCGCCTGCCCGGCAAATCGAAGGGGGCAAAGCCGATGAACCACGCATGCGAGGCGCCCTTCGCCAGTTCAGCAGTTCCGGTTTTTCCGGCCATGGGGACGACTGCCTTGGCGGCATTTCTTCCGGTTCCACCGGTGACGACTCCGCGCATGTAGTCCGCCAGCGTTCGGGCAAGCTCGGGCTGCAGTATCGATTGCGGGGGTTCGATGCGGGGGTTACTTTCATCCGTGATCCAGCGACCGTACGGCATATTTCCGTTGTTCGCGACGGTTGCAGCGACGCGCGCCATCTGGAAGGGGCTCGCGACGACCTGGCCTTGTCCGTAGGCTGCCTGCGGAAGCGCGTCCTTCAACTTCTGCGGAGTATTCGGGCTCGCTACCGAAATACCAAACAGATTTGCAGTTGCGTGCAGTGCTTCCGGTCCAACTTTATAGGTCCCGAGCTGCGCAAAGTATGCGTTGCAGGAAACGACGACCCCCTTCTGCATGTTGACATTCCCATGGGCAGACCTGTCGGCGACATCATCCCGAATTGGTCGCCCCCATCCACGAACGTAATTGCCCACCCGGCCATCAGGCAGTCCCTTGCATTCATACGTCAAGCTTGCCGAGTTCGGATCGGCGCGTAATGCCGCAGTCGCTGTGACGATTTTGAATGTTGACCCGGGAGGATACAGTCCATACCTAGCGCGATCCAACATTTCATCGATTCCGTCATCGGGTCCGAGCACGGGTGGCATCTGCGCCGGCCACGGGTATGTGACCGATGCGAGTAGATCGCCCGAATCTGCGTCCATGACGACAACGGCGCCCTTCTGCTTCTTCAACCGCTGAAGATGATTCTGAAGAATCTGGGACGCCTTAACCTGCAACCGTGAGTCTATTGATGTCTGGACGTTCCGCTCTCGCGTCATCACCTTGACTACGTCGGGATGCTCGGGCTGATAGCGGTGGCGAAGCAGCGGTAGTAATTCACGATAATCATGGCGAATTGTGTAGGTCGCTTTCCCGGTACGTGGGTCCGGCACTTCCACGACACGCGCACGATCATCATATCCCTGCAATCGGACCGTGGAATCGCGTTCGATGTAAGAACTATTGCGCGCGCCCCAATTCGAACGCGTTCGCGTGTCACCAAGCAAATGCGTTGTGTAGGCGCCGAATGGGTAGTGGCGTGAATCGTCGGGATCTGCGTTCTGCGCAATATTGTGCTTCTTCAGTTCCTCAAGATCGCTGGTCGCCAGCGGAACGCCATTGCGGTCGTAAATTGTTCCTCGCGGAATGGATCGCGCAATCGTCATGATGCGCGGATTATAAAGATAACGCCGGAAACCATCGGCCTGGAGCGTCAATGTTCCGGCTCCGGTCGTAACGTCGGCACGAATGATCTGAATCCACGCGGCTTTTCCGACGACGACAAACGCGAGCACGGCCAAGACTTGCGCTAGCCGTCGAACGGGCGCGCGAAAGGGTTCGGTCTGGTCCGACACGCCATGCTGTCGCGAGATCCCCAGCAATACTCCGAAGATCGCGAAATTCGCAATCATCGCAGTACCGCCGTAGCTCAAGAATGGAGTGACAACACCGGACAGAGGCGAGAGATCGAGAACTCCACCCGAAATCAAGAGCGTGCTGAACGCAATCAGCAAGGTGAACCCGAGCGCGAGGAAGAACGAGTAATCATCACGGGCTCGCATCGCGATCCTCAACCCAAGCCAGATGAGAACTCCATACAGAACGTATACTCCCGCAAATCCGATCCAACCCCATTCCTCGCCGAGCACCGCCAGAATTAAATCTGTATGGGCTGCGGGCATGAGTTCCGGATCCCCGAGCCCGAGGCCTGCGCCGAACATTCCACCACTCGACATCGCCCACAGCGCCTGAACTACCTGGTCACCGCCGCGGACATGGTTGTCCCAGGGTGAGAGCCACATGTCCACGCGTTGATACACGGTCCGCGGATACTCTAGGAAGTACCCGCCGAGAAACCCGCCGAGCATCAGCGCCAACCCCGCTCCCGCAAGCAATGCGCGATTGCGGGCCACCGCATACAAAGCAAGGAACACGCACGAAATCAATAACGCCGGTCCCAGGTCCTTCTGAAGGAAGAAAAACAGCAACAGAACACCAACGGCGAGCACAATAGGGGCAACATATTCGAGACGGGGTATCTCGACATGGCGAGCCAACTTTGCAAGCTCCGGACGGCGCTCTTTTAGTACGCGCAGAAATTCCCATCGCTGAGCGAAGTATCCGGCGAAGAACAACACGATAAGAATCTTGATGAACTCTGCCGGTTGAACACCAAACAAATTCACCTTCGCGTCGCTGACTCCCGGCCCAGTCCCGAACGTAATTAAGGCGACCGACAGCGCCAGCGCTCCAATCAGCGGCACAAAGCTCAGCTTGCTGAACATCCTGCTGACATCAAGCACGCTGACAGCAGCCATAACGACACATGCAATCGCCACCGACTGCGCGTAATCGACAAATCCCAAAGTGTCCCGCAAAGGATCCCGAAGACCAATGAGCAGCGCGATACCGACACCGGTCAGTAGGTGGATGATCGGCAATATCGCTTGTTCGCCATCAAAACCCTGGAAACGCCAAAACAAATGCACCGCATAAAAGGCAACAAAAACCACGACGACCCAGAGAACCGATTGACTACGAAAATCAGAAAGCGTTCTCACCGCAAGCATCGGTTTCAGCCGCGCAAGTTGACCCTGGGTGAGCAGCGGCTTCTCGCCAACGCGCAGACGGCCAGTCGCTCCTACGTTCGGCAAATAACCGTTGTTGGACTGAATAAGGTCATAAATCTGACGAGCCGCAGCTTGACGCTCGCGCGGCGACGGAAGGAATTGCAAGAGTGGCTGAAGCTGCTCGGCGCGCGATACCTCACTTAGGTACAGAGGCTTGGCAGCATCCATTTCACTAGTCTTCGCGGTATAAGTCAGCAGTATGCCGGCGACCGCGAGAATCGACGCCAGCACGAGTGCCACCAGTTCGAACGATCGGGAATTAGGCGGACGGATGAGCGGCGGCGCGCTCTGCCGGTCGGCGGCTGTACTTCGCGTTACCGCCATGGCCAGATGCTGTCCTTCATGGCATCTCGTCTGGCTGCGATCACGTCGAGATTCTCCAATACACGCCGCAGGCTTGCGCTTGATCCGCCATACGGGATGATCTCGCGATAAATCTCCTCGGCTCGCTCCAAGTCCTCTTTTGCGCGCTTCAGAAGGTCCTTTTCTTCCGGCAAACCGGCAGCACGAACACCTTCTCGCATCAATCGATCGCCGCGATCGCGGTAACCATCAGCAAGCTGCGCGCGTTCGCGCCGACCCTTCTCGTGACCACGCTTTTCGGCAGCCTTCAATGCGTCTTCCGCACGATCGACGTCCCGAAGTGAGTAGACATACAAACGAGCAAGACCTAGATACGGATCCGGCAGGTTTGGCAGCAAGTCCGCCGATTGCTCGAATTTCGCACGAGCTTCCTGCAACAATTTCGTGTTTCCTCGTGCGGTTCCCCGAATGCGAGATAGGTGTCCTTCTGAGAGATACAGCTTGCCGCGAATGTCCCGGTTCCCCGGATCTGCCTGCAGAGCTTTGCTCAAGACTCCATGTGCTCTAACCCAATCATTCTCTGTGACAGTTGGTGAGTCGGACGTACGGTACTCCCGTATAATGCCGTCAGCAATAGATACGAGTCGGGACTGGATCGTGTTCCGTGGATGCGAAAGCACACCGGGCACGAAGTTGGTTTTCGAAAGCGCCTCAAAGCGTTGCCAGGCGAGGTCCATGTCTTTAAGACGCTCCGACTCCACTTCCCGGGCTAGACTTGCGCCCGCACGCCATACGGAAATTTCGTTGAAGATGAGTAGGCTCGCTGCGATCACTAAGCCCACGACAACGAAGAAACGGATTTGTCGTTGGCGCTGCGTGAGTTCCTTCTTCCGCCTCAGTACGGATTTGAGAACCTGCGGCGTCTCGCCCTTCACAGTCCGCCGAGTCGCTGCCTCATCCGTCTCCGCCGGCTTACTCGAACGCCGGGTGGCCTCGGCATCCTCTTCGAGCGGCATCGACTCGGCCACGGTGGACTTTCCCTCAAGGAACAACGTGAGGTCAGAAGCGAACTCTTCTGCTGACAGATATCGCTTCTGGGGATCGACCGCGAGGGCCTTTCGCAACACCGCACGAAAAGGCTCGGGCAGCGATTCCGGCAACGGATGTACTGCGGAGTAGTTTCGAATGGCCTGTTCTGTCTTCACCGATGTCGCGCCATCGAAGTAGGGCTTGCCAGTAACGATCTCATAGAGAACGACGCCCACCGACCACAAGTCGGAAGCGATATCCACTTCGCCAGTGTTTAACCTTTCCGGCGACGAATACTGAGAGCTGGCAAACTGGTTCGTCGTGAACTTGCGCGTCAGAGAGAGCGCTTTGGCAATTCCAAAATCGAGGACTCTTACCTGACCGGACGGAGTGATTCGAATATTGCGAGGCTTGATGTCGCCGTGAACGATACCGTGATAATCGTGCCCCTCGATATTTGCCGAAAACGAATGGGCATGCGCTAAGACATCGCAGATGTCGCGTCCGATGCGCGCTGCGAACGGCACCCCAAGGGGAGATTTCGCGAGGACCTCGGACAGGTCCTGCCCTTCGATGTACTCCATCTCGATGTAGAAAAAGCTATCGAGATCGCCATACTCGAGAATTCGTGTAATGCGCTGATCGATGCCGCAGAGCCGCGCCTGCAGAATCGCGCCCCGCCGCTCCGCTTCAACGATCTCCTGCCGTTCCGGATCAGTCCCATGATCGATGAGCTTGAGCGCAACAGTCTCGTTAGATACCGAATTGAACGCGAGATAGACGCGGCCCATGCCGCCGAGAGGAAGTAGTTTGACGATCCGGTACTTGCCGAACTCGCGTGGATGCATGCTTAGCGGGAGCCGAGCCTGAGTCTCGGCTTAATGAGGGGAGGTTCTCCAATAAAATTTTGTTTTAGTATTTCTTGCGTGTTGACCTTCGGTGGAGCCGAAAGCGGCTCGCCTGCATTTTTCCAAATCATGTTGCCGGTCAGGTTGGGTTGCGCAGTTCCGTGAATCTCGATGGCTGCGCTCTTACTATCGTCGCCATTTCCGGTAATCGTGTTGTGGACGACGCGCGGTCTCGCTGCATCCCGCAAGATGATTGCTGCGCCCGGATTTCCATAGAGCGCATTTGCCCGAAACACACCGCGCGATTCGCCCAGGCATTCTATGGCGGCGTTAATTGCGCCCGTTATTTCGCTATCAACAATTTCGACATTCGAATCGTTGAGCTGAATCCCGATCGCAAGGTTGTTCTGATCCTCGCCTGTGATTCGGAATCCATCGAAACGTCCGCTGCGTACATCGTTCGCCTGGACCGCGATGCCGGCTGCGTGAATCGTCGCCTTGCGAGGTTCTTCGCTAATCAGGTTCACGCCCTCTTTCAGGATAATTTGCTCGTGATACTGCCCAGGAGCTACCAGGATGGTGTCTCCGGCTTTCGCGTTCTGTAGAGCGGCGCTGATATCCCCGTTAATGCGCCAGACGCGAGGCTCGCGTACGGGTCCAAAGCCGAGCGTTTCCCCGCTGCCGGTGAGCAACCAGTGGGGTTTGAGCACGTAAATCGCAAGCGCTCCCCCGGCAAGCAACCCGAGCAACAGAAAGAGCAACCGACCCGTCCAAGGGTTTGCCGCGGCGCTACGCGTAGGAGCCGGAACTTTGCGCGTCGCCGATGATCGCCGGCGCACACTCGCCGCGAAGCGGTCTCCCTCAATAAAAACGACAGTGATGTTGTCTTTTCCGCCGGCGTTATTTGCCGCGTCAATCAGAGCTTGCGTGGTGATTTGGGGATCGCCGGCCGTCTGCTCAATGATGGCGAGGATCTGCGCTGAAGAAATTAAATCGCTGAGGCCGTCGCTGCACAGTAGGAAAGCCGCCACGGAAGGAAACTCGACGGTCGTGATCTCAATGAAGTCGGGATCGTCGGGAGCGTGCTCTTCTGAGCCCACATCGCGATAGACTTCATTGCGCCGCGGATGGCGCATCGCGCTGAGCTCGTCGATTTCCCCGCGGTCTTCCCGCTCCCCGACCGGTGAATGATCGTGAGTGACTTTCCGAATCTCGCCCGGCTCGACGATGTACAAGCGGGAATCGCCAACCTGACCGATGGTAAGTTGTCCATGCTCGAGTACCGCGACCGTTAGGACGCACGCCATGCCTCGCCAGGCGTCGTGCGTTAGAGAAAGCCGGTAGATCTCGTTATTGGCAACGGCTATCGCTTCCCTGACGCGGTCAGCAGGTTCTCCGGTGGGCCGCTCCAAA
The DNA here is from genome assembly GCA_035630195.1 of Bryobacteraceae bacterium. Classification (GTDB taxonomy): domain Bacteria; phylum Acidobacteriota; class Terriglobia; order Bryobacterales; family Bryobacteraceae; genus DASQDN01. The sequence goes on from DASQLD010000271.1 coordinate 10,630, forward strand.
CGATCGCGGAGGAGGTTGTATGCGGTGTCAGCCGCCTTTTCGCCGGCTGCCTGTCCGCCTACGCCGTCGATAACGAAAAAGATGCCGCGCTCGGGATCGGCGTGGAAGCGATCTTCATTGTTTTCGCGCTTTTTGCCGGGGTCGGTAAACCCCGCGCAATTCTGTGGCGAAATCACAGCCATTTGTTTTTCCCGGAACGCGTGAAGAGGACGTAAGCGAACCACACTATTAACGCGAGAAAGATGATTAAGAACGGGTACCTAAGCCACCAGAGTGTCGTCATAGGACAGTACCCTCATTTGCGACTTCGAAATTGAGGAATACCGTGTCAGCCAAGCCGATTACTGCCCGGGACGGAATTGCGGCTTCTCGTGTCGAATCTTCCACACTGGATTCGACCCGTTTCCCGTCAATAGTCGTACCGAATTGACTTAAATCTCGCAGGAAAAAGCGGCCTGTAGCGGCGTCACGCCTTATGCGGCAATGCTCGCGCGATACATCATTCGGTCCGTTCACCTTCAGGTCGATCCAGAAGCTCTTGCCGCCGCGCCCAATGACAATCTGATTTTTGGTAACCGGGAATACCTGTGATCCCGTTGCATCCTCGTAGCGGATATACGCAAACACGGGTGATCCTGCCCTCGGTTGTCCCGAGGCGGTTACCTCGGATGCGGGTGCTGTTGCTGAAGAAGTCGCTCCTGATACTAACCGTTTGGTGACGTGCCTGGTCATCGCGCCATCCCCAAATTCAGGTCTTTCGGCAGACGCAAGCTCGGAATAGATCTCGATGTCTCCACGGTTGAGGCGGTCTTCGACATCGGGATGAAACTCGATGGTCCAATCCGGATCGAGGATCTTGTATTCGATCTGTTTTCCCGAATCGAATCCAAGCGTGCGGGCGATAGAAGAGGATTTTCCTGAGCGGTTGAGTTCCTGGACACGCTCGACCAGAGCCGTGCGGGTTTCCGCCGCCAGCGCTTTTACAACGGGTTTGACTACATCGAAATCCGCGGGATGGAGATAGACGCGATAAATGGACGGCAACACTGCTGTATAGCGAATCTTGAAAACACCTTGCTCGGCATTGCGGAGGATTTCCGCGATGATGTCATCACCGGTGATTTGCCTGGCAGTCGTCGGCTGCTGGTGCCCCATTCGTTACTCTTCCCTCATGGTAGCGAACCCACAAGAGACTAGTGCGTCATAGAGTAAACGATATAGTTGAGCCCGATGCGGTAGGCGAGCGAGGCAAACTTTTCCGGGTATTCCGGATGATCGGCCCACTCCCATGAGTCGCCAAGGTCCATATTGTGGCAAATCGCGACTTGGACGCGGCCCTTGTCATCGAGAATGCCTCTCCAGCGCGGCTCAACGCCGTCCCGCTCGTAGGTGCGGCCGGATCGAATGAATTGCCTGCCAGGAACCTGGACGCGCTGCTGCAAGTCGTAGATAATACTGAAGATCGGGTCGCTATCCTCCAGGTCCACTACTGGCCTGTCAGGGAAGATTCGCCGGAGGCTCGTAACGAAAGCTTCCCACTCGTAGGTCCCGTGAAAGTCGTCCACCATCAGGAATCCGCCGCGATCGAGGTAATCTCGCAGCCGCTTGGCCTGGGGTTCGGAGACGTCCCAGTACCCGACTTCTACGGCATAAAGCCAGGGCCAGTCATACATGTCGGTGGAATCGATATCAATGATTTGCTCGACTGAGCGGGTGTGAATGCGCGACAGTCGCCGCACCCCTTGTACGAATTGCCGCTCTGCCTTGTTGGAGTCAGTGCCCCAACTTCCGCCGCGCCATCCTCGACCGCCGGATCGATAGCGTAAGCGGGCAAAAGCGAACTCGGTTTTCTCGTCGGCGTTTGGCGGGTCGACGGTGGGATTCTGCATCTCGTACTCATACGCTCCACTGCGCTGGTATGCGAGCATCGTGCCGAAAACGGTCAGTCCGATGGCAATGAGAACCAATCCGGCCTTCATTCGAGCCGCCTCTCGGCTTTCACCTTATCACGGGGAAGACGAACGATGTATCAGCCTATCGGAACCACTCGAAACTTGAAGCTTACAGGCGATTAATCAAACTGGCGACGTAGCCCGCTCCAAAACCATTGTCGATATTCACGACGGTTACGTTGCTCGCACAGCTATTCAACATGCCGAGCAGGGCTGCTAATCCGCCAAAGCTCGCTCCATACCCGACGCTGGTTGGGACCGCAATCACAGGGCAGGAAACCAGACCACCCACGGCGCTCGGGAGCGCGCCTTCCATCCCCGCGCACACGACTACGACGCGAGCCTCACACAAACGCTCGCGATTATTCATCAGGCGGTGAATGCCTGCGACACCTATGTCGTGAATGGTATCGACGCTGTTGCCCATTACTTCCGCCGTCACTTGCGCTTCTTCGGCCACGAATAAATCACTCGTGCCGGCGCAAACCACGGCAATCTTGCCTTTTCCGTGAACCGTCTTGTCTCGCCAGACACGAATCGCCCGTGAAAGAGGAAAATACTCCGCCTCGGGAAATCCGGCTCGAACGGCGTCCCAGGCCGTTGGATCCGCGCGAGTGATCAGCACGTTGGGGGCGCGGTCGAGGAGACGTTCCGCGATGGCCGCGATCTGCTCCGGCGTCTTCCCCTTGCCGAACACCACCTCAGGCATTCCGTGACGCAACGCCCGATGATGATCGACCTTGGCGAATCCCAAGTCCTCGAAAGGTAAATGCTTCAACCGGTCGAGAGCCGACTCGATCTCTATGTTGCCCGAACGCACTTGCTCGAGCAATGACTTTAAGTTATTTCGATCCATTCGAATTCAAAAGCGGAGAGTTGCGCCCTCTGCAACACCATGTTTGCGGCCATATCCGGCGGGCAATTCCACCACGTACATAGCGATTCGATTCCCACCGTGCTGGACGCAGTCGCTCGATTTTGTCAGACAAGGGGGAGCGTTCTCGACGACCTCGACTACTATTCGCGATTTGTCCAACCACACAATATCGAGCGGCAGCTTCACCTGGTACATCCAATAGGGATACCGCCCGGGCGTGTTGTGGATGAATAACATCGCGCGGCCTTCCGGGAATGAATCGCGAAACATCATGCCGCGAGCCATGTCTTGTGGATGCGTCATCACCTCTGCTTTGACAACTACTCCATCCGGAAGAGTAATGCTGCGAGCATTGAAATCTTCCAGCGATGCCGCGGGTTCGCGATCGCAGGCAACCAAAAACAGGCAAGCGGAGACAAACAACAGTGCGCGCATGAGAGAATGTGAGTTACACCTCTAGTATCTGTCATGACTGCAGCCGCGGGCTTTTGGCGAAAACTCCGGTTAACTCTGGAGATGATCCGGTTCGAACATTCCGTGTTCGCGCTGCCTTTCGCCTTGACGGGGGCGCTGTTGGCGATCCGTGAAGATGCCTTTGCTACCGAGGGGCTGATTCGAAAGCTTGTCTTAATCGTGCTCGCCATGATTGCAGCGCGGTCCGCGGCGATGGGATTCAACCGGATTGTGGACTCGGACATCGACGCCAGGAACGCTCGAACGAAGACGCGTCATCTCCCTGCGGGTTTGCTGACCCGGTTCTTCGCGTGGTCCTTCATCGCAGGGTGCGCGTTCGTCTTTCTACTCGCGGCGGCGGCGCTGAATCCGCTCTGTTTTCAGCTCGCTCCTTTGGCGCTGGCGGTGGTGCTCGGTTATTCCTATACGAAGCGATTTACGTCGCTTTCGCATATGGTCCTCGGATTCGCGCTTGGAATTGCCCCGGCGGCGGCGTGGATTGCTATTCGTGGTTCGCTCGATGCTCGAATTCTTTGGCTGACCGCGGCAGTCACCTTGTGGACAGCGGGCTTCGACATCATCTACTCATGTCAGGACTATGAGTTCGACAAGAGCGCAGGCCTGTTCAGTCTGCCGAAACGGCTTGGAATCTCAGGCGCTCTCTGGGTGTCGAGGCTTTTTCACTTCGGGATGCTCGCTTGCCTGGTGGCGCTGGTACAGGCGTTTGCCCTTGGGTCAATGGCACTCGCGGGCGTTGCTGTCGTAGCCGGATTGCTTGTCTGGGAGCACCGCCTGGTCCGCGCCGACGACCTCTCTCGCATCGATGCCGCTTTCTTCACGGTGAACGGATGGGTCAGCGTGCTATTCTTCCTGTTTTGGACCGCCGACGTTTTCTATGCAGTTGCAGCCAATCATTGACGATCCTCGTTTGAAAGTTATCCTCGAAAAAGTCCAGCAAGGAACACGGCTGAGCTTTGAAGACGGGGTGACCCTGTACCGCTCTTCCGACCTCCTCTCGATCGGGTACATGGCGAATATCGTTCGCGAACGGTTGCATGGCAACGTCACTTTTTATAACGTCAATCGGCACATCAATCCCACCGATGTCTGTGTCGCGAGCTGTCGTCTGTGTGCATTCGGTAAGAAAGCGCGCGACCCCAAAGCGTACACGATGACCTTCGAGCAGGTCTGGGAAACGGCGGGACGCGGCTGGTCCGAAGCAGTGACCGAGTTTCACATCGTCGGCGGTTTGCATCCCGAGCTGACGCTCGATTGGTATTGCGAGATGCTTCGTGGACTGAAGCAGCGATTTCCGCAAGTGCACTTGAAAGCCTTCACGATGGTAGAGATTTCCTACCTTGCGCAGAGGCAGAAAATTTCCATTCGTGAGACGCTGCAACGGCTAAAAGACGCCGGTATGGATTCGATGCCCGGCGGAGGCGCTGAGATCTTCTCCGATCGCGTACGCCGCATCATCTGCGATCACAAGATCGACGGCTCTGAGTGGCTCGACGTGGCGCGCACCGCGCACAAGCTTGGTTTGAACAGCAACTGCACGATGCTGTACGGACACGTCGAAACGGAAGAAGATCGCGTGGATCATCTCGTCAAGCTACGCAGTTTGCAGGATGAGACAAAAGGCTTTGTCACGTTCATTCCCCTCGCGTTTCATCCCGACAACACATCTCTCGAACATGTTCCTCGCACCTCGGGATTTGACGATTTAAAGAACATCGCTATCTCACGCCTGATGCTCGATAACATCCCTCACATCAAGGCATATTGGATCATGATGACTCCGCGAATCGCTCAGATCGCGCAGCGCTTCGGCGCCGATGACGTAGATGGCACGGTCGTCGAAGAGAAGATTTATCACGACGCCGGCGCAACCACATCGCAGTCGTTACGGCGCGGCGAGTTGTTACGTCTCATCCGGGAAGCTGGACGCGAGCCAGTGGAGCGCGATACCCTGTATCGTCCGGTGCAACGTACTGAAACTGCCTTTACTGTTCTGGTTTAGGTTTCGGGACTAAGATACCCGGTTGGTTCGATCCGCGATAGCTACCCTTCAACGGTTTTTATCTGTCCTGGCCTCACAGCCCTTGAGAGCGTCAACGACAAAGGGCATGAGAGCGATGAGATCGTCAATGTTTGTAGTACGACTCTTGACTACGATAATCGCCAAGGAGCGATTCCTGAAGTTCTGCTGGTGAGGAATATTCTGGTCAACCGTAATCAGCACTTCAAAGCCTGTATTCTCCGCCGCGGCGATGAGTTCCCCGTTGGAGAGGCCTTTGAAATCCGCGAAACGACATGTTTGGTTCTGTGAACTGATGACGAAACGACTCGTCTATACACTCGTCCAGAAGGATTCGCATTCAACGGCTAGCAAGTAACGTCTCTTTCGCTTCTTCCAGAACTTGTACAGCCATCTCTCGTTGAACCGTCGGGAAGCCCTCCAGAAATTTCTCCAGGCCATGGCCGGCCTCGAGATACTCGAACAGCGTGCGCACCAGAACTCGAGTGCCTCGGAACGTTGGTTCGCCAGACATGATCTCGGGGTTCCGAACAACGACAGAATCCATGTCTACAGTGTCTCTCAATTGAGAGCGCGACGGCCGGCGCAAGGCTCCTAAAATGTGATACGTTTCCCTTGAGGAGTGAAGCATGTCCCATTATTCAAGACGTGATTTCTTCAAGACGACCGCGGCCGCAGTCGGAACTCTCGCTACCCCTGCATACGCAGCAAAGAAGTCGGCCACCGACCTGGTTCCTCTAGGGGATTCCGGCGTAAAGGTGACCCGACTGGCCTTTGGCACCGGGACATTCGGCGGCCGTGTGCAGCGCGAATTGGGACAGGAGCAGTTCACGCGCCTGGTTCGCCACGCCTACGACAGTGGGATTCGCTTCTTCGAAACTGCTGACGCCTATACCGGTATGCACGAGATGTTGGGCAACGCGCTTAAAGGCGTTCCACGCGACTCGTACAAGCTCATGACGAAATTCCGTCTGCGTGAGGCCGAGAATCCGAAGCCTGTGATCGATCGTCTGCGCACCGAGCTGAAGTCCGAGTACTTTGACATCCTGCTGATGCATTGTCTGCGCACGCCGGACTGGATGGAGCAATTCAAGCAATTGCGCGACGAGTTTTCGGAAGCGAAACAGAAGAAGATCATACTCGCTCATGGCGCGTCGTGCCATGGTCTCCTTCCTCTGCGCTTGTTTCCTAACAACGACTGGCTCGACGTTGCTCTCCTTCGCGTGAATCACAACGGCACACGCATGGACACGCTCGCGGGTCAGGACTCCAGTCCGGAAAAGGGCGATGTCCCCACCGTCGTGTCCCATATCAAAAAGGTCCGTTCCAACGGCACCGGCGTTATCGGCATGAAGATCATCGGAGAAGGCGCCTTCAAAACTCCGGAGGAGCGCGATGCATCCATCCGGTACGTCATGAAGCTGGGATCAGTCGACGCGGTAACCATCGGCTATAAAAATACGGCCGAGATCGACGAGGCGATTCAGCGCATTAATACCCATCTGAACTCTTAGCTCAGGTCTCATCGGCGGACGGACCATATAGAGCCGGAACCGGCACATCATTGAGCCGCAGGTAGACCGTGAGCTGAGCGCGGTGATGAATCACATGGTTCATCACGAAGCTACGCATCACCGCTACCTTTGGAAGGGTCATCACGGTATTGCCTCCCTTCAAGAGGGTCCAGTTTTTCATGAACTCCGCGTCCGTAGCACTTTCGAGCGCCGCTCGGGCTTCAGCGAGGTTTTTGTCGAAAACTTCCAGGACACCTTTCGTATTCACAGCCATATCCGCCCGGTAGGGCGAGCCGCCAGGAGGCTCAATATCGAGCGATTCCGTCTGGAATGTCACCTTCGTCCAACTGACGAGGTTTGCGAGATGATTGGCCAACCATCCCATCTCGGCGGACTTCGGGTGCGGCTTGAAGTTAAACTTGTCATCCGGGACGCGTTCCAATGTCTTTCTTGTATTCGCCATTTCCGCGTCGAACTCTGGGAGCAGTGATTGACTGATGCTCATGACTCTCCTCTCAACTGGATTTACCGCACCGCGGCAGTGAAAACATTACTGATGATTTCTTGGGCCTCGCGCTGAATGGCTCGGAGGTGTTCCGCGCTCACGAAGCTCTCGGAGTAGATTTTATAGACGTTTTCTGTACCAGAGGGTCTGGCCGCGAACCAACCATTGCGGGTACTTACCTTCAGGCCACCTACGGAGGCGTTGTTGCCTGGAGCCTTCGTCATCATGCTTTCGATTGGATCGCCGGCCAGTTCCTTCGCCGGCACCGATTCGGGTGAAAGCTTCGATAGGATTGTTTTTTGGTCGGGCGTAGCGGGCGCATCGATCCGCTCGTAAACAGGCTCTCCGAATTCTTGCGTCAGCGCGCGGTAGTGCTCGGACGGATTCTTTCCTGTCACCGCGGTAATCTCGGCAGCGAGCAGCCCAAGAATGATGCCGTCTTTGTCAGTTGTCCAAACCCGTCCGTCCTTGCGCAGGAAAGACGCGCCGGCGCTTTCCTCGCCACCGAATCCCAACGAGCCATCGAGCAGACCATCGACGAACCATTTGAAGCCGACAGGAACTTCGTACAACCTTCGACCAATACTCTTCGCCACTCGATCGATCATGCTGCTGCTAACGAGCGTCTTCCCCACTCCGGCATCCTCTCGCCAGCCTCGCCGATTTCGGTAGAGGTAGGCAATCGCTGCCGACATATAGTGATTTGGATTCATCAGGCCCGCGGTAGAAGTAACGATTCCGTGGCGGTCATGATCCGTGTCTGACGCGAACGCCACGTCGAAGCGGTCGCGCAGCGCAATCAAACTTGCCATTGCGTAGGGCGACGAACAATCCATCCGAATTTTCCCGTCCCAGTCGCAGGTCATGAAACGAAATGTCGGATCGACATACTTATTCAAGATCTGTAGCGACAAATTCAGACGCTCATTGATTGCGCCCCAATATGCCACCCCGGCTCCGCCGAGCGGATCCACCGCCAATCGTAAGCCGGAGCCGCGTATCGCATCGACATCCACAATCTGCGGTAGTTCGTCAACGTAAGCGGAAACATAATCATATCGGTGCGTTGTTCCGCCTTTTAGCGCCTTCTCATACCAAGTTCGCTTCACACTACGCAGACTATCGGCCATCAGCTCATTAGCGCGGTCTTCGATGGCTTTCGTGGCTCCTGTATCTGCTGGCCCGCCGTGTTGCGGATTGTATTTGAATCCACCATCCTGCGGCGGATTGTGAGAAGGGGTGATCACGATGCCGTCAGCAAGCCCGATGTTACGATTCTGGTTGTATTTGAGAATCGCGTGGGACAAAGCCGGGGTGGGGGTATAACCCATGTCCGCATCGATCATCACTTCCACATCGTTAGCCGCCAGAACCTCGAGGGCGCTTACGAAGGCAGGCTCCGAAAGCGCATGCGTGTCCTTTGCGAGAAACAACGGACCATCCACTCCATTTTGTCCTCGATACTCACAAATCGCTTGCGTGATCGCAAGAATGTGCGCCTCGTTAAACGAGTTCTCAAACGATGTGCCGCGGTGTCCCGAAGTTCCGAAAGAGACCTTTTGGGTGCGTTCCGCAGGATCGGGATGTCCCGCGTAGTACGCCGTTGCGAGGCATGGGATGTCAGTAAGGTCGAAAGGGTCGGCCGGCTTGCCGGCGTTGGGATGAATGCTCATGGCCGTCTTGGACCATTCTCCACCCTGCTATCGTAGACAGTCATGATCACTCGGAGAGGAGTTTTGCTCGGCCCTGCCGCGCTGTCGAGCTCCGTTGCGTTTCAAGGCGGCGGCAAGGAAGTTGTCGTATCGAGTTCGAACGGCCTACGAGCCTGCGATAAAGCACTCGAGTTGATGCGAGCGGGCGCCGATACGCTCGATGCCGTCGTCGCCGGCGTGATGATTCAAGAGGATGATCCGGAAGACAACTCCGTCGGCTACGGTGGCCTTCCAAACGAGCAAGGCGTCGTCGAACTAGACGCGTCCGTGATGCACGGCCCCACCAATCGTTGCGGCGCGGTGGCTTCGGTTCGCAATATAAAGAATGTTTCGAAACTGGCAAAGCTGGTTATGGAACAGACAGATCATGTCATGTTAGTTGGCCAGGGCGCGCTCGACTTTGCCAAGCTTTGGGGCTTCAAGGAAGAAAACTTACTGACCGAGAAGTCGCGCGTCGCTTGGATAGTTTGGAAGCAATCCCTGCGCGACAAGGCCGATCACAACAATTGGACAGATGGCCTCGATGCTCCGGCTCAACCGCTGCGAAACCGCTTTCCCGATGTGGATCCGGCGGTTTTGGCATGGGCCAACGAGATGGCTCTTCATCCCCCCACGGGTACTATCAACTGCCTTGCCTTGAATCGCAAGGGTGAGATGTCGGGATGTACGACCACCAGCGGACTGGCCTGGAAAATTCCAGGACGGGTTGGCGATTCCCCGATTGTGGGAGCAGGCGTTTTCGTCGATAGCGAAGTGGGCGCCGCTGGTTCTACCGGCCGGGGCGAGGAGAACATTCGTGTCGCGGGCGCGCACAGCGTCGTCGAAAACATGCGTCACGGAGCTAGCCCTAAGGACGCCTGCCTGGACGTTTTGAAGCGTATCGCTCGTAACTACAATAACGATCCCAAGCGGCTCGAACGCTTCGACATCAACTTCTATGCGATTCGCAAGGACGGTGAGTTTGCGGGAGCTTCGTTGTGGAATGGAATGCGCGGTCGCGACGGCTTGGCCCCCAGACAATTTACGGTCACCACAGGCGGCAAGGCGCGGCTGGAGAACTGCGTTTATCTATTCGAGAGAAAGTGAGCTCACTAATGACATCAGAGGATCTCGAACTTGACCTCTTCGAGTTCCGCCTCGGCCCGATCGCTGCGATACACCGATATGCCGAAAAAGAACGGTCTCGTCGAGTCCTGATTCTGGCGGTATCCTTTGTAGCCCGCGATCTGCCTTCGTCCGGCCACAAATAATTCGCACGTCCGCGTCTTGGGATCAAACACGAGTTCGAGACTGCGGCGACTTGCTCCTTGATCCGGCATTTCATAGCGAGGACCGTCAAACGTTGGGACATGTTGCGTGCAAAGCAACGCCAGTGCCCTGCCATCCGGCTCGCGATAGTAACTCAGGTCATACCGCGGCTCACCCAGGCTGTGAAAGTCGGCGACTGCCCAGAATCCACCGATCACCGGAGTGCCTCGTAAAGTAATCTTCCAGCCGTACCGCAATGCATCCTTCATGTCCTCCAAAGCGATCGGCTTGTAGTACGAGCCTTGCTCGGGAGAGCGCAAATCCAGCCGGTCAAAACCTGTGCGCTCGGCATTGCGAAGAGGCGTTTTCTCCAGCTTGTCTCGCAACAGGAAGCCCTGATCGGCAGGGTCGAAAGCGCCGGAGGTGTGGGCCAGTACTTTGCTTCCAGATCGAGGAACACTTTGCTTCCAATACCAGAAGCCTGCCCCGGCAGTGGCCAGCGCCGCGGCTCCGCCAATCGAGGCCCCCAGCCATCGGCGGCGTGTTGGAACGTTGGCGGCCGACCGGACCACTTCCGTCTCGAGCGAAAGACCGATTGTGTCGGAGAACTCCCGCGCGTTCGATGGACGATCCGCAATATTGAACTGCAGCGCGGTGCGAATTGCATCTTCGACGTTCGGTGGAACCTCCGGACGCAATGCTCGGATGGCGCCCTGGGCGACTCCCTCTTTGTGTTGATGGCGGAGAGCAAATGGTTGCTTGGCGGTGAACGGCCGTTTGCCGGTCAGCATTTCGAACGCGATCACACCCAAAGAGAAGATGTCGCTGGCAGGAACAGGCTTGCCTCCAATGTGCTCGGGCGCCATGTAACTGGGAGTTCCCGCTACTCCAATGACGGCCGTATCGCCGCTAACTGCGGAAGCTTCCACCCGCGCGATCCCGAAATCGATCAGCTTGACAATGTCGCGACCATCCCCCAGATGTTGGAGCATGATATTTTCCGGCTTCAAGTCACGATGAATCACACCCTTGTTATGAGCGGCCTCCAATGCCGATCCGAGTTGGCGCACGATGGAAGCAACCTGATGAAGCGGCAGGGGCCCTTGGTCAATTTGCGAGCGTAGCGTTCCCCCGTCAACGTACTGCATCACAAGGAAGTGCGCTCCGTCGGGCGTTTCATCGGCGTCAAAGGCGGCTACGATACCCGGATGGTCCAGACGCGCCAGTGCTTCGGCTTCCTGCAAAAACTTCGTTAGCCGTCCGGGTTCCGAACGCCCATGCTCGTGGAGAAACTTCACCACCACATGGCGGGACATCAAGTGGAGATCCTCAGCCAGGTACACGACACCGACACCGCCGCTGCCCAGACGAGACTTAATACGATAGCGATGCTTCAGTGTGTGCCCGATACGTGGATCCACCTGGGTGTCGACGGGTAGCGTGTCCGCGCCGCGGTTCAAATGCTGTGGGCTATGGGACGTGATAAGGTCGGTTACTTCAGCGTACAGTTCGGCATCCCCGGAGCAGGCCTGCCGAAGAAACTCCTGGCGCTCGTGTTCCGGTCGTGCAAGCGCCTTTTCAAGCAGGTTTTTGACCTGGGACCACCGCTCGGGCGACATTCGCGCTGGAGCCTGTTCTGACACTCAGATAGTTCTATTGTGACACTGTCTAGTCACGTGTCCGGTCAACTCTTATCCCGCCAAGATCGAGAGCGCGTTTGCGGGCGCCGAGACTCGGATTTTCCCGTGAACATCGGGGGCAGGATTCGCTCACCCAATGTGAGTTTCAGGCGGTATTTTGTAGGGAGTACTTTATTGACTAGTACTCCTATACTCAACCGATTGTTTCCACACCTGTTCGGACCTATCATCGAATAGACGAAAGCAGTCGCCGCCGATATAAATAATTCATACGCGGCTTAATCTATACCTTTCATAAATGGTTTGCGGCGCTTTTAGCGCCTTCATAATACCCGCGCCGCAAACTTTGAGATCATAAAATGGCCAGGAGCGTATTCGCCCTGGCCGGTTGTATTTTACGGACGCGGCATCGGTCCACTGTACTCGTACGTGACGCCACGTTCAAAAAGCGGAACAACTTCCTTCGACAGCAGCACCCACAATCCATAAAATCCCAAGGCCGTCCCGAAGGGGACATGAATTAGCTCCAAAACGGATAGCACAATCGTCAGAATGCGGGACCAGGGACGGTGGGAAAGAAGTCCGATCCCGGCGATAATGCTCGGAATCGAGAGCAGCAATGTAGTCAGCACAAGAAATGCGCCGACTCCGCCAACGATCGGGATCGCAATCAGCGCCTCCTCATCGGGAGCGTTCATGCCGATCAAGGACGTGATGCCGCCGAACAGCGCGAGCAGGAAGAGCGCGCCCAACACTCCTAGGGCGCCGAAAACGAGATGCAAAATCGCTAAGATACGTACGTGACTCACCATTGCGTCATCTCCTAACTTGGAGCATAATTGAAATATCAGATTTCTGTATGCAACGCCGCGACTTCCTTTACACTTTAGCCGTTTTCCCCGGCGCAGCTCAGGGCCAAACCTCAGCCCAACCCATTGATATCACAAACGAGATCCGTCGAAAGATGGACGCTCTTGTGCCCGATGAGCCTTCTCGAAGCCCGGGTCGCGAACCGCACATGACGCAAGTCGACATGGAAGCCGACGTCCTGGTGGCCGGAGGGGGTGTCGCGGGTGTTTGCGCGGCGGTTGCTGCGGCTCGAAACGGAGCCCGCGTCATCCTCATGCAAGATCGTTCCCGGTTGGGAGGCAACTCCTCGAGCGAAGTGAAAATGCACATCGTGGGGGCGGACAGCCATCGTGGACGGCCGGGTTGGCGTGAATCGGGGCTGATCGAAGAATTTCGCCTCGATGACGCTGCAAACAACCCGCAGCGCTGCTGGGAGCTCTGGGACTTGCTCCTTTATGACAAGGTCGTGAGCGAGCCCAACATCCGGTTGCTGCTCGAAACGACACTATTCTCCGTGGAAATGAAGGGTAGGTCGATTCAGCGAGCCTGGGCTCGTTGCGACAAATCGGAGCAGATGTATCGTATCGACGCCAAGATGTTCGTCGATGCGACAGGCGATTCCCGCCTGGGACTAGAAGCCGGCGCGGACATGCGGACGGGCCGGGAAGCGCGGTCGGAATTCAACGAATCGCTCGCGCCTGAAAAACCAGATCAGGAAACGCTGGGGTCGAGCATCCTTTTTACCTCGAAATTGAACCGCCGAGCTATGCCCTTCAAGGCTCCCGCATGGGCGCGCAAGGTCACCAAAGAGCAGTTGAAATTCCGCAAAGTGGGGCCCGAGAACTGGGAATACGGGTACTGGTGGATCGAATGGGGTGGCGATAAGGACATCATTCGCGACAATGAGCGCATCCGGTTCGAACTTTTGTCCATCGTGCTGGGGGTGTGGGACTACATCAAAAACAGTGGAGACTACCCCGATTCGGCCAACTACGCCCTCGATTGGGTGGGTATGATGCCCGGCAAACGTGGCAGCCGGCGACTGATAGGAGATCATTTGTTGACGCAGCACGATCTGCTGGGCACAACATTCGCGGATTCCGTTGCGATCGGGGGGTGGCCGATGGACGACCACCCGCCAGGTGGATTCGACCGCGCTGACCTTCCTCCGAACACCGTCATCCGCACTCCGGAAGTCTATGAGATTCCGCTGCGATCCTTATACAGCAAGAACGTTCCGAATCTAATGATGGCGGGCCGCAACATCAGCGCCACCTACGCTGCCTTCACGTCGAGCCGCGTGATGGCGACCTGCGCCGTCATCGGACAGGCGGTGGGAACCGCGGCGGCCCAGTGCGTCGAGCGGGGCATCGCGCCGCGTCAACTCGCGAGCGACAAGAAGCTGGTATCCGACCTCCGACAGCGTCTCCTGCGCGACGATCAGACCATCAAGAACGCGCGCAACGAAGACCACCTCGATCTCGCTCGTACATCGAAGGTGACAGCTTCCGCGGAAGAACCTCAGGCCAAGGCTGCGCTACTACTGGATGGAATGGTAAGAAACATCCCCAACAAGAAAGGCGACCCGCAGGAATGGCATTGCTGGTCCGCGCCGATGACTGGGGATGGAGCATGGATAGAGCTCACCTGGGACCAGCCCAAAAGACTGCGCCGGATCCAGATCACGTTCGATTCCGGTTTTCAGCGGCAGCTCATGTTGACAGCGTCGGACAGTCATACGCGCACGGTCATGCGGCAGCCGCAACCGGAAACCGTTAAGGATTACGATGTCGAGTACATCGATGCCGGTGGAGTTCGCAGACAATTGAAGCAAGTGAAAGATAACCATCAGCGGATGAACCGGCACACGTTCGATCCTGTCGAAGCCAAGTCCGTACGTGTTCACGTGAAAGCGACCAACGGTCTCGAGTCGGCGCGGATCTTTGAAGTCCGCTGCTACGCCTGATCACGGTTCATCGTTGTCTAACGAATTGATACGCTAGAAGGTACATGCTTTCCGTTGCTCTGTTGCTCGCCTTGCGGCTGGCTCCGCAAACACCGGATGTACCCTTGAAGCAGCCGCAGATCGCAGCTTCCGGCCAGACGATCGCGCTGACGTACGGCGCCGGTAACTCAGTCTATTTCGCTCGGTCTACGAATGGCGGGAAAAGCTTCACGACACCAGTGAAGGTCGCCGAAATGCCCTTCCTCGCGCTGGGTAACCATCGAGGTCCGCGAGTTGTCACAGCAGGCAAAACTCTGGTTATCACCGCGATCGCCGGAACGGTCAAGTTCAAGGACGGCAATCTGATGTCCTGGCACTCCACCGACAACGGCAAGACTTGGTCGCAAGGCGTTCGCATTAACGACGTTCCCGACTCCGCGCGAGAAGGACTCCACGGCATCGCGGCCGCAGAAGACGGAAGGGTGTGGACGGTCTGGTTGGACTTGCGGGAAAAAGGCATGCGGCTGTACGGATCGCTGTCGAATGACGGAGGGAAAACCTGGGCGGCAAACCAGGAGATCTACGCGTCTCCCGACGGTCACATCTGCGAGTGCTGCCATCCGACCGCATACATCGGACCGAAAGGTGAACTCTACGCGATGTGGCGCAACTGGCTCTCGGGGTCGCGTGACATGCACTATGCCGTATCGACCGATCGAAAGACGTGGAAGGTCCAAAAACTCGGTACTGGCACTTGGCCTTTGAACGCTTGCCCAATGGACGGCGGGGGACTTGCAATCGATGGCAAAGGCGCATTCCATTCCACATGGCGGCGCGACGGTGTAGTCTACGGAACCACGGCGGGAGGCGCCGAGGTAGCTCTCGGTAACGGGAAAAATCCCGCCATCACGGCCGGAAAAGACGGGCGGTACATCGTCTGGACCGAAGGCATGAGAGTGATGCTCTCGAAGCCCGGCGCTGAAAAACCGGTCGATCTCGGTATGGGAGCGTTTCCAGTTCTTGCCGGATCCGGACCGATCTACGCGGCATGGGAACACCACGGATCCATCACAGTCGAGCCCATAAAATAATGCAATTTGTCTCGGTTCTCCTTCTGAGCGCCTGCATGGCGTTCGCGCAGGGACGCTCGGGTTGGGCCGAACCTTTCCCCGCTCACCGCATCATCGGACCCATCTACTACGTCGGAACAGCCGACCTGGCGTGCTTTCTGATCACGTCTCCCAGCGGCCATATTCTGATCAACACCGGCCTTGCCGAATCGGCTCCGATGATGAGAAAGAGCATCGAATCGCTCGGCTTCAAGGTCGCCGACATAAAGGTCGCGTTGACCAACCAGGCCCATTTCGATCACGTCGCCGCGCTCGCCGAGATCAAGAAAATCTCTGGAGCAAAGGTGATGGTCACGGAAGGCGACAAAGCTCTTCTCGAAGATGGCGGCCGCGGCGATTTTTTGCTCGGCGAGAGTTCCTGGTTCACGCCAGTAAAATCTGACGGCATTCTGAAGGACGGCCAAACCATCTCTCTCGGAGACATTAAGCTACGAACTCACTTGACGCCCGGTCACACAAAGGGAAGCGTGACCTACTCGATGGCTGTGCGCGAAAACGGAAAAGAGTACAACGTTGTCTTCGCCAACATACCCACGGTAATCGGCGCTCCTTTGGTCGACAACAAAAAGTATCCGAACATCGCTAAGGATTTCGAGAAGAGTTTTCGAATCATGAAAGCGCTTGCCTGCGATGTATTTCTCGCCGCCCACGGCTCCCAGTACAACTTGGCGAAAAAGTACAAACCGGCGTACGATCCGAATGCTTTCGTCGATCGGGAAGGCTACAAAGCCACCCTGCTCTCCGCCGAACAGCGATATCAGGGGCAATTAAAACAGGACCGGGAAAAACTTCGATAAGATGTCGAGCATGAACCGAAGGTCGTTCGTTCAAGCCGCCAGCGCTGGCGCCAGCGCTGCGGTATTGTCATCGGCGGCGCAAGTAAAGCCGGTGGAGCGCAAACTCCGAATCAAGCAATCCGTTTGCCGGTGGTGCTACGCCAAGATTCCGGTCGAGGATTTCGCAAAGGAATGCGCTCGTCTCAACGTGCAGTCGATTGATCTGGCCGATCCCAAAGAGTGGCCCGTCTACAAGAAGTACGGTCTCGTGCCCACGATGATCGGCGGCGGAACGACAATTCCTGACGGATTCAACCGCAAGGAGAATCATGACGGGATCGCCGAACGTTTTGCCGAATCGGTCAAACGAGGAGCAGAGAATGGCGCTCCCAGCATCATTGTCTTCTCAGGAAACCGTAAGGGTATGTCTGACGAGGAAGGTCTCGAGAACTGCGTCATCGGTGTGAAGAAGGTTATCGCGATGGCGGAAGACAAAAAACTCCTCGTCTGCATGGAACTGCTGAACAGCAAAGTGAACCATCCCGACTACATGTGCGACCACACCAAATGGGGCGTAGAACTGGTCAAACGCGTAGGGTCACCGAACTTCAAGCTGCTTTACGACATTTATCACATGCAGATCATGGAAGGCGACGTCATTCGCACCATGAAAGACAATCTGCAATACATCGGCCATCTGCACACGGGCGGCAACCCCGGTCGTAACGAGATCGACGAGACGCAGGAGCTGAACTACAAAGCGATCTCACAGGCAATCGTCGATATGGGCTACAAGGGCTACATGGCGCACGAGTTCATTCCGAAGCGCGATCCGATGACGTCGCTCTCGCAGGCGATGGACCTGTGCGACGTCTAATCAACCGACCTTGGGCCGCTGCAAATCAAATCGATCCGTTGTGCGCGCATAAGTCGGGCCGCCCATTCTTCCTATCGCGCGCAGCTTATCGGGATCGATGCGATAGTCTTCGAACAATTCGTCGTCGACGTGAAACCGCAGCACTTCCCCGAGCACCAGGTTGCCACCGAGCGGTTTCTCGCTGACTGTGACAATCTCGACCAGTTTGCATTCCATCTGAAACCGCGATTCCGCCACACGGAGCGGCTTCACTAACTCACTTGCAACCGGTGTCAAACCCGATTTCACCCACTCGTCAATTTCAGGCGGAAACTCGGCCGAGCAGATGTTCATCTTCTCGGCGAAATCTTCGGAAACGATGTTCACTACGAACTCGCCTGTCTCGCGGACATTCCGAAGCGTATCTTTCTGCTCGCCGTCACTGGCGCGCACCATAGGCGCAAAGCAGATGACCGGAGGGTTGGCGCTAGCCGCAGTGAAAAAACTGAATGGCGCCAAATTCCGAAGCCCCTTAGCGCTGAGCGTAGATACGAATGCGATCGGCCGCGGAACAATGGCGCCAATCATGAGTTTGTAGACGTTCGCTGGCCCTGCTTCGGCGGGATTGACGGTCATGGACCAAGCCTAGCGCAGGGTCCGAAGCGATTCGTGGGACGGGTGAGTCAGAATCAATAGAGATGAGAATCCTTATAGCCGCCTCCGAGGCTACGCCGTACGCAAAGACAGGTGGTCTGGCGGATGTGATCGGCGCCCTTCCGTTCGCATTGAAGGCTCGCGGAGAGGACGTGGCTGTTGTCCTGCCGCTGCACCGGAGCGTTGCGCCACACGTTCTGCACGCAGATCGTGTCTACGACAAGATGCCTTTGGTACTAGGCTCAACCACATGGGAGGTCAGCATCCGGCGCATCAGCGATCGTGGTGTGCCGATCTACTTTGTCGATTGTCCGCCTCTATTCGATCGTCCCGGCGTCTATGGCGAGGGCGGTAAAGACTATCCCGACAGCGACATCCGGTTCGGCGCGTTCTGCCACGCAATCCTCGAAATCGTGCGCTCGTTATTCAGACCGCATGTAATCCATTGCCACGATTGGCAAACCGCTTTAGTCGCCCCGTTGATCCACTCTAAATTCAAAATGGATCCGACGTTCTACGGGATCAAAACCCTGCTTACCATTCACAATCTGGGCTATCAGGGTCTTTTTCCCAAAGAGACGCTCACCGAGCTTGGCCTGCCAAGAGAACTGATGACCGTCTCGAACATGGAGTTCTTCGGCCAGCTCAACTTTCTCAAAGGAGGAATCGTTTTCAGCGATGGGCTCACTACCGTAAGCAAAGCCTACGCTCGCGAAATTCAGACACCCGAGTACGGCTTTGGTCTCGACGGCCTGTTGCGCGACCGCGCTGACGTGTTGACCGGCGTCGTTAATGGAGTTGATTACGCCGTATGGAGCCCCGATCATGATTCCTACATCGCGGCTCGTTACGATATCGACGATCTGAAGGGAAAGGAAGTCTGCAAGCGCGATTTGCTGGAAAC
>DASQLD010000272.1:0-7374 GCA_035630195.1 Bryobacteraceae bacterium
CCCTCAATTACTCTACGCCGATCGTGCGGAGAACGAAAGATGGCGGTGAGGAGATTGTAGCCATCGGGTCTGGCCGGGTGATCGGTTACGATGCCAAAACGGGCGATGAGCGTTGGTCTCGTGAAATGCCGAATGGCAGCATCATTTCAAGTCCTGCGTTTGCTGACGACATCGTCTTCACGCAAACCTTCTCTCAGGAGGTCCTACCCTCCTTCGATGATCTGTTGAAGAAGTCGGACAAGGACGGTAACGGCGTTCTATCGGGCGCTGAGTTCGGCGAGGGACAACTTGGACGCGTCCTTACTGCATTCGGCAGCATGGCGGGGACTCGCGATGGCATTGTCGACAGGGAAGAATGGGCGGAAGTTTGGCGATGGGTTGGGAAGCCAGCCCTCACGGCGATCCGTTTAGATGGAAACGACAACCGTCCGGAGACCGCGTGGACCCAGCTTCGCAGTGTTGCCCGTGTACCTACGCCTTTGGTTTTGAACGGCGTACTCTACATGATCGCCAACGGTGGAATTCTCACGTCAGTACAGGCATCGAACGGCGCGCTTGGCAAGGTAGGACGGCTGGAAGGAGCCCTGGACGATTACTGGTCGTCTCCAGTCGGTGCGGGCGACAAGATATTCTTTGTCGCTGAAAGCGGCAAGATTGTGGTCATCAAGGCGGGCCTTGATTGGCAGATACTTGCCGTTAACGATCTTGACGAGCAAAGTTATGCGACTCCAGCGCTTTCCGCAGGCCAGATTGTGATCAGGACGGCAAGTTCGCTGTGGAAGTTCGGGGTTCATTGATTCGCGATTGAAATTAAGCGGACTTGATAACCACCGATGAAGGCCCCAGGCTTTCGGCAATTCACTTTGAAGGTTTGTCGCGCATGGTGAGATTCAAGTGAGAAACATTGCCGAGAAATGACATCGCTTCCGCCATGTCATTTCACGCTGCCGGACGCCTCTCTAAGCACCACAACACTTCTTATACTTTTTGCCGCTGCCGCAGGGGCATGGATCATTGCGGCCGATCTTGCCCGTTGGCGCTGGAGCTGGTTCGTCTTCAGTCTCGCCAAAGAAGACAGGTTTGTGGCCATGCAACAACAAGCGCTCGTCGAGTGCGAGTTGAACGATCTCAACTTCCTCTTCGGCGAAGCCGCCGGCCATATCTTCAATGCGGCGGAAGAGCGCCCGAATGCGACCTCGGGAAATGTCGGCGCGAGCAGAAAGCGCAAAAGCGAACAGCGCGTCCGAGCGGTACTCATCGTCATCGAAGAATCGTTTGAGATCATCAGCGTGCTCAGTGATGCCGAGATAGCCGATACCATAGATAGCCTCGCGCTTGATTTCAGGATCCTGATCGTTGAGATGTTTCGGGAAGTAGGACCCAAATGTGCGATCAAACGAGTTCCGCATCGCCTCCATGGCTTGGATGCGGGTTTTCGGATTATCGTAGAACTCGACAGCATAACGCCGGACGGGGTCTTTTCCCGCATCGCGCGCTAAACCCAGTAACGCGCCCGCGCGCTCTTCCATGGGTGCGTTGGCGTCCTTGAGTTTCGCGATCAATTCCTGCCGAAGTTCGCCATCGTTGTCGGCTTCCTGGTCCTCCGATTCAATCCCGGACCCTAAAGCCTGCCAAGCCTTGGCGCGGACCACGACGTCTTCATCCGTACGGGCATGCTCGAGAAGTTTTTTCCGGATCTCCTCGTCAAAGTCGCGGTTCACCCAGCTTCCCACCGCAGAGGCGCGATACTCAGCATCGACAGATTCAAGGAGCGAAACGCGCTCTTCGTCCGTCAGCGCTTCGATGGCGGGACCGGATTTCTCCGGATAATCGGCCCAGATATCGTAGACCGAAATGACATCTTCATCGACGGGACGTCCGATTTGCTGAATCGCGTCGAGAATGTCCTGACGCAGATGGGTCTCTTCCCCGGTGAGAGTGCTCAGCAGATTCTCGAGCGCGGGCTTACCGGCAGGATCGCCATAGAGGCCGAGACAAAGCGCTCCATCCCCCGCATCGTATTCAAGCCGGTCGAGCAGGAGCTCAAGGACCCGAGGATCGTGGATGCGGAACGAAGCCAGAAGAAACGCAACTTCACCTGCCTGGTCTTCTTCCAAGCTATTAAAGAGCTGGATCAGCGGCTCGAGCGCCTGTTCACGGATCGGGTATAAAGCCTCGACAAGACTGTCGGGAAGTGTCTCGGGGTCCCTGCGAATGTACTCGATGAAAAATGGAATCGCTTCCGGTGTGCGGAGATAACGAAAAATATCGAGCAATTCCTCATCGAGGTGGATGGGATTAGCTTCGTGATCCTCTATACCGAAACGAACGAGATCGGGAACTGTTTTCGATGGGTCGTCGATAAGGGCATGCAGGAGGCGGTGGTCAAAGCCAATGCGGCCCTGCGCAGCCTCCTGCAACAAATCGTAAGCGCCATGCTCGTGAAATTGCGACGGAGTTATCAATCCCTTAGGATCTCACAACACAAGCTCTATTCCCTGTGCGCGAGGGCGAAGTTGACGGTGATCATCGTGCTGACTTCAATGCTGACGCCGTTCAGCAACGTAGGGGCATACTTCCACTGTTTGACCGCGTTGACCGCAGAATTTATAAGCTCCTGGTTCACATCAGGAGAGATCGGGCGGACATTGAGGACATCTCCCTCTACACCGATCACCGCCTGGAGAATGACTGTTCCACTTATCCCGGCGTCCTTCAAGTGCTGGGGATAATCGGGGTCGACTTTTTTGATCAACTGTGTGGGTCGGACGTTGCCGCCGACACGGATGCGCTGGGGACTCCCACCGGCGCGGTTGAGGCGGCTCGATGTCTCACCTTGGACGGTAATGGTGTCCTGTATGCTTCCGACATCGAGTCGAATCCCGAAGCTCATCGGAGCCCCTGCGGTGACTGTCACGCGCTGGAGATAGGGACGAAATCCGGGCGTTTTAACTTCGAGGTTATAGTCGCCTGCTTCGACCGAAGCGAACGACCAGTCGCCCGCGTTGCTGGAAGCGGTCGCGACAGTGCTCTTCGGCGGCGTGATACGCGATAGGACAACTGTGGCGTTCGGGATGACCGCTCCGGATATGTCGCCGATTGTGCCGGAGATTCTTGAGGTGGTGGCTGCCGAGCTGCTTCCGGAGAAGAGGACGACAGCGATTGCTGTGCAGGAGATGGCTGCGATCTTCATCATGGTAGTAACGTTGCCTCGATTCATTTTTGGATTTAAGATGGCGCGAATGCGCGTCTCGAGCTGGGACCGAGTCGCCATCGCGACTGATGTGGAAAGCGCCTCAGCATGACATCGAATACCGGATGCGATTTCCACGAGATGCCGCGCATATTCACTGCTGCGATAGCCAAGGCGTAGGACACCGTCGTCGCACGCAAGCTCCCCTTCCCTGCGCATCTGCGCAAGAGCCAACCAAGCGAGCGGATGAAACCAATAAAGGCATGCGGTAACCTGCGCAATCATCTGGGTCAGCCAGTCGCGTCGTTCGATATGGACAAGCTCGTGAGCGAGGACCACCTGAAGGCGCTCCTGAGACCATTCGGATGCTTCGACCGGAAGAAGGACGACGGGTCGCAGAAAGCCGAAGGTTTCGGGCACACTGATCCGGTCGCTGAGACGGACAGAGATAGCCGGATTATCGACAGTAATCTTTGACAGAGTCGAAGAGCGCCGCCGCAGATAAACTCGGACCAACGCCAGGATTAATCTTGCGCTGACCAAGGCGCAGCCTACAAACCATGCGGCTGTGATCACTTCCGCGGAGGTCCAGGAGCGCGCCTGATTGGCAACGGTCGCTATGTTGACGGTGTTCGTTGGTGGCGGTGTGAGGATAATCTGGGGCGCGCCGGCAGGCTTCCATGATGAGGCTATGGGCAGAAGTAACGCGGCGATTGTGGCGAGCCACCACGTAAGATGGCGTGAGGCGGCGGTATGCGAACGCAGCAGCCATGCGACGAGCGCCGCGACGGCGAAGACGACTGTAGCGCCGGCGGTCTGTTCCATGAAGAATTTCGTATCCATCACAAACCTTCCTTCTTTGCTTTGTCGATGAGTCCGGAGAGGCGCTTGAGTTCCGCTTCGGACAGCCTTCCCGCTGATCCGTCTAATAGTGCTGCTACCACCTGCTCGGCCGAACCGTCGAAGAACGTATCCACGAGACGGCGGAGGGCGGAGTCCCGGGCCTGTTCGCGCGGGATCGTGGGTAGGAACACGTAACGCATCCCCTGCTCCTCATGTCGAAGATATCCTTTTTCTTCTAGGACCCGAAGCTGGGCGCGTACTGTAGAGTAGTTGGGAACTTCCGGGAGTCCTTGTTGAACATCGACCGCAGTAGCTCTACCGAGCTTGTAGATAACGTCCATAATCTGACGCTCCCGCCGGCTCAGCTTACTTTCGGGTTCATCCGCCTTTGTTTTACGTGCTAGTTTCATAGCATCTTGCTAGGAAAATAGCACATGGTCAGGTAAGCGTCAAGAAGTTTTTGCGCGATTTGCGTTAGCCTAGCGTCAGGACGTTTGGAAATGTCTCGTCTAATTCTTTTGCTGGCGTTCTGTGTCGCCCCGGGAACTGCAACGGTTCAGGCAATGCGCGAGGTCACTTACGCCTACACGGACCGCATAGTTCCAACTTTCGACAAAGGATACCTCTTGACCGTCGAGAGGCCTGGCACGCTTGTTGTCTATGGTCCCGACGGCTTGATGGCGTTTCGAAAAACGTTGATGAGTCCGGAAGGTCGACCCTGCTCGGTGATGCATTCCGCTATCGACACGGATCGGACGATCGCGGTCGCCGTTGCTTTTCATGACTCTCAATCGCGCGCGGGTATTTACTTTCTCGATTTACGTGGAGAGAAGGTCCGGTTCATCGATACGAAGCGTTACCTGGCATCGTTCGTGACATTCGACCGCGAGCATTCGCTTTGGAGTGTGGGGTGGCAGAGGGATGAAGTTCGGGTTGACTTTGCCGATTCTCAGGATTACAACGTTGTGCGGAAGTATGCGCGCTCCGGGGAGGAGATCGGATCATTTCTGCCGCGCTCGCAATGGAAGCATAAGTTGGAGCCGGGAGGCGGGAGTGGTGGCTATTGGCACATGGCCGCCGCGGAGGACCGCATCGGCGCGATGATGTACGAGAATACTGAGAATGAGGCCGAGTGGGTCGAATGGGATCTGCAGGGCAAACTATTGTCTCGAACTGTGCTTACGGAAGACTTGTTTGGCGGCAGGGCTTACAGGAGCGACGGTAAGTTGTTCGCGCGAATTTTGACGCGCGAACCCGGAAAGCAAAGAAGGCTTAGCGTTCTCGACACGAAGACGGGAAAGTGGAGTGAGGTCGCGAATGAACTGCCTCGCGATTCCGCTTTGTTACTCGGCGCCGACGGCAAGCATCTGATCTTTACTACGGGAACAACATATCGACTGCTTTGGGTTGCCGTGGAGTAATCTCAGTCGCGAGTCGTCATGTTGTTCGCTGACGGAAGGGGGCAGGAGTAAATAATCGTCTGTCCCCGAGCAATCAGGTGGTGTGCAGATTTGGGTAGATATCGTCGTTCCGCCTCGAGCGCCCATCTAGCATACGCCTTGCTCATCTCCCGATTCACAATAAATCGTCGGAATCGCTCGATGCCGCCGCAAACCACTACATCAGCACTCTTAAAGTAACGCAACCCGGCTTCGATATAGTGAGCGCTGCTCTGGTCTCTCTCAGGATGAGGATCGGCTGCCTGCCACTCCTTGAAGCGCCGGCGGCTAAGTATTGAGGGTCGTCCGGGCACTGGAGTCAACCAGCGGATCGCGTCGAGAAGACGACTATTGACGGCCGGCTCGGCAAAACGCGCCTCGCCGTCTACGTTCAACAATTGCGCGCATTTCGAGAGGAAACGATCCTCTAGATCGTGATCGAGGTGGTGTAGAAAGGCCTTGCCAATGATGAAATCGAACTTCGGCAGGTCATGTGACAGGAAGTCGCCATGCAAGGCGCGAATACCGAGACCTAGAGTATCGCTAGCTTCCTGTAAGACACGCGCCGCCGGCTCTGCGAGTTCGATGGCCGTGACTTTGGCTCCATGTTTAGCCATCAGAAGCGCATTGACACCATCACCGGAACCGAGTTCCAGGACGGACTTTCCTGCCAAGCGGTTTGCAAAATCGTCGAGGAATAGTACATTCCAGGACGTGATGTCCCTGATGGCTTGTTCCAGAGTCAGGTTCGCGACATGCTTCAGCAACTTCTCACAGCGAAGGCCACTATACCGGTCGGTATAGTAATCATGATTACTAATACTAGTGGTATTGCTGTACACAACGCTGCTATATTCAACCCAAACACCTTAGAAAGTCAAGATGGTAGGGTAAATTTTCGCACTACTCTAGCGGCGCGATGCCCCGTTGCTCGTCGATGCGGTAGTGTTTGTTCGACGTCACATTGGGAAATCTTTGTTTTGCGCCGCTCGGCCAGAGAACCTCTACGGAGGAGACGCTTGCATCCTTACCGAGGCCGAAAGTTAGAGCGAGGTCGCTTTGTGAACAGTAGCTGGAACCGCTGTGTACCGTTTGCCACTGCTTCCCGGATGGAGTCTCCACACGAACGACGGCTCCGAGCGCACTCTTGTTTGACTGCGCGCCGGTCAACCTGACAGTGATCCACCGATTTGCGCTGCCACCATCATTGCGTAGGAGTCGCGCAGGACCGTGATTTGTTGTGACGAGAATATCTAGATCACCATCGCGGTCGAAGTCCGAGTGGGCGGCGCCTCGGGCCACCACGGGAATAGAAAGCGCCGAGCCAGCGGAATTGGTCGCGTTCTCAAAGCGTCCTTTTCCGATATTGCGGAACAACAGCGCGGGTTGCTTGAAGGAAATCTTGGGTTGCACACGGCCAATCTCTTCGTCGATGTGACCGTTGGCGGCAAACAGGTCGAGATAGCCATCGAGATCGTAATCGAAGAAGAAGACTCCGAAGGCAAGAGATAGCAGGCTCGCTTGACCGACGGTAGATCTGGGAGCTTCATCGACGAAAAGCCCGCTACCTTCGTTGTGATACAGCCCGAGCATTTGGTTCGAAAAGTTTCCAACGAACAAATGCGTGCGACCCGAACGATCGTAGTCGGCGGCATCGACGCCCATGGCGCCGCGGGCGACTCCATCTTCGCCAAAAGCCACCCCCGCTGACACGGCCTCTTCTACGAACGTGCCCTTGCCGCTATTGCGATAGAGCTTGTTGGGTTGCGTGTCGTTGGCAATGAATAGATCAGGCCAGCCATCGTTGTTGTAGTCAAGCACGGCGATGCCAAGTGATTTGCTGGAGGGATCACCGACGCCCGCCTTTTGTGTGACGTCTTCGAATTTGCCGGCGCCGAG
>DASQLD010000273.1:0-3002 GCA_035630195.1 Bryobacteraceae bacterium
ATCGGTGTCCTCGGGCATCGCCACAGAGCTACCTTGACCTGCGCGCAGGCGCTGGCACTCTCACAGTGGGGTTGTGGGGACGCGAATGTCTGACGTTTCGGCCAAGCCGGTTATCTTTATCAGTTTTAGTCACAAGGACGAACCGGACAAACCGGGTCCGGACGAGGTGGCCTGGCTGACTTTCGTGCAGTCCTTTCTCGCGCCGGTGGTGAAGACCGGCATCTTCGACATCTGGGTCGACGAGCAACTGCACGGCGGCGACGTGATCTACGCAGAGATTCTGAAAAAGCTCGCCGAATGCGACATCTTCGTTCTGCTGGTCTCGCGGCATTCGCTTGCATCGAATTATGTCGTTGAGACCGAAATCGCTACTATCCGCCAGCGGCAGGAGAAAGGCGACAATCTTCGTATCTTTCCTATTGTGCTGTCCCCGATTCCTGAGAGGGCTCTGAAGCAGTTCAAGGGGCTGCTGCTCAGTCCGAAAGACGGCACACCGCTGTCATTGATGTCGAAGAACGATCGCGAAGTGGCGATGGCTGAGATCGCCGACGACATTGCGGAAGTGGTCGAGCAGATCAGTGCCCGGAAGGCCGCAATCAAAGCCGAATCACCAACAGTGCTCGAACGCGCGCACACGTTTGATGTGATTGCGAAGGAATTGGCGCCCGTCGCCACGCCACAGATCTATGTTAACACCGCGCATCTTCCCGAAACGCCCTATGAACGACTGGTCGGCCGCGAAGCCCAATTGAAGCGCCTCGACGAGGCCTGGACCGATCCTAACATCAACATCCTTTCGTTGATCGCCGAGGGCGGCGCCGGCAAGTCCGCACTGGTCAACGAATGGCTAAAGAGTATGCGCGCCGACAACTACCGCGGTGCCGAGACGATCCTTGGCTGGTCCTTCTACAACCAGGGCACAAAAGAGCGTGTGACGTCGGCGGATGAGTTTCTTAATTGGGCGCTCGACAAGCTCCGCATCGAGATCGAAACGACCAGCGCTACCGCCAAGGGGGATGCGATCGCCGAAGCGTTGATGAAACGCCGGGTGTTGCTCGTGCTAGACGGTTGCGAGCCGTTACAGTATGGCCTCGACAAGCAGCAGGGGGAGTTGAAGGACCAAGGGCTTCGCGCGTTGCTGCGGCGGTTTGCGGCCACGCCACCGGACGGTGCGCATGGGTTGATGGTGCTGACCAGCCGCTCGGTGATCCGGGATATAGCTCGATGGAGGGACAGCTCCGCACCAGTTGTCAACGTGGAGGAACTCATAGAAGAGGCCGGTGCAGATTTGCTGCGCGACAACGGAGTCTGGGGAACCGACAAGGAATTGCGGGCGGTATCGCGCGAGTTCGGCGGTCATCCGTTGGCGCTGGGCCTGCTCGCGAGTTTCCTCAAAGAAACGCAACTCGGCGACGTCCGCCGCAGGGATCACATCCGTGAGTTCTTCGCCGACTCCGAAAATCCGCGTCATGACCACGCTCGGCGGGTCATGGAGTCCTACGAAAAGGAATGGTTAGCCAGTCAGCCAGTCTTGCTTGCTATCATGCAGTTGGCAGGGATATTCGACAGGCCAGCGAGTGCAGATTGCTTAGGGGCGTTACGTAAAAAACCTGCGATCCACGGCTTAACTGACGAGATCGTTTCTCTCGATGAATACGAGTGGCAGCGCGCGGTTTCAAGATTGCGGGAGGTGCGACTGCTGGCGCCGTTAGATCCATCGGCGAGAGGTGCGTTGGACGCTCACCCGCTGGTGCGTGAGTGGTTTGGAGAAGGACTGAGACGAGATAACGAGACCGCATGGAAGGCTGCGCATAGCCGCCTCTATGATCATTTGCGACGAACTACCAAAGAAGGGGATAAACCGTCACTTAGTGGCCTTGCTCCACTTTACGAGGCGATTGCCCACGGCTGCCGCGCCGGGCGTTATCAAGAGGCGCTCGTTAATGTTTATCAAGCTCGCATTTGCCGCATGCCGAAGAGCCCAAAAAGGGAGGACTCAGGAGGACAAATATATGCGGCCGACAAGCTTGGAGCATTTGGTAGCGACCTTGCTGCGATTTCTTGGTTTTTCGAAAGGCCTTACGAGCGACCAGAAGCTGCAATTGACGAAGATTTGCAGCGCTGGATTCTTACCATCGCTGCAAATACGTTGATGGCTCAGGGGCGTGTCTCCGAAGCGTTATCGATTCAGCGCGCCAGTCTCCATAGGCAAGAGATCGCAGAAAATTGGTTCAATGTTCCCGCGGCGGCGTCAAATGTCTGTGCTGCGGAGCTATTGATCGGACATATTGCTGCTGCATTAGATAGTTCAGAAACGGCGATAGCTTTCGGTTCTCGTAGTGGGACTGATTTCGACAAGATTGCGACCCGCGCGACACGTGCGGCGGTACTTACCGCTGCAGGAAGATTTGGTGAAGCGGAGCGGCTGTTCTCGGAGGCTGACCAATGCCAACGCGAAAGGCAGCCGAATTATCCGCTTTTGTATTCCGGGGCCGGCAGCCTGATGTGTGATCTTCTGCGCGCAAGAGGCAAATGGGAACTGGCCCGTGATCGAGCTTCCAAAACACTCTTCTGGGCAACGGACGCCGGGACTTTACTGGATGTCGCTCTTGATACTTTCACGCTTGCTTGGTCCAATTTCGGAATTCTTCTCAGCCTCGTAGGCCAGAAGGATTCTTTGTCGAATTTTGCCGATAGAGTAGCCCTCACCAATTCCTACTTCGACGAAGCCGTCGAAAAATTGCAGACCTCTGCCCAGGGAGATCTCGCAAACAGCCTCGTTACTCGTTCGGCTTTTCGTCGTAGCGCTGGGAGATGGGATGCGGCTACACACGATCTGGATGAGGTCGAAGAGATCGCCGAGCTAGGACCGATGCGACTATACCTGTGCGATATAACGATTGAGCGCGCTCGATTAGCTTGTGCCAAGATTGAGGCATTTGCACCACTCAACGGGCTTTTGGTCGGCGATCCGCCGAAACCTCTTGTGCCCGATGCCGCCG
>DASQLD010000274.1:0-3920 GCA_035630195.1 Bryobacteraceae bacterium
TCCGTCGCATCGGCCTTGGACACCCGCTCGGGCGCGACCCCGCTCGGGTGATCCACACTAACATGGGCATCCGGAACGGCCGGTCATAACCGGACGTTTCTATTTCGCTCCGGATAGGACATTTCTACTTCGCGCCGACAAACGTTATACGATGCAGAGGAACCAGTTCGTCTCATGCCGCCGAAAGATACTTCCGTTTATGCGCCTTCTATACCGCCTCAGAGCGTCGAAAAGCCCATTTCGCGGTTGCGCTGGTACATCTGCGCGCTACTCTTCTTTTCCACCAGCATTAACTACATAGACCGTCAGGTTTTCAGCATTCTTGCTCCCGACCTTCAGAAGTCGATCGGCTGGAACGAGATTGAGTACGGATATATCGTGACCGCCTTCCAGGCTGCCTACGCTACAGGGTACTTTGTAGTCGGTCGAATGATGGATTCGATCTCCACGCGGAAGGGATTCGCGATCATCATCGCCTTGTGGAGCCTGGCTGCCATGGCCCCGGCGCTGGCGAGGTCGGCTTTTCAATTTGGACTCGCGCGCGCGGCGTTGGGACTCGGGGAAGGCGGGAACTTCCCTGCTTCAATCAAAACCGTAGCGGAATGGTTTCCCAAGCAGGAGCGGGCGTTCGCTACCGGAATCTTTAACTCGGGCTCGAACATTGGGGCGATCGTAGCGCCGATTGTCGTTCCCTGGATCACCTTGTCGTACGGGTGGGAATGGGCATTCATTCTTACGGGCGCATGCGGCTTCGTTTGGCTGATCGGCTGGCTGTTGATCTATCAACGTCCCGAAGAACATAAGCGGCTCTCACGGGAGGAATTTGCGCACATTCGCCAGGATCCGCTCGAACAAACTGAAAAGATCTCGTGGGGCAAGGTGTTTCCGAAACGGCAGACCTGGGCGTTCGCGATCGGGAAATTTCTGACCGATCCGGTGTGGTGGTTCTTTCTCTTCTGGCTGCCGAAATTTCTAAATCAGCAGTACGGATTGACGCTCGATAAGGTGGGATTGCCGCTGGTGATCATCTATCTCTCTGCAGACATCGGAAGCATCGGCGGCGGATGGCTTTCTTCCACGCTGATCAAACGCGGATGGACTGTGAATGCCGCGCGCAAAACGACGATGCTCATCTGCGCTCTCTGCGTTGTGCCGATCATCTTTGCGGCGAAGGCGTCGAATCTATGGGTCGCGGTGGGCCTGGTGAGTCTGGCGACATCCGCACATCAGGGATGGTCCGCCAATTTGTTCACGCTGACATCGGACATGTTTCCGCGCCGGGCGGTTGGATCGGTAGTTGGTATCGGCGGGACGGTTGGAGCGCTAGGCGGAATGTTTACCGCGACGGCCGCCGGATACGTGTTGGAGGTTACCGGGAGTTATTATTCGCTATTTTTGATTGCGGGGTCGATGTACCTGCTGGCGCTCGGGTTGATTCATCTGCTGGTACCGCGCTTGGAAGCGGCGGAGGTTTAGTCTCATCGTTGAGAGGTTATCGGCGGTAGGCGATACGATCCGTCCAGCACGGATGTTTTCGGTCCATAGAAGCGCATGGTCAAGTTGAACGGGCCGGCCGGGGCAGGCAGCCAGTTTGATGTATCGTCCGGCTTGGCATTTTGAATATAGAGAGTGAGCGAGCCGTCCGTATTCTCCTTGAGGCCGTCGGTTGTGCTGCCGATGCTGACGCGGCCGAAATCATTCTCGACGAAGAGCATGTCGGATGCGTACATCGCCATGTTCCAGAAGACAGACACAGCCGGCTGTTTTCCCTTCTCGAAATGAAGAACGTACTTGTTCGCGCCATCGAGAGGTTTGTCCTTGTCGTCGACAGCGCAGTTCGGGTAGATAACCTGATCGCTGAGCTGAGCGCCGAGCTCATACTTCGCCAGCGCAGCGCGTAGGGCCAGATCATGTCCAGCGCGTCCGCCTGCGAACGTGTACTTCCAGCCATTCGTTGTCTCGCCGGTGGAAGCCCACGCCGCGTCGACGATCTGCGATCCGGCTTCGATGGCGCGCGCAAGGCCGCGTTTTACCGGCTCGTCAAGCGTACTCCACGCGAAGCCCCTTGACGCGCTGAGGCCGATCTGTTGAAAGGCATTCACCATCGCATCGCTGCTGTCGATGGCGGAGGGCAGCCAGAAATTCATCCAGTGGCCTAGTTCTTCGAAGAACCGCAGGTTCTCCGGAGCCTTCGCGGGAGGTAGAGGAGGAAGAGTGAACATGGATGATTCCTCCGGCTGATAGGCGAGGCCGCGCCGAAGATAGGCGGAGAGCGGCATAAGTTGAAAGCCCTTCTGAGCTTCTACTGCCGCCGGCAGATCGGCTTGTCCATTCACGAAGACACGCAGTGCTGCCGCACACCACCGGGTCCGCGAGCGCAGTTGCGTCATCTCGCCGGGAATCGCGCCGTTGAAATCCGGCCCAGTGACGATGTAGACGCCGGACTGCGGGCCCTTTGTGCCGCCGATATTGTGGAAGATCTCATCGTAGTAGTCGCCAAGTTGGACGATGTACCAGCGTTCCTCCGTCAGCTTAGGCACGAAGATGACCGCTGGTTCGTCCCTAAGATCGCAGACGCCGTAGCCGTCGATGGTGACGTTGTTCGGTGTGACGACGAAACGGTCTTTCGCCGTCTTCAGCGTGGGATACTTGCGAAAACTGTTCAGCGCAACTGCACGGGCCTTGAGGCCGCCCACCCCGGTTTTTGCATACTCGATAATCGGCACGCCCCATAGATACGCTTGAACTCCTAATGTATAGGCGGCTTCTTCGCGAGCCTGCTCGGCAGACATTGTCGCCTGGGTTCTTGTTTCGTTAGCCATAATTCTCCTTCCCCGTCAGCTGATCTTCTCGATATCGGGCAGAACCCATGTCTTCTCAAACAGTGGTTTCTCGGGGCCGTAGAAGCGAAAGAGCGCTTCGAACCTACCGTTGGGATCGGTGGGGATCCAGTTCGATTCCTTTCCAGCGGGCGCTTTCGGAGCGAAGTAGACGTCTACTGAACCGTCCGTATTTGTTTTGAGGTCGGGCGATTGTGATGAGCGACTCGCGTGCGGCATGTCTCGAATGAGCGAGTGCGTTGCAAAGTCGTAGAGAACGACTGACCAATATTGCCTTACGGGCGGCTTAGCCGGTACGGTGAGCCGATATGTGGCCGCGCCATCGAGCGGATTTCCATCTTTGTCGCGGCTGACGAAAAGGTAAAACTGACCAGAGCCGAGGTGCTTGACCGTGAAGAACGCGAAGTAAAAGACTATCCCGCGTTTGTCAGTAGGATAGATCTCGGTCTTGCTAAATCCGTTTTGGACCGATTCGATCAGGTCTTGATCAGCAGGGAGGAACCAGTGTTTGCCTTCATTATGAGGTTCGTAGATGGTCTCGTACTGCATGTCGAACAATGCGCGAGCTTCCTCGGCGGCTGATGTCAGAATCGCCACGGTATTGGCGTCCGGCTCAAACCGCCTACCTCTCTCGATACCGAGGGTTTTCAACGGGTCGATCATCGCGCGGTCGCGTTCTATCCAAGGTTCGGTCTGCACCATCCGGTCGAGCGATTCGAAGAAGCGGACGTCGTACGGGATCGTGCCGTCAATCATGACTCCCACTGCATCGACAAAGGTCGTCTGGGGCGGCTTGGCCGCGGCGGACAAGGGATAGAGCTTAACTCGTTTGCCGTACTCGACGGCCTTGGCAATATCCGCGCCTTCGTGGCTCTTCAGGATTGAGCGCAGCAGGGCGTAGCCCTGATAGGTTTGCGAGGGCAGATGGATGTAGGTATCGGGCGCCTTGCCCTTGTAGTCGGGTGGAGTGATCAGATACTTTCCGCCCTTGCCTTTGTCAACGCCTGCAGGACCGACATCTTCCAGTGCAATCTGCCAACTGTCCATGATGGTGCCTGTGATCGAGCCGTCATCGGCGGG
>DASQLD010000275.1:0-18868 GCA_035630195.1 Bryobacteraceae bacterium
CCACGGATTTCGGCGTCGTGTCGCGGAACAGAAGGGCATGATCGGTGAACTGAATACTCACAGGAGGCACGATGGTGAATGGCTGCGTCCGCTCGCCTAACAACTTGTCGACGTAGCGATAGACGATGGGGCGTGTCCCGAGAATTGGTTCATTCCCAATGCGGAAGCGAAAGTGGGCGAGCGGAACACGGTGTCGGACAGGCCATCGGATAACTTGTTGCACCGGCATGTTCTCCGGCAGCAAGGCAGGTTTTATCTCCGGCGCCCCTTCGATGTCGACTGCTTCCAGCCGCATTGCTATCGGGGAACGGTTGATCACTTTCACGTGGACCGGAACGATTGCTTGGGCAGTCCCGTGAGGCGTCTCGGCTGCGGCGTCCATCCACATGCCGGCGCAGCGCAATACAATGTCATCCAGTTCTCTCAGCTTTCGTGCGACCAACTCCCCGGAGAGGCTGCGCAAGATGCGGCGGACTTCGAGAAGGGCGGGAATGGTTTCCTCCGGACGCTTCGGTTGGAACGCGGAAATGGCTTTGTGGAGCGCATTTGCAGCAGCCGGCGCGAGTCGCGAAGGCCCGGTTTCGATGCCGCTCATCAGATCCGTCAGGCCTGGCTGAGGCTCGACAGGATCGAGGAAAACTTTCGCTTGTCCAACGACCTGTGGCGCCCCCATCGCCTGACTGCGATGTTGACTGCTCGCAATGCCCCCTAGCTGCGCGTAGGAGTACCCGAGTAGCGGATCATAAGCTCCTGTTTCGATGGCAAGAGCGCCGCCTTTGTTCCGGAAGAAAAAGACTCGCTTCGTGGTCCATGGCGGTTGTGGGCCGGAGTAACGAGCAGGATCGCTAGCAGCCTTCACGGCCTCCAGGCCGAGAATGCCTGAGGCTTGATGTTGTCCGTGCCGGTCGGCAGGAGTTCCGGTCCAACGCAGGATGACGACGTCAGGCTGAAACTGGCGAATGACTTGAACGATCTCGCCAAGGATCTTCTCCCGATTCCACTTTTGCAGTGCTTCTTCGGCTGTCTTCGAGTACCCGAAATCGGCCGCGCTGGTGAAATATTGTTCGGCTCCGTCAATCCGGCGGGCGGCCAGTAGTTCCTGTTCCCGAATCACGCCGAGCAAATGGCCCTGCTCGGATCCAATCACGTTCTGGCCGCCCTCCCCTCGCGTCAGGGACAGATATCCAGTGCGCAACCTGCGCCCGAGCGCGAGGTGCCCGAGCAGCGCTGTGTTCTCATCGTCCGGATGGGCCGCGATCATCAGAACGCTGCCCGTGTTGGCGAGTCGCTCAAGACCGAGTTGCAGGTCTGGCTCAATCGGCTGAGCAACTGCCAAGGCAGCGGTCAGCAGGAGGATGATAACCGCGGCCACGGAACTAACCCCAACGCCAGAGGCGCGTATCATTTCAAAGATTTAGTGAGATTCTTCTTCGCCGCCGTGGATCTGCTGAGCGAGGTAGTTATCGTAGCCGATCTCACGAATAATATGAAGTTGCGCTTCGAGGAAATCGACATGATGCTCCTCATCGGTCAGAATTTTGACCAGAAGCTCGCGGGTACCGTTGTCGGCTACCTTAACGCACTGTTCGATGCCCCGGTTCAGACGCGGGATCGCATCGATCTCCAGAGCAAGGTCGTTCTCGATTTGCTCTTTAACGTTGCGGCCAATTCTTAGAGGAAACAGTTCGTTCATGGTCGGCATCCCATCTAAATAGAGGATCCGCTCCATAAGAGCTTCCGCGTGTTTCATTTCATCGATCGATTCTTTGCGGACGTAAGCGGCAAGTTTCTGATAACCCCAGTTTTCGCACATCTCGGCATGCAGGAAATACTGATTAATCGCCGTCAATTCACCCTTCAAACACTCGTTCAATATGGCGATTACGCCTTCATTGCCCTTCATTCAATCTCCTCTTATCGGTGGATCCGGGCCGCTCATGGTCGCTGAGCGCGCAACCGGCCTTTGCGCCTGAAATTGAATTCTATCATTCGGGATACGCTGTACAATGACAGAGATGAACAACGTGGTTAGCCCGGCTTCGGCCAGAGTGTTGATCGTTGACGACGAGGAAACTCAGCGAAATGGACTAGCCAGCATGGTCTCGTCATGGGGATTCACTGCAGAAACGGCATGTGATGGCCAAGACGCGCTCGACAAATTGAACAACGGTACGGTTCAGGTGCTGGTGACGGATCTGATGATGCCGCGTATGGACGGGTTCGAGTTGTTGAAACGATTAGGCTCGTCCGGTAGTATGCCGCCGGCTATCGTTTTGACTGCCTTCGGCAACATTGAGACGGCGATCGCAACGATTCACGATCTGGGGGCGTTCTGGTTTCTGGAGAAACCCATTCAACCGGCTGCGCTTCGCATTCTGCTCGAACGTGCATCCGCGCAAAGCCGGTTGACGGAAGAAACCGAGCGCCTGCAGCGCGAACTGCAATACAAAGGCGTACTGGTCGATCTCGTCGGCGCATCGGCTGCGATGCAGCAAGTTTTCTCGCTGGTTCGGCAGGTGGCGCCAAGCAAGGCGGCCGTATTGATCAGCGGCGAAAGCGGTACAGGAAAAGAACTTGTCGCACGCGCGATTCATCATTTGAGCCCGCGACGTTCCGGTCCGTTTGTCGCGATTAACTGCGCGGCGATGCCCGAATCGCTGATGGAAAGCGAGTTATTCGGGCACGAGAAGGGCGCATTCACCGGAGCCATCGAGAGGCGCGCCGGCTGCTTCGAACTGGCCCAGCATGGGACACTGCTGCTGGATGAGCTTGCGGAAATGCCGGTCGGGACGCAGGCAAAACTGCTGCGTGTTCTTGAGGATTCGCGCGTTCGACGACTTGGTGGCAAAAACGAAATCGTGGTAGATGTGCGCATTGTTGCTTCGACGAATAAGAATCTTGAAGAGGCCCTCCGCAAGGGTGAATTGCGCGAAGATCTGTACTATCGGTTGAACGTGTTTCAGATGGTATTGCCTCCGCTGCGTCAACGAGACGGCGACATTCCAGTACTAGTCGAGGCGCTGATTCGGGACTTGAATCGCAAGCACGGATGCAAAGTCACTGACGCCAGCAAGGAACTTCTCGATCAGCTTGCACGACACAACTGGCCGGGAAATGTACGGGAATTGCGCAATGTTGTGGAACGAGCTTTGATTATTGCCGGTGAAGGGTCGATCACTCCGGCGCATCTCCCGCATTTCCATCCGACGGCCGGTCCGCGACCCGTGTCCGATTTCAAGGAACCGGATACAGTCCGTCTACCGGTGGGAACAACAGTTTCAGAAGCCGAGAAAGCGCTGATTCATATTACTTTGCAGCATACGAAAAACAACAAGACGCGGGCGGCCGAAATTCTTGGTATCAGCCTGAAAACGTTGTTCAACAAACTGAAAGAGTACGGTTCGCAAACTGGTCCGGAAGAGGCCAACTCGGCGTCGATGTAGGTTCGGTTCCGCGGGATTAGGGCACTTTTTTGTTTTCTCAATGCGATTGTGTTACCCTACTAGAGACAAAGAAACGAAGATTAAGGTAAGACGAGGGGTATTCACTCTAGCATGGCACTGGCGGCAAATCTGAAGTCTGAGGTTATTTCGAATTACAAGCGGCATACGAACGACACTGGATCGTCCGAAGTTCAGATAGCCATTCTTAGCCAGCGTATTCTTCAACTTCAGGATCATTTCAAAGCGAATGCGAAGGACCATCACTCCCGTCGTGGGTTGTTAACAATGGTCGCCAAGCGTCGCCGACTCTTGAATTACTTGAAGGAAACGGCTCCCGAGCGTTATAAGACGCTTATTGCAAGCCTCGGTATCCGCCGGTAAAACGGCCGCCGATCATTAGTAGGGTGTACTCTGAAGGCGCAAGCGGCCGGACCGCTTGACATACGCTTCCGATGAAGCGTCCCTTCCTCCAACTCAGCTCCCCGTTCTCCACTTAATCGGTAAGGCGGATGCGCGCCGGCGCGCCTCCCCATGGAGGACTTTCCATTGACTCATACAATAGATATTGACCTGTTCGGTAAGACGATTACCTTTGAAACAGGTCGCATGGCCAAACAGGCGAACGGCGCGGTCATCGTTAAGACCGGCGATAATGTTGTCCTGGTAACAGCGTGCTCGAATGAAGAGCCGAAGCAGAATGCGAGCTTCTTTCCGCTCACCGTCGACTATCGCGAATACACTTATGCAGCGGGACGGTTCCCGGGCGGGTTTATCAAGCGCGAAGGACGACCCTCTGAAAAAGAAATCCTCACCAGCCGCATGATCGACCGGCCGATCCGGCCGCTCTTTCCCGAAGGTTATCTCAACGAAACTCAGATCATCGGCATGGTTCTGTCCGCCGACCCGTTGCACGATCCGTCGTCGCTGGCGATCATGGGAGCGGCTGCATCCCTGGCCATTTCCGATATTCCGTTCGAGCACGTTCTAGGCGCTGTTCGCGTCGCGCTGGTTGGCGGCAAGATGATCGCCGAGCCATCGTATGACGAACTGCGCGAAGCCGAATTCACCATCGTCGTTACGGGTACCGAGCACGGTATCGTCATGGTGGAAGCCGGCGGTTCAGGCGTCACCGAAGAGAAGGTTGTCGACGCGATCGAATTCGGTCACGAATGCTGCCGAAAGATCATTGCCGGTATCCGCGAACTCGTTACCAAAGCAGGAAAACCGAAGCGCGCCTACACCACGCCCGAGATAGACCGTCCTTTGTACGACAAAATCTCTACCGCTCTTCGCGCCAACCTGTCGGACGCGATGAACACAGAGAAATACAAGAAGATCGACAGCTATCACCGTGTCGCCGAGTTGAAAAAGAGTGTCTCGGACTTGGTCGACGAAGAAACGCGTTCGCTCGCCGTAAGTTATTTCGACCGGTTGAAGGAAGAAGTCTTCCGTGACGAGATGCTGAACAAACACCGGCGTCCGGATGGTCGTAAATTTGACGAGGTCCGCAACATTTCGGTCGAAGCCGGCATCCTGCCTCGGACGCACGGTTCCGGACTGTTCACGCGCGGCGAGACCCAGGCGCTGGTAACGGCGACTCTCGGAACGAAAGAAGACGCGCAGCGGATCGAGATGCTCGACATCGCTGAGACGTCGAAGCGTTTCATGCTGCACTACAACTTCCCGCCGTTCAGCGTCGGCGAAGTCGGATTCATGCGCGGCGCAGGCCGTCGCGAGATCGGCCACGGCGCACTGGCTGAGCGCGCTCTCTCTGCGGTCATACCGGACGAGACGGAGTTCCCATACACCCTGCGAGTAGTCAGCGACATTCTCGAATCCAATGGTTCGAGCTCGATGGCTTCGGTTTGCGGCGCGACCATCGCATTAATGGATGCCGGTGTACCGATTAAATCGCCTGTAGCTGGTATCGCGATGGGCTTGGTGAAGGAAGGCGACAAGTACGCCGTCCTGACAGACATCGCCGGTGCCGAAGATCACTACGGCGATATGGACTTCAAGGTCGCCGGTACCGCGGAAGGCATTACGGCGTTGCAGATGGACATCAAAGTCACCAACATCAGCGCCGGCATCATGCGCGAAGCTCTCGAACAGGCGCGAAAAGCTCGTCTGCACATCCTCGGCAAGATGAACGAAGTGCTTGAGACTCCTCGCGGCAATCTGTCCAAGTATGCTCCGCGTATCCACTCGATTACGATTCCAGTCGACAAGATTCGCGAGTTGATCGGACCAGGCGGCAAGATGATTCGCAGCATCGTCGACGCGACGGGAGTGAAGATCGACGTCGAGGACGATGGCCGCGTCAACATTTTCGCTTCCGATCAGGCTTCTGCCGACCGCGCGATGCAGATGGTGAGCGATATCGCCGCTGTTGCAGAAATCGGCAAAACCTACTTGGGCAAAGTCGTCAGACTCGTCGATTTCGGCGCATTTGTCGAGATTTTCCCGGGCACGGACGGATTACTTCACATCTCCGAGATTTCGGAGAACCGTGTGAAGCAAGTTCGTGACGAGCTGAAGGAAGGCGATCAGATCATGGTGAAGGTTCTGGCGCTCGAGGGGAACAAAATTAAACTCAGCCGCAAGGCCGTGTTGAAAGAACAACGTGATAAGTTGAAGAAGGAACAGCAACCGCAGTAACGGG
The DNA here is from genome assembly GCA_035630195.1 of Bryobacteraceae bacterium. Classification (GTDB taxonomy): domain Bacteria; phylum Acidobacteriota; class Terriglobia; order Bryobacterales; family Bryobacteraceae; genus DASQDN01. Next base: position 6,106 of record DASQLD010000275.1, read on the forward strand.
TGGTTCATTCCGAAAAAGGGCGGGTACCCCACAAGGGTCCCGCCCTTTTTGTCTTTGTGAGACGCGTTAGCTTTTCATCCCGGCTAAGACACCGCGCATGTAGGAGAAGCTCTTTTGCATGCCGGGCAGAGGATTGTCGGCGTTGATTTCGTATTCAAGCATCACACCGCCCTTGAAGCCCATACGCTGTAACTGACGGAAGATCGCAGGGATAGGCATCGCGCCGTCGCCAACTGCTACCTGGCTATCCTTATTCATCAGATCCGAGAGATCCTTCACATGCATGTCGTGGAGCCGCGAGCCAGCTTCTTTGATCGACTGCACCACGTCGGTTCCGGTCCGGGTGGTGTGCCCAACGTCGATACAAAGGCCCATGCGCTGATCCATGTTCTTGACTGCCTTGAGGACATCGGATGGGGCGGGGAAGTGCTTGTCTTCGGGTCCGTGATTGTGAATCGCCGCCTTGATGTTGTACTCCTTTACGAGCTTTTCAATTGCAGGTAGCTTTTCGTGGATGGGAGCCATTACCATTACCGGCGCGCCCAGGGCTTTTGCGTACTCGAAATTCCGGCGCATTTCCGCGTCATCGCTTTTGGCGAAGCTCACGTTACCGACACCAAGAATCTGGATTCCTGCGCTTTCGAATTCGGAGCGAATCTGTTTCAGCTCTTCCGGTGTCGATTTCATTGGCGCATGAAAGTCCTTGATGTTGACGTACCGGACATTTAAAGCCTGGAGACCTTTGATTGCATCGGCACGCGAGAGCTTTCGGAAGGAATAGCTAGCGACTCCCAGCTTGAACCCGGCATCGTCGTTGGTAACGGGCGCGGCGAGGGAAACATTTGCGCCTGCAAAGGCAGCCGCGACGCCGCCTATCATTTCGCGGCGGCTGGTGGTGATTTTCATGTCTCGTATCTTATCAGCGGGCGAGCGGCTTCGGGTGTAGGATCGGACCGTCTCAGGTGCACTGATAGCGATTTGGGCACGACCGCTTGTGCCATCCCGCCTGTGCATCCGCAAGAAATTCCCTCCTCGGGTCCAAAAACGTTCCGGCACATAAAGAACCGCCCTGGGCTACATAAAGCTGTGGTGGGTTACCACTGGCTGTCGCCGCGTGAATCGGAGAACACGAGATCATTCAGAGGCAATCGTTGAATCGAGGTCTGCTTGGCGATCACACGCAGCTCGCATGCGGGTCGTCTTGCGGATGTTCGTAAGCCTGAAGCCGGAGGGACGTCAATCCCGCAGCCCCTTCTTGCCGTTCTCAATATCGGGGCGTGCAATGCACTTCCATGATCGATATCCTTGTCGCTCCAGCGAGAAGGATATTAACCGGAATGTCACAGGTTGAAGAACCGTCAGCATATTCGAACGGGGACATCATCTGGAACCGGGACGTCCTCAGTACCGAGCCCCGTCGGGTTTACGTTACTGGGCAAACGAGAGAGGCCAAGAACAAACCGGAAGATCGCTTCGTGAGATCCTTTACTCTTAGTAAAGCGTCTAACTTTCACAATCATGCGCGTAACTGTAACTCACGACAAAGGCCTGCAAGGCGCCAAGAAGCTTGTCGACGACTCCGCCGAGGAGATATTCAAAGGTGCTCCGGGGATGCCCATTCAAATCGTGGATCAGCAAAAACGATGGGAGGGGGACACGATGCATTTTTCCTTCACCGGCAAGATGGGATTCTTCACTGCTCCGCTGAAAGGGTGGGTGCTGGTGGGTGAGAAGGATGTCACCGTGGAAGTGGAGTTGCCGGGGTTGCTGAAGCAATTTATGCCGGATGAGAAAGTCCGGGCACAGATTGAATCGCGGGTGAAAGGCTTGTTGACCTAACGCGATTCTTTTAGCGTACGAGCGCCAGTAGAGCGCTCTGAAACGCTTCCAGACAGAGTTCCATCTGTTCGTCCGTGCCGGTTGAAACGCGTACGCACTGCGGAAGTCCAAACGCGCGGAGCGGCCGAATGACTATGCCGCGTTGTAGCAAGCCTTCCACAAGATCTGTGGCCTGGGTTTCGTCGTCAAGCACAACCATGACAAAGTTCGCGCTTGATGGGACGACGGTCAATCCAAGGTTCTTCAGTCCCGTAGTCAATCGCCGAAGCGCGCGGGCATTCAACTCAAGCGAACGATACAGAAACTCTTTGTCGGCCAGCGCCCCCATCGCCGCAGCCTGCGCAAGAGTGGAAGGCTCAAACGGCAATTTCACTTTGTGGACGTTGCGTATGAGTAGCTCGTGCGCGAAGCCATAGCCGATACGCACGCCCGCAAGCCCGTAAACTTTCGAGAACGTTCGCAACGTGATCACATTGTCGTGGCGGTAGTGCATGGAATCGGGATAGCGAGGGTTGTCCTTGGCGTACTCGGAATACGCTTCGTCGAGGATGATGAGCACTCGTTCGGGGACATGCTCGTAAAAATCCTCGAACTCCTGTCTTGTAAAGATCGTCCCCGTTGGATTGTTTGGATTCGCTAGATAGATAATCTTCGTACGTTCGTTGATGGCTGCCGCGAGAGCGGGCAGGTCGTAGCGCCAGTTCTTGTACGGCGCCGTCCGATATTTCACTCCCCTCGATTTGGCGAGAACTTGAAAACCGATGAATGCTGCTTCAGTCGTTAGGACTTCATCTTCATCACACAAGAACGTACGAATGATATTGGCCATGATCTCGTCTGAGCCGCTGCCGACGACGACGTTCTCGACCTTCGTCTCATAAGTTTCCGCCAGTACTTGCCGCAAATCCTGGCCGCTATTGGGATAAATATGCAGGTCGTGTATCGAACTCCGCAACGCTTCTATGGCAAGCGGCGAGGAGCCCAGAGCATTCTCGTTCGACGCTAGTTTGATCACTCGATCGAGACCATACGCGCGCTTTACATCTTCCGCGCGACGGCCAGGCTCATAGGGATTCAGGGCGTCGATGTAGGGAGGCACCAGCGGCATCCCTCTCATGGTAGAAGATCGAAGTATGCTCCGTTTGCTGATACTGCTCTCTGCCGTATGTTCTCTAGCCGCTGCAGAGCCCATCCGGGCACTGCTGATCGATGGACAGAACAATCACGATTGGAAGGCCACAACGCCGGTTCTAAAACGACAACTCGAAGAAACCGGACTCTTTCTCGTCGATGTCATCACGACTCCCCCAAAGGGCGCCGACATGAGCGGCTTTCTTCCAAACTTCAAGGAATATCGCGTGGTGATCTCGAACTACAATGGCGATCCCTGGCCCGCATCGGTCAACTCTGCCTTTGAACGCTTCGTTCGGGAGGGCGGGGGATTCGTGTCTTATCACGCTGCTGACAATGCGTTTCCCGATTGGCCGGAGTTCAATCAGATGATCGGAATCGGGGGTTGGGGTGGCCGGACTGAGAAGTCGGGAGGTTATGCTCGGTGGCGTGACGGGAAACTGATCATCGAAAAGAAACCGGGCCCGGGCGGCCATCACGGCAAGCGCCACGAGTTTATCGTGGCGACCCGAAACAGCAAGCACCCGATTATGAAGGGACTCCCGCCGGAGTGGAAGCATGCCGTCGATGAGCTATATGACAGCCTTCGCGGTCCGGCAAAGAACATCGATCTCTTAGCCACAGCCTATTCTGATCCTTCGACCGGCGGCACGGGAGAACATGAGCCGATGCTTCTTGCGATCCCGTACGGCAAGGGCCGCGTATTCCACACCACCCTGGGACACGACATTGTTGCTTTGCAGTCTGTCGGGTTTGCCGCTACTTTCCAAAGGGGAACGGAATGGGCCGCAACAGGGAAAGTTACGCAGAAGGTCCCGGCCGATTTCCCGACCGCCGAGCATGTGAGTGTACGGAAGGCCGGGCCCTAATTCGGGAAGCAGCCGGCGATAGCGAGGGCGCAGAAGAGCAGAAGACCGCAAAGGGAAACTGCGCCACGGATTAGTTCAGATCGAAGCATTTGTTTGCCAAACTCCCACACGGATATACGTGCGGAGGAAGCCGCTGGATTTGCCTGGTAAGGAATTTCATTTAGCAGCTTCCCCACATTGAGATACGCGCATTTAGGGTGGGATTTCGGTCACTGCTTGCCATTCAAATCGACAATCATGATGTCACTGCCGCTTTGGTCACGCTGAGTGAAGAGCGCAGTCTTGCAATCAGAGGAGATGGCGAGCCCGAGGTCACCGATCACCAGCGGCTTTTTGATGGCGCTGAGACGGGCCGTCTTCAGCGTATTCAGATCGTGCCGGTATAAAGCGTAGGGACTCTTCGGCGATTCGTTGTCGAGGAAGTACAACGAGTTTCCACAGATCGCCCAATAGCCCCAGTGACCGGCCTTGAGACGAGTGAGAACCGGCTCCTCCGTGCCGCCGGCAGTAGGAATACGCCAGAGACCCGTTACGGTCCTACCCTTGGCGTAGTAAACGTACCTGCCATCCGGCGATTCAACAGCTGCAAAACCGCCGCCTGTCGTGACCTGCTGCGCAGGGCCCCCATGGGCCGGAGCCTTCCACACTTGCGACGCGCCGGTTCGGTTGGAGGCGAAGTAAATCCAGTCGCCGTCCCTTGACCAACTCGGAACAACGTCCTCAGCCGCTTCCTTAGTGATCTGCGTCGGTTTTCCGGTACTCACGTCGAGCGTAAAGATATCGGGAGGTCCATTCGGACGCGAATCACAAGCGATCTTCGTGCCGTCCGGTGACCAGCGTGGAGCTCCCGTTAGGCCCGCGTTGAAGCGAGAGAGCTGCGTAGCGCCAGCCGGCATGCCGACATTGGCAATCCAGATTTCTCCGGGACCGGATCGGCTCGACCGGAATGCGATTCGCTGATTGTCGGGGGAATATTGAGCAGACGAATCGTACTGGGTCGAGGCAACGAACGGCTTCGATTCCCCTGACGCAATGTCCATCTTCCAGATATTCGTATCGATGTAGAACTGGGAGTATGCCAGCCGACGGCCATCGTGAGAGAACACCGGATCGGAAACATTCTCGGCGATTCCCGGAACGCGCTCGATCGCGCCATCCTGCAATCCCACTCGCCATAAAGTATGCGCTCCAAGACGATTCGTCGAGAAGAGAATCGATTTGCCATCGGGCGCCCACGTGAGGCTGATGATATACCTGCGATCTGTGGTAATTCGACGCGCTGGCCCGGCCCCGGTTACCGGGACTACGAAAATGTCGTCAACCCCGCTGCTGATGGCGCGAACGAAGGCGATTGAGCTTCCGTCGGGAGAAAACGAAGGACCCGAATCACCGATCATTCCAGCCGGTGGGGAGGTCACTTGGATCTTATGTCCTGTTGCAACTTCCACTAGCACGATTGCGAATGGCTCGTCGGGCGACTTTTTGTCAGCAGCGACAAGATATTTCCCGTCCGGCGACCAATCGAGATGCCGTCCCACTGCTTCAAAGCGCGTTGGATAGAGCGCAGTGATCACGCCGTGAATCCCACCGGTTGGCGGAGAGACGAATACTTGCGTCTGATTCGCAGCAACCCGAAGGAAGGCCACGCGAGAACCATCGGGCGCCCAGACGGGACTGACATCCTCGGCCGTGTTTGTCGTCAGGCGGAATAGCGAACTACCATTTACATCCCGTATGTAGATATCCGAATTGTCGTTGTCTTCTCCTGCCCAAACAAAGGCGACTTTTTTTCCATCGCGTGAGAATGACGGCTGCGTTTCATCACCGGGGAAGCTTGTAAGCGGAGTGGCGTCCACTGTTTTGAAATCGTTGCGCAGTCCACCTCGGAAGTAGTTCCAGCCGATCACCGCTCCGGTGCCCACCATCATCGCGAGAGAAGCCACCAGCACCAACTTTCGATTGCGGTGTAATTGCTTCGACACGCGATAGAACAGAGTATCTTTGCGCGCGGAAACCGGCATCCGCTCGAGATAGCGCCCGATGTCTTCGCCCAAGTCTGAAGCGCATGGATATCGGCGATGCGGCTCTTTCCGCATCGCCATCAGAATGATGTTGTCGAGGTCGCCCGTCAGCATCCGCCGCAGTTCTTCCGGGCGCGCGCGCCGGACGTTGCTCACAGATTCAGGAGTCAGAGTTACCGCCGGGTTCAGTCCGCGGGTGACAACTTCAGTGCGGCCGACAACGGTGCTTGGGCGCTCCGGCTCCGTATCCATGATGACTTGGGCGATCTCGTGCGGCGATCTCCGCTTCATACGGTATGGACGATGTCCTGTCAGTAGCTCATAGAGCAACACGCCCAGCGAGTAAACGTCACTTGCCGACGTGATCTCATCGCCGCAGACCTGCTCCGGGCTGGCATATTCGGGCGTCATTAGCCGGAGAATCGTCGCCGTGGGATCTAGTGTCTGGGTCGACAGCTCAGGATCGAGGATTTTAGCGATGCCGAAATCGAGGAGGCGGGGGCGTCCTTGCGCATCCACAAGAATATTGGCGGGCTTGATGTCACGATGAACAATCTTACGGTCATGCGCCGCTTGAACGCCTGCGCACACCTGCTGGAACATCTCTAAGCGTGCGCGAGTATTTAGGCGCTGCTCATCGCAGTACGCGTCGATCGGCCGGCCCTCGATGTACTCCATGACGAAGTACGGCGCGCCTTCGTCGGTGAGACCACCGTCAAGCAAGCGCGCGACATTGGGGTGATCGAGCGCCGCCAAAGCTTGGCGTTCATGACGGAAACGTCGAAGGATGAATTCATTGTTCATGCCGCGGCGCACGATCTTCACCGCGACTTCGTGCTTGAACAGGTCGTCTGCGCGTACCGCCTTATACACAGACCCCATGCCCCCCTGCCCGATCTCTTCAAGAATGCGATATGGTCCGACGAGATTGCCTACAAGGGGATCGAACGATTTAAACGCATCGAGAACTGAGTTCTGTCGGTCAGGTAGATCGAGAAATTCCTCGCCCGCGTTCTCATAAGAGGACAGCAATTCCGTGACTTCTTCTCGAAGCTCGGTGTCGGCCCCGCAGTTCTCATTGAGATACGCAGCGCGCTTCGTTGGTTCGAGATCGAGGGCCGCGTTGAGAAGCTCTTTAATTCGTTGCCAGCGCTCAGGATTGGCCGGCTGTCGCCCGACTGATGTCACGATATAACCAAGCCTTTGCTGTGACCCAATCGCGCTTCACAGTCGCCGGAGAAATACCGAGCACTTCGGCCGTCTCTTCCACGGTTAGTCCGGTGAAGAAGCGCAGTTCGACGATACGCGCCTGCTGCGGATCTATTTTGGCGAGGCTGTTCAGCGAGTCGTCCAGCGCGAGCAGGTCGAAATCCTTGCGCTCGGGAACGGCGATCGCTTCGTCCAGTGAAAGCTTGGGAGCGCCGGACCCACGTTTCGACGCCTGCCGGCCGCGTGCGTGATCCACCAGAATGCGGCGAATCATCTGAGCAGCCACTCCGAAGAAATGTGCTCTGTTCTGCCATCGAACGTTCTTTTGGTCGATGAGGCGCAGATACGCCTCGTGTACAAGCGCGGTGCTTTGCAGCGTATGGTCAGGCCGCTCTTTGCGTAGATAGCGACCGGCCAAGCGTCGCAATTCTCCGTAGACCAGGGGCGTCAATTGCTCGAGCGCTTCCTGGTTGCCGTTGCTCCAATCCACAAGCAGCTTGGTAACCTGCTGCGGCGATGTGGTCATGTTCTCCCCAGTAGACGTTTGATTATATCAGGATTGGCTTTTTCAGACGCCTTTCAAGAGCTGGCGCGCGATGACCAGACGCTGGATCTCACTCGTCCCTTCCCCGATCGTACAGAGTTTCACGTCGCGGTAGAACTTCTCGACCGGATAATCCTTGATGAAGCCGTAGCCGCCGTGAATCTGCAGGGCTTCGTCGCAAACTCGGACAGCCATCTCCGAGGCGAATAGCTTAGCCATCGCGGATTCCTTCGTTATCCGTTGGCCCTGGTCTTTCATGAATCCTGCTCGATAGGTGAGAAGACGCGCCGCCTCGAGATTCGTAGCCATGTCGGCGAGTTTGTGCTGGATCGCCTGAAACTCGGAGATCGGCCGACCGAATTGCTTGCGTTGTTTTGAGTAACGCAACGCAGCGTCATAGGCGCCCTGGGCTGTCCCTATTGACAAGGCTGCGATCGAGATCCGTCCGCCATCGAGAATGCGAAGGCTATCAACGAACCCCTCGTTGAGTTTGCCGAGGAGTTGTGTGGAAGGGACACGGCAATCCCCGAACAGCACTTCACCAGTGGCGCTCGCGCGCATGCCAAGCTTGTTCTCTTTCTTGCCGACGCGGAAGCCGGGCGTATCCTTCTCGACCACGAATGCCGAGATGCCATGCTGCGAGGCGGAGCGATCGGTGACGAACATCGCCACACAAACATCGGCATAGTGGGCATTGGTGGTGAAGGTTTTGCCGCCGTTCAGCGCCCATTCGTCACCGTGTCGGACGGCAGTGCTTCGTGTGCCCGCTGCGTCCGAGCCGGCTTCGGGCTCGGTGAGCGACCAGCATCCGATCCACTCGCCTGTCGCTAGCTTCGGGATGTACCTCTGACGCTGCTCGTCACTGCCAGCCGTATAGATATGGTTCGTACAGAGTGAGTTATGCGCCGCGACGATGAGCCCGACTGAAGGATCTACGCGAGCAAGCTCCTCGATGATGATGGAGTAATCGATATAGCTGAGTCCGGCTCCGCCCAAGTCTTCGGGGAAGATAACGCCAAGGAATCCGAGGGTGCCGCACTTCTTAATGACGTCGAGGGGGAATGTCTGATTCTCGTCCCAGTCGAGTACATTCGGCGCAATCTCCGCCTCCGCAAACTCGCGAACGTGTCTGCGGAGTTGTACCTGTTCGTCGGTGAACTCGAAGTCCATAACGTATCGTAGAGTAGCAGAAAGGTTAGATTTGAGACTCGTTTATGGCTTTTTCCAGGAGTTCGGAAAGGCCGAGCTTCTGTGCCCACTGGTCGAGGTATTCGCGGTCCAGGCGAGTGCTGGATGCCGTCAAAACTGCGCTTACATCTCGCCACTGCTGCTCGGAACGTCGTCCGCTTTCGTTGAACCAGCGAAGCTTGGCCAAAACGATATCTTCCGACGACACAACGCGACAAGTTAACTGCTCACCAAAGAAACCGAACGTTGCAAGTGTTGATTGTTCCAATTGCGCGTAGTGGAAAGCTTCGGTAGCCGGAAAGATGTCAATCTTGAAGGCCGTGGGCATGTGAATAACATTGAAAGGCCGCCGGTGTTCTAGAGATGCGCGTATGTGGTCCTCATCAGCATAGAAATCCGGTCGAATCTTTTCGGCAAACTGATCGACTCGTCGGAGTGCAAGTGAGGCAATGAAGTCCACGTCGTTGGTTGCGCGAGCAATTCCACGTACGCTGCTCGCAACCGATCCGCCGATTGCATAGGGAATGTTGAGAGACTCGAATGCTTCGACGACGGTGATAACCGCTTTATGAAACATAGGTGTTGGTTGCAGAATCCCAACCGTACACCTTTCGCATGGTCTCGGTATTCAATCTGCGTGCGGCGCAGCGCAGGAACACCTCGCGCTCGGTCAACTCAGGATGTTCCGCTTTCATAACGGCTTCACCCATTTTCACGAGAAACCACGAATACTCGAATACTTGCTGAAGCTTCGTGTCGGGCGTAAGTTTTCGTTGCAGATCTACGAAGACCTTCCACGCCTCGGGGCTTGTATCGGCAGGCCGCATGATTCTACGTTACCTCACAAAAAATTGCAGCCCTACGGCAGCAAACAGTTTCAGAAGCGAAGCTTTAGTCCAACTGTCAGAAGCGTAGCTTTAGTCCAAACTGAATGATGCGCGCATCGTAAGCCCTAACAATTTGGCCGAATCCGGCGCCCGTCGTGACTCCTGGAACGCCGAGATTCGTATGATTCAGCGCATTGAAGAACTCACCGCGGAGTTGCGCCGAGAAGCGTTCCGTGAACGCGAACGTCTTGGCGAGGTTGAAGTCGAAGTTCACGTAGTTCGGGCCACGGACTACACCGACCCCGGAATCGCCAAAGATCTGGTTGGGCACGAAGCCGACTTGCCCTGGATTCGCCGCCAAGGGAACGAACGCATTGGTATCGAAGTACCGATCGACTGTGCGCTGGTCTTGGGGCAAAGCGCCATCTGCTACACGATTCGGCCGGCTGCGGCGTTCTCCTCCGATGTTCGGGAGGGTGGGTTGATTGATCGTAAGAGGCAGCCCGGTCTGCGCAGTGAAGATCGGGGAGAACTCCCATCCACCCAGCAGCATTTTCACGCCACGGGACGCGTTACGAGCGAACGGCAACTGCCATACTCCTGAGAGCACAAATCGATGCGTAATATCGAACTCAGAAGGCCCATACTCGAGACGTCGATTCGCCGGGTTCTGCGGCTCGCGAAATGCTCCAACGTCCACGCCGTTGCCTGAGCCGCTGGTAGAAAGATGATCGACGGAATCGGTCAGCGCCTTGCCATATGTGTAGGAGCCGATGAACGTCAGGCCGCCCTGGAACCGGCGTTCGATCTTCGCTTGCAGAGAATTGTAGTTTGAGATCCCGAGGTTCTCGAGGTATTGGATATCTCCGCGGAGACCCACCGCATCGAGTTGACGCAGCCCTGTGACTACGGCTCCTTGCGCGTTGAAGCTGTACGTAAATGGATTCAAATTGCGAAACGCCGGCAGGTGTAATCCTCGATTGCCGACATAGGCGACATCGAGGACAAGGCCACTCCCTAGCTCCTGCTGGATACCGAAGTTGTACTGCTGGGTGTACGAAGTCTCCTGGTTCGGGTCTTGTCCTCGTCTCATAACCGTCGACAGATTAACTGTCCCGATGTCGACGAATCCCGGCGGAATGCCGTCACTGAGTTTGAAGATCGCATTGCTGGCCTTCAATAAATTACTGCCCGCGATCTGGCGGTCACCCAGAATGATGAATGGAGGATTGAATCCTAGCAGTCCTTCGCGGCCCATACGGTTGGAGTGGTTATAGAAGATTCCATAACCGCCCCGGACGACCGTCTTCGAGGTCGCCGACCACGCAAATCCGACGCGCGGAGCCCAGTTGTTCGTGTCCGGCTCCACCAGAGCCTGTTCCCGCAGCGAGCCGTCCGTCGCATTGACATACGCCCGAGTCGCGGGATCGAAGTTCGCCCACTTAAGATTGCGTTCACGCGTTGGCGTCGCAAACTCATACCGTATCCCGAGATTCAGCGTGAAATTTCTGGCGATCTTCCAGTCGTCCTGAAGATAGCCAAAATACATGTTCTGATACAAGTCAAAGCTGGTGTTTGAGTCCTGTTGATAGCGCGAGGGGAATCCCAGCAACAGGTCCGCCAGAGCATTTTCCCATCGGGCGTTGAGTCCTGTAAATCTGCCGCTAAAGTCAAAGTTCCCGAGCAGGGAACTGACATCGCGAACACCCGTCTCGACAAACAGGAGTTCACCGCCGAATCGCAGCGAGTGCGATCCACGATTCCAAGAGATCGATTGACGGAAGTTATAACTGCGCGGAGTCTGGAACTGCGGGACGGATGTCGTTCGTCCTATGCGGCGAAGATTCCCACCGGGGAAGTTGAATACCGGAAGCCCCCCGCAGATCGCTTCGTCCGTGGGAGCGTTCTTGAGACCGATCAGCGTTTCAGGACAGCCGGAGCCGAAGTTCGGCGGAAGCTGATAATAGTCGCCGCGCGCAAGGCCAAATCGCGTTTCAGATAGTAATGACGGACTCAGAACCCAAGTCATTCCGACGGCGATACCTTGCGAGCGCAAATCCGCGGTACCGAACGTATCGTTGGTCGAACCTTCGGCAAGACCAGGACGTGGCGCCGGCTTAAACAATGTTGTATCCACGAAGGAATAGCGCCCGAAGATATTCACGGATTGCGAGAACGTGTGATCCACGCGGACATCGAACTGATTTGTCTTGTTCGTTTCTACAGGCGAGCTCACGAAGTTGTTGTCGATCCCCGCGCCCGCTACGTTGGGATTCGGCATCACATCGACTACCTTCTTGCCCACGGGATCAAATAGGTTTGACGGAATGCGCCAACAGTTGCCTTGCCCGTCGTTGCAGCCCGGGATCGCGGGGATTCGGAAGTCTTGGCCTGTGTCGTTAGGGTTGAAAGGGTTGTGAATCGCTGTCGCGAAAACGCCTTCACGCCACATGGGTTGGGGCACCGAACTAGGGCTTACGTTGCCGGCGCCGTCTCTGAGGCCTTCATAATCGCCAAAGATGAAGGTCTTATTCTTGACGATCGGTCCGCCCGCGGCTGCGCCGAACTGATTGCGCAGGCGGAAGGGCTTCGGCAGCGATAATTTATTTGCGAAGAAGTTTGCCGCATCGAGATTGTCGTTGCGCTGGAATTCGTATAACGTGCCGTGCAACGCGTTGGTCCCGGATTTTGTCACCGCATTGATGAGGGCGCCGGAACTGCGGCCAAACTCAGCGGAATACGCATTCGTCTGAATCTTGAATTCCTGCAAGGCGTCCACGGAGGGTTGTACAACTTGCACGTTTAACCCACGGAAGCTGTTCGAGTATGACGTGTTGTCGACTCCATCCAGTTGGAAGGCGTTATTGAACGCCCGATTGCCGTTCACATTGAAAGCGCCCTTGAAGCCGACGGTCTGCAGGCGTGGCGTTGGCGCCAGCACGCCGGGAGAGAGAAGCGCAAGTTGATTGTAGTCGCGGCCGTTTAGCGGCAGCTCTACGATCTTGGTCTGATCGATGACGGCTCCGCGGCTTGCTGATTCCGTTTCAAGCATCGGAGCCTCGGAAGTAACTTGGACTCGTTCCGATACTTCACCCACGGTGAGTTGTACATCGAGCCGCGCCGATTGATTGACCT
>DASQLD010000276.1:0-7858 GCA_035630195.1 Bryobacteraceae bacterium
GTTGAAGCCCTGCGTCGCGGCCCCCCCGTTGAGCGATGTCAGACCCCCGCTGAACGTAAATCCACCGCGTGGCCCGTGCGAAGCCTGCGGCTGGAAGTGATTGATGCTGTATTTGCTGTACTCGAAACCGAAACGAATCGAATGCGCGCCTTTGACGACACCGAGATTTGCGCTGGCAACGTACTGCGGATCGCGGAAGGAGAAGGGGTTCGAGACGTTCGGATTACCGATATTCGAGAAGGTGGTGAACGTGAATCTCGGATAGCCAGCTTGTAGCCGATCCGTTCCGTTGGTGCCGGGAATTTTCAATACATCCAACCCATAGTTCTTGTCGAGATCGATATTCTCGGCTCCCAACCGTAGCCGCGTATAGCCGACATTAGCGTCGAGCAGCGTACTCGGCGAGAAAGCGTATGTGCCGCCGATACCTGCAGTCTGGATCAATCCGGGCGCTCGGCCCGGCTGTCCTCCGCCTGTGGCGTCGCCTCCCGCTTCGCCAAGCGATGGAGGATCGAAGAACTCTGTCGGCGAAAAGCTGTAGCGCGTGAACAACTGGAGTTTTTCGTTCGGGTTGTAATTGACCTTGAAATCGACGTTATCACGATCGGCGCTGTACCGACCTACCGCCAGGTAGTTATTGGGGAATACGGGTTGATTCGGCGCCGGGATCAGGTTCTGCATGTACGCCGAAGCGGGATCCACTCGATTCGCCGGAATGAAATTATTTGGAAATGGCGTACGTCCAGTGCCATTCGCATTGCCGGTAGCGGGATCGTATATCGTCGCGCCCGTTCCGCTGAAGTCACCGGTGCGCATGGCAGACGTGGGTACGGTCCGCAGAGCCGTTACAGCACGCCTGCGCGTCGTCCGCTCCCAGTCTGAGAAGAAAAACAGCTTGTTCTTGACGATGGGACCGCCAATCATTCCGCCGAACTGGTTCTGAAGATCCTTGGGCGCGCGATCCGGATCCCCCGTGCAGGAATACAGGCAATAGAAGTAATTCCGAGCCTTGAATGCGCTGTTGTTATGGAATATCCAGCCACCGCCGTGAAACTCATTGGTACCCGACTTGATGCTGACATTCATCGCAGCTCCGCCTGCCATCCCCTGTTCAGCGTCGAAGCTGTTGGTGACGATGTTGACCGTCTCGACGGCCTCTACCGGGGGCACGTAGGCAACGATTCTCGGCAGCCACGGGTAACTGATGGTCGCGCCATCCAGCTTCGTGTTGTTGTTCGACTGCGGCATACCATTCGCCTGCGTCGCCATTGACCGCTGCGGGTTCCCTGAGTCCGAGTGGACCTCGACCGGTGGAGTGAAGCCGGGAAGGACCTTATAGAGAGCCTGGAAATTTCGGCCTTGCGAGTTGATGATCGGCAAATCCGTGATCTGCGTCGACCGAATTACGTGGTTGATATCCGCGCGATCCGTCTGCATCGCGACAGCGCTCGCGCTGACAACAACGGTCTCTTGTACCTGCGAGACCTGAAGACTGGATTCGACGCGCAGCGTCGTGTTCTGATTTACCTGAACTCCTTCAACGATTCGCGTATTGAAGGAGGGCGCGGAGAACGTAACCTTGTATGTGCCGACTTGCAGATCGTTAAATAAATAGGACCCGCGTTCATCGGTTTGCGTCGTCTTGATGACACCTGTACCCGAATTGAGCGCCTCGACCTTCACGTTCGGTATCGCAGCACCGCTCGGATCAGTCAATACTCCTGTCAGGGAGCCGTAAAGTGTTTGCGCCGCGGCAGGACTTGCGAGCAAGGCCGCGAACAGGGATAGAACAAGACTACGTGTGCGACAAGGCATACAATGAACCCCTCTGGTACGTGCCAGCGATTTCGGCCGACCGATTGGCCGACTTTAGTTCAGATAACTTTACAACAGGTCGGGACATTCGCCAAGTACCAGTACCGTAATTCAGGAGTAGAGTAGATCAGGAGATAACCGCATGAGCACGACCGATCCCCTTTTCGATCCAATCTTGGACGCCGCCAGCCGTGATGTCGGCGGACTCCATCTCGACATTGTGAAGACAGGCAAAGGCAGGATGAAGCGCGTTATCTACCCGCCCGGATTCCGCTGGTCGACTCACATGAAGCCGTTCGTGGGAGGCGATCTCTGCATGCATGCCCATGTCGGGTTTCTCGCCCGCGGAAGACTAAAGATCGAGTATCCCGACGGATGCATGCTCGAGTTCAAGGCGCCGCAAGTGGTCGTCGTCGAGCCTGGACATGATGGATGGGTGGTAGGTGATGAAGAGGCCGTCCTCATCGAGGTCGACTTCGAGAATGAAACCGCAGAGCGGTTCGGGATGCCGTCCAAGCATTCACATTGATCATCCATAAATGATCATGCATAATTGACCATCCACAAATGGGATTCGGTCGCGAGCCCGAGTGGCGCCGTGCAGATCATACACGGCATGGCCGAGCACGCGCGCCGATATACGTGTTTTGCTACAGCGCTGAACAAACACGGCTACATCGTTTGGGCTCACGATCAGCGTGGGCATGGAGCAAATCCGACACCGCCAGTCGGGCTGGGCCACTTCGCAGACGAGAATGGATGGCGACTGCTGGTGGAAGATGCTGCCTCTGTTTCGGATCAGATGCGCAGTGCATACCCCGGTTTGCCGCTGTTTGTCTTCGCGCACTCGATGGGTTCCTTTGTCGCGCAGTCTCTCATGGGCGAACGTGGCGATCTTTACAAGGGAGTTATCCTCGCGGGCTCTGATGGACCGCGCGGCGTTTCGGAAGCTGTCGTCCGGCTGATTGCCCGCATTCAACGGCTTGTTCTCGGGCCGCGCGCGCCGGGCCTCTGGCTTGACTCACTCGTATTCGACACATACAACCGCCAATTTCGACCCAATCGCACACGCTTTGACTGGCTGTCGCGGGATTGCGATCAAGTCGATAAGTACATCAATGATTATCTCTGCGGGTTCCCACTAACAGCGCAGTCCTGGTTCGATTTCGTCACCGGGAAAGCGAACCTTGTAACCAGCGAACACGTAGAGCGCATCCCTAAGTCGCTGCCGATCTACATCATCGGTGGCACGAGCGATCCCGTAGGAGACAATTCGAAAGGTCTCAAAAAACTACGCCGCCTGTACGAGCAATGCGGACTTGAAAAAGTGCAGGCGCGATTCTACGAAGATGCCCGGCACGAACTCGTAAATGAGACCAATCGGGACGAAATCACAGAAGACATAATTCAATGGCTCGATGTAACGTCAAGGTACAATCTCGTTTCCGGAACGTAATATTCGCATGCCTCGAATTCTAGCCGCTCTTTCTTTCGCCATCGCCATCTCTTCCGCGCAGCAAGCCACTTCCGAAAAGAAGGAAGACCCGAAGCCGAAATGGGACGTCTCCAATCCTCCCGGCCCACGAACGAAGATCGAGCTCAACACCGATTCGGGAACCTGGATGAATCTCGACGTCAGCCCCAAAGGCGACGAGATTGTCTTTGATCTCTTAGGCGACATTTACACAATTCCAATCTCTGGCGGAACGGCGAAGAACCTGACGGGCGGTATCGCGTGGGACATGCAGCCGCGCTATAGTCCCGACGGCTCTCGCATCGCATTTACCAGTGATCGCGCAGGCGGCGACAACATCTGGATCATGAATCGTGATGGATCAAAGCCCGTCCAGGTAACCAAAGAAGACTATCGCCTGTTGAACAATCCAGCTTGGACGCCCGATGGGCAATACATCGCCGCGCGCAAACATCTTACCGCGCAGCGTTCCCTTGGGGCCGGCGAGATCTGGCTGTATCACATCTCGGGTGGCGCCGGTCTGCAACTGACCAAGAAGGCCAACGATCAAAAGGACGCCGGCGA
This sequence comes from Bryobacteraceae bacterium, assembly GCA_035630195.1. Classification (GTDB taxonomy): domain Bacteria; phylum Acidobacteriota; class Terriglobia; order Bryobacterales; family Bryobacteraceae; genus DASQDN01. The sequence goes on from DASQLD010000276.1 coordinate 3,854, forward strand.
GCCTGCCTTCTCCCGTGACGGACGATACATGCTCTTCAGCCTCGATGCGACACCCGGCGCGAACTTCGAGTACAACAAAGACCCCAACACACAGATCTACGCCATTAACCGGCTCGATCGAGAAACCGGCGATATCGATCGCGTTGTCGGCGGTCCCGGTGGGGCCGTCCGGCCTACACCCTCACCAGACGGAAAGTCACTCGCTTTTGTCCGGCGCGTCCGCGCACGCAGTGTGTTGTTCATACGCGATCTTGCATCCGGTATTGAGCGACCCATCTACGACCAACTCGACCGGGACATGCAGGAGACGTGGGCCATTCATGGCGTCTATCCAAACTTCAATTGGCTTCCCGATAGCAAGTCGATTGTCGTTTGGTCTGCCGGAAAGATCCGTCGAATTGCGATCGATACGCGCGAAGCTTCGGATATTCCGTTTCGAGTCCAGGACACGCGAGAAGTAACTGAGGCACTCCGCTTCCCTGTCGAAGTCGCCCCCGACAAATTCAACGTGAAGATGCTTCGCTGGGTAAACGTATCGCCCCAGGGTGACGCTGTTGTATACCAGGCGCTTGGCTACATCTATATTCGTCCATACCCGACCGGCGTCCCCCGCCGGCTAACCAAGCAGACTACACATTTCGAGCAGCATCCTTCCTTCTCGCCCGACGGACACAGCGTCATCTATACAACGTGGAATGACGAAACGTTGGGTTCGATTCGCGTAGTGAATATCGACAGAGGAGCGGAACGATCCGTCACCGCGCAGCCAGGTCACTATGCCGACCCGGCATTTAGTCCCGACGGGCAGCAGATCGTATTCACACGCGGAGTGGGATCATCCGTTCTCTCGCAGACATGGTCCCAGGATCCCGGCATGTATGTGATCCCAGCCGGGGGCGGGGAAGCCAAGCGCATCACGAAGTCGGGATCGAAACCGCACTTCGGCGCTCGCAGTGATCGTGTTTTCTTCACGACTCGTGAGGCCGACAAAACGCAACTCCGCAGTATAGGCCTCGATCGGAGCGATCCCACGACGCACCTCGTGATAGATGACGCCACGGAAATCGTTGTATCACCCAATAGTCAGTGGGTTGCATTTACTGAACTGTTCAAGGTGTACATCGCGCCACTCCCGCTCACCGGACAACCGATCTCTCTCGGCGGGAAATCTACTGCGCTTCCACTCCGCCGTCTGACTCGCGATGCAGGCAATTACCTTCACTGGTCCGGCGACAGTAAGCGTCTGCATTGGGCGTTGGGACCCGAGCTGTTCACACGAACCTTGCAAGAGTCATTCGCCTTCGTCGAGGGTGCGCCGGAGAAGCTTCCCGAACCCATGGAAAACGGCGTCAACATCGCGTTCGAACAACCTGCGGATATTCCGTCCGGATCCCTTGCGTTTGTCGGAGCACGCATCATCACGATGCGAGGCGATGAGGTTCTCCAAAAAGGCGCAGTTGTCATCGAGCGCAACCGAATCACTGCCGTTGGAGAACAAGGCAAGATCAAGATCCCGTCAGGCGCAAAGATCATCGACGTTGCTGGCAAAACGATCATTCCCGGCCTTGTCGACGTTCACGCCCACGGGCCACAAGGAGAAGGTGGCATCATTCCGCAGCGCAACTGGGCGCACTACGCAACGCTTGCGTTCGGAGTAACCACCACGCACGATCCATCGAATGAGACGAACACAGTTTTTGCCGCAGGTGAAATGATGCGTGCCGGCCAGATCGCCGCGCCGCGAATCTTCTCAACTGGCACGATCCTATACGGCGCAACGTCGCTTGTCCGCGCAAAAACGAATAGCCTCGATGACGCCAAGTCGCACGTTCGGCGGCTTAAAGCAGTCGGGGCCTTCAGCGTCAAAAGCTACAATCAGCCGCGTCGCGATCAGCGGCAACAGATCATCGCGGCCGCGCGGGAGTTGCAGATGATGGTCGTGCCCGAGGGAGGCTCGCTCTATCACCACAACATGAATATGATCGTGGACGGCCACACTGGCATCGAGCACTCCGTTCCTGTGAATAGGCTGTATGAGGACGTGCTGCAGTTCTGGCCGAAAACAAAGGTCGGGTACACTCCGACAATCGGTGTAGCGTACGGTGGAATCTTCGGTGAGAACTATTGGTATCAGCACACCAATGTCTGGGAAAACGAGCGCTTGCTGCGGTACGTCCCTAAGCGCGTGGTCGACCCGCGCTCGCGTCGCCGTGAGATGGCGCCGGAAGACGAATTCAATCACATCGACATCGCTCGCGGGGCCAAGCAACTTCTCGATCGCGGAGTGAAGGTGAATCTCGGAGCGCATGGTCAAATGCAAGGTCTCGCTCCCCACTGGGAATTGTGGATGTTCGTTCAAGGAGGAATGACATCTTTTGAGGCCTTGCGCGCCGGCACGCTACATGGAGCGCAATACCTCGGCCTCGACAAAGACATTGGTTCGATCGAGCCTGGCAAATTGGCCGATCTTGCCGTGCTTGATCGCGACCCGCTGACGAATATCCGCGATTCAGAGTATGTGCGGTACGTTGTCATCAATGGCAGACTGTTCGAAACCGACACAATGGATCAAGCCGGCAATCATCCTGAAAAGCGTAAGAAAATAGATGTTCAATAGGCCTTCTAACCTCACGCTAATCGCGGCTTTCATCATCGTTCCAGCGATTGCCCAGGACGCGCCTGAAATCCGCCAAACCTACGTAAAGCTTTGCGGCGGCTGCCACGGCGACGATGCTCGTGGCACACAGCAAGGACCAGGACTAGCCGGAAATCCCAGCCTGCGCCGACGCTCGATGCAGAGCATTCGCAATGTCATCCGTAACGGCATTCCAGCGGCAGCCATGCCGGGATTCAATTTGCCGGAAGCAACACTCGATGCCCTTACGAAGCTCGTTGCTTCGCTCAACGCATCGGCTGCCGATAGCGCCGTGCCTGGCGACCGTGCCGCCGGCAAACGGTTCTTCTTCGGAGCAGGGAATTGCGGGTCTTGCCATATGGTTTACGGCGAAGGCTCTCCAATCGGTCCCGATCTTTCGAACATTGGGCGCGAGATGACGGTAGATCAACTTCGCGACGCCTTGCTTCAACCCGACACGCGCATCGCTCCCGGCTACGGAGTCGTGAATGCCCGACTACTGGACGGCCGCACACTCCGTGGGTTTGCCCGCAGTAGGACGAGCTTTGACCTTGCTCTACAAGACTTCAATGGTGGCTTCCACCCGCTCTCTCTCGATCGCATTGCCACTCTGACAGAGGAAACACATTCCCTGATGCAGCGCGTCAAGACCGGCGAGATGGAAGTTCAGAATCTGCTCGCTTTCCTCAGCCGGTTAACCGGCGTCCAACCTGAAACTCCAAAGCCCCAACAGGTCGCCACACAAAACGGAATTGATTTTGCAAGAATCCTAAATCCCAAGCCGGGCGATTGGCTGACCTACAACGGCAACCTGAGCGGCAATCGATATGGCCATCTTAAGCAGATCAACGCAACCAATGTAAGCAAGCTCGGGGTCCAGTGGACGTTCTCGATTCCGCTGTGGACGCAGTTCCTGCCGGACACGCCCTATTACCGCGAGAACATGCGCTACTTCGGACTGGAGACGGTTCCGATCGTCGCCGACGGCATCATGTATGTCACCGGACCGAATCAGGCATTTGCGCTTGATGCCCGCACCGGACATCAAATCTGGCATTACGCCCGTCCCCGTACACCCGGCTTGGTATCGGACGCCTCCCTCGGTACAAATCGCGGTGTCGCGATCCTGGGCGACAACGTGTTCATGGTGACGGATAACGCGCACCTCATCGCTTTAAACCGAATCACGGGCCGTCTTGCTTGGGAAGTCGTGATGCCCGATGAACCGCAGAAGTACGGCGGTACTCTCGCCCCCCTCATCGTAAAAGACATGGTGATCGCTGGCGTCGCAGGCGGCGACTGGGGCATCCGCGGCTTCATCGATGCATACAAAGCGACCACCGGTGAGCGTGTGTGGCGCCACTGGACCG
>DASQLD010000277.1:0-20916 GCA_035630195.1 Bryobacteraceae bacterium
CGCTCGACGACTGAAGGATTTAGGTCGTAACTGAGCGAGCGTACCTGCTGAACCGCGTTCTCAAGCATTTTCTGAATCTCATGAACACGCTCAGTCAATTCCGGGATCTGGCTGCGATAGTCGAGCTTCAGGACATCCAGTAATAGGCCAACGGCGCTTAGGACCTGGCCAACTTCATCGTGCAGGAGTCTCGAAACGCGATTACTCTCGACATCCCTGGCGTTGATTGTGGAGACGATCATCCGCTGCAGGAACCGCTGGGACTCGGTCATGTCGTGCTCGGGCGCCACACAGGTTGAGACGCGCCACGATTTGCGCGGCCTTCAGTTCTTTATACTACCGCTTACGAGAAACAACTCGGCGCACAGCATCCGTAATTTTTGCGGCCGTCATTCCGTATTTTTCTAGGATAGCTTCGGGCGACCCGGATTCCGCGTAAGAATTAAGACCGACGAACTCCATCACACAAGGCGTGGTCTCAGCCACGATCTGGGCGACGCGAACACCCAGACCACCATCCACCAAGTGTTCTTCCGCAACAACGATTGCGCCGGTTTCCTTAGCAGCGCGTTCGATCGCTTCTCGATCGAGCGGCTTGATGGTGTGGAAATCCAAAACTCGCACAGATAAATTTTCGGCTTCGAGCGCTTGCGCCGACCGAATCGCTTCGGCCGTCATTAATCCGGTCGCGATAATGGTGACATCCGTACCGGCAAGAAGCTCTTCTGATTTACCGATCACGAACTTATGATCTGCTTCGTAAATGACGGGCACTTTAGGCCGTCCGGCGCGAAGGAATACCGGACCCTTGTGCTCCGCTGCCGCCTTGACCAAGGCCCGCGTCGCAACTTCGTCCGCGGGGCATAAAACAACGAACCCGGGAAGGGAACAGGCAAGGCCCAAGTCCTCAACGCTCATCTGCGACGGGCCGTCTTCGCCAATTGAGATTCCGCTGTGTGTCCCGACCACCTTCAAGTTCACATTCGGATAAGCGGCGGTTACGCGAAGTTGCTCGAACCCTTTATTGATCACGAAAGCCGAGAAACTGGAGACAAACGGGATTTTGCCCGCTGCCGCCAAACCCGAGCCGATCGCGACCATATTTGCCTCAGCAATGCCACATTCAAAGAAACGATCAGGGAACTCTTTGGCAAAGAACGTGGTCATCGTCGACTTCGACAAGTCGGCATCACACACCACGACATCCTTGTTTTCGCGGCCAAGTTCCGCCAGAGCTTTTCCGAAAGCCTCGCGGGTAGCCGCGCCGAGCTTCAATTCATAATTCTTACGTTCGGACTGAGTCTGAGCCGGCATTAACCAATCTCCTGAAGCGCGACTTCCATTTCCTGCTGTGTTGGCGCCACACCGTGATACTTCGGATTATTCTCCATGAAAGACACGCCCTTGCCTTTGATCGTGTTCGCGATGATGCAGGTAGGCTTGCCTTTAGTGTTGGCCGCTTCGGCGAACGCAGCTTGCAGCGCCGGGACATTATGGCCATCGAGTTCGATGACGTGCCATCCGAACGCGCGCCACTTGTCCCCGATCGGATCGATATCGAGAATATCCTTGGTGAACCCGTCGAGTTGGATCTTGTTGTAGTCGACGATGCAGACGATGTTATCCATCTTATGGACCGGTGCGAACATCGCTGCTTCCCATACCTGTCCTTCCTGCACTTCGCCGTCGCCAAAAATCACATATGTGCGGGATGGACGGCCGTCGACTCGCGCCGCCAATGCCATACCGATTCCGACAGAGAGACCTTGTCCAAGCGAACCAGTGGAGGCGTCGAGAGCAGGGATAAATCGCACATCGGGGTGTCCCTGATAGATAGATCCAAGTTTGCGCAGATTCTTCAACTCGTCGACCGGCGTATAGCCCGCCTGCGCCATAACCGAATACAGAACCGGACACCCGTGACCTTTCGACAAAATGATGTGATCGCGATCCGGCCACGTGGGATTGGCGGGATCGTGCTGCATCACGTCGAAGTAAAGGGTCACTAAAATTTCGACCGCCGAGAGCGATCCGCCGGGATGCCCTGATTTGGCGGCCGTAATCATCTCGATGATCTGACGCCGAGTCGTGCGGCAAATGGCCTGCAGTTCCTCGACGTTTTGCGTCTTTTTCATAACGGGATAACCTTCAATTTAGCACGCCGGGATAATGCCACTCAGCCTAATAATGGTATGCCGGCCGCTGTACAGGCGTTGCCTGACTCGATCAAAGTACAGCGTTGCGATGAAAAAAATCAGACGCGATCGGGTACCACGTACGGTCGGCGGTATTCGCGCGTGAGAAGCTTATTGGCTTCCGTGTCTGCAACGAATTGCATTTTCGAACTATCGAAACGCAAGTCACGATTGACGCGGTACGCTATGTTGCCCAAATGACACAGCGCTGTGGAGAGAGTCGTTTCCTCGATCTCGGCATGCAGGAGTTTGCGGTCCCGAGCGCGAATCGCGTCCGCGAAGTTCTGGAAGTGATCGAGGTTTACGGGGTATTCCACCTCGGGCTCGAGCTCTTTGTTGCGTCCCATCCTGATGTGGAACTTCCCGTCGGCCATAAGATGCATGTGACCTTTGGTTCCGAAGAAATCCCAGGACATCGGTTCTGCTGTGTAGAGACCACGCAACTGTCCCACGATCATCGCGCCGTCCTCATACGTCCACGTAACGTTTTGTGTGTTCGGAGTCTGACCCTGATCCTTGTAGCCAAAGCGGCCGCCACTACACTGAACGCGCACGGGGAGCTTCTTTTGCATGCCCCAGCGGACAATGTCGATGAGATGAATGCCATTGTTTCCAAGTTCGCCATTGCCGAAGTCCCAGAACCAATGCCAGTTGTAGTGGACGAGATTCTCGTGATATGGCTGCATCGGCGCAGGTCCCAACCATAGGTCCCAATTGAGCCATGCCGGTGGTTCCTTGGGCTCCTTGAAGCCGATTGAATCGCGACTTCCCGGAAAGAAGAAGTTCCCCTGGTAGATATCGCCGATCGCGCCGGCATGGACAAGCTCGATGGCTTTGCGGAAGCGTCCCCACCAGCGTCGTTGGGTACCGCCGGCAGCAATCCGATTGTACTTTCGGGCGGTCTCGACTAACTTCGTTCCTTCCCAGATATTGTGCGAGACCGGTTTCTCGACATAGACGTCCTTGCCGGCCTGCATCGCCCATATCGCTGTCAAAGTATGCCAGTGATTTGTAGTCGCAATCGTGACTGCATCGATGTTCTTGTCTTCGAAGACGCGGCGCATGTCCGAATCGATCTTCGGGCGTTTCCCGGTTTTCTGGAAGATAACGGAAGATGCTTCCTCCGTGCGGCGTCCGTCCGGGTCAACAAGCGCGGCGATTTCGACGTTCGCTACCGGAAGAATCTCTTTGATGTGCGCAGACCCCCGGGATCCGACACCAACGATAGCCACTCGGACGCGATCATTGGCAGCAGCCCAGGATTGTGCGGCGCCAGCAGAGGCGGCAACAAGGAATTGACGTCTTTTCATGGCAATGTGCTCGTGCGATTTCAGTGTACTCTTAGCGCGCTTCGAAATCCTAATGCATCGTGAAGATGAATAAACGACTCGGTCCGTCTTCCGGCAGAAACCAAAGTTTGTTGTTCCTCATTGCCATTCCTTCGTGGGCGTAAGAAATATCTCTGTCGGTTTGCCCTACCGGCATGCGCTGTTTGACTCCGAGCGAGGGCCATCGGAGCCAGACGATCTCGCCCGATTTGTCTGAGCGTAGTCCCCCACCAATTAATTCTCCTCGATCGAACTTCATGTCCTGTATCGCAATGCGCGATGCATTCGCGACTTTTCGGATCTGCTTACCCGTATGGTCCCAGATATAGAAGTCTCGGGCGTCCCAGTTCGCCCCGATGAGTCCGTCGGGAGTGACAGCGATGGCTCCGATATGATCATTGACTGGAAACTGAGACTCCAGCGCTAGTGTCGCCTTATTCCGGCGTTGAATGACAGAGGTGCTCTCCCGCTTGTACTCGGCGACCGGAATCCATATCGCGTTGCCGTCGACCATCATGCCGCCGGGATGATAACGAACACCGTCGTGAATCTCAACCGAACGCACCAGATGACCTTCGGGCAGCTTATATTCGAGGAGCAACCCCCGTTTCGCTTCCTTATCCACGGAGGTTACGAATAAACGTGAGCCGTCAATGTCGATTCCTTGCACATGAAAGGTCTCACCGGTCAGGGGAATCATTAGCGCAAGCTTCAACGTGTTGCTCTTCTCCTGAGCAGCAAGAGAAGTCAGCAGCAACGGCAAACACAAAGTTGGAAGTCGCACTTGAGGTCGATTTTATCTGAGTAATGTACGTGTAACGTACCAATGGGAACGCTGGGTGCAGACGAACTTTCGCGAGGTGAATGCCGCGGTGGATACGAAGCCGCGCGAAACCAACTAGCAGACATCTGTCAATGTAGTCCTGAAATTAGGAAGATTAGGAGGTCGTGATCCTCGAGTAACACACATCCGTCAATCAGTGATTAAATTTACCGTATGATCGCCGGCGCATTGCTGAGAAGCTGTCTTGTCCTCGGGGCATTTGCCACAGTATGTTCGGCGGCCGACTGGCCGCAGTGGCGAGGGCCTCAACGAACGGGAGTATCGACCGAGACAGGTTTGCTGAAAGATTGGCCCAAGCCCGGACCCAAACTGCTGTGGCAACGGAGTGACATCGGCGATGGATATGGAACACCGGCGGTTTCAGGAGATCACGTATACCTGATCAGCAATCGCGGAATGGAATCGGAGTTTGTCCACACGCTCTCTACAAAAGATGGCAAGAGTCTATGGACAACCCGTTTGGGCAATGTCGGGAACCCAAACCAACAGCCACCGTATCCGATGGCCCGATCGACACCAACAATCCAAGGCGATTTCGTCTTCGCCTTTAGCTCGGATGGCGACTTAGCGTGTTTGCGACGCGCCGATGGAAAAATGGTTTGGCAGAAGAATGTCCGTAGCGAGTTCGGAGGAGTCCCGGGAACGTGGGGTTATGCGGAATCGCCGCTTGTCGACGGAGACGTTTTGGTGGTGACTCCCGGTGGTCCAGAAGCAACTCTGCTTGCATTGAACAAGAAGTCGGGCGCTGTGATCTGGAAGTCGGCTGTGCCGGGCGGTGATCGCGCTGCTTATTCCTCTGTTATTGCCGTCGAGGCGGCCGGCCGCAAGCAGTACGTACAATTTCTCGATAAAGGTCTGGTGGGTGTAGACGCAAGAACGGGCAAATATCTTTGGCGATACACACAGACTAGCGGTGGCCCCGCCAATATCGCGACGCCGGTGGCCCGTGGACAATATGTATACAGTACCAACTCGCGCAGGTTCGGCGGCGGACTCGTGCAATTGAACGCGACTGCGGCAGGAGTCGCCGTAGAACAGATCTATTTTGAGCGAGAGATGCCAAACACACTCGGCGGGCAGGTTCTTATCGGCGACATCTTATATGGAACGAATCAGGAAGGACCCGTCGCTGCGGAATTTCTAACAGGGAAGGTTCTATGGCGCGATAAAGGACTCGGGCCAGGATCTGTCTTCTACGCGGACGGATGTTTGTACTTCCACGGCGAGAACGGTGATGTTCTACTTGTCGAAGCGAATCCCGAATTGTATGTAGAGAAGGGTCGATTCACACCAGTCGGTCCACCCAAGCGCAAGGATGCAAGGGAACGGGCGTGGTCATACCCGGTTGTATCGGACGGGCGGTTGTACATAAGAGATCTTGGACAATTGTGGGTGTATGACGTGAAGGACTAGATCAGGGAACGATTGATGATGATCATAAAAGCTTGGGTGTTTCTTGTGTTGTGTGGCGGTATTTCGGCGCAGGAGTATCAGCTGGGACCGGATTCTCAGCGCCAACCGAATGTGCCTCAAGGAAAGGTCACGAAGTATACCTGGACTAGCAGAATATTTCCCGGTACAGTACGGGATTTCTGGGTCTACGTTCCCGCGCAATATCAGGCTTCGACACCGGCGTGCGTCATGATCTTTCAGGACGGTGGGGGACTTGTTGCAGACACCGGGACCTGGCGAGCTCCGATCGTGCTCGACAATCTGATCCACAAACGAGATTTTCCCATCACGGTTGGTATTTTTGTAAATCCTGGCGTGCTACCGGCTTTGCGCGAAGGCGCGCAAGCCAGGTACAACCGCAGTTTTGAGTACGACGCGCTGGGCGATGGCTACGCCCGTTTCTTGATAGAGGAAATCCTGCCGGAAGTAAGCAGGCAGTATAGCTTGTCGAGCGATCCCAATGATCGCGGACTGGCCGGGTCGAGCTCCGGCGGGATTGCCGCGTTCACGGCTGCATGGAATAGGCCTGACGCTTTCCATAGAGTACTAAGCTTTATCGGTAGCTACACGAACCTGCGCGGCGGACAAATTTACTCGTCATTGATTCGTAAGACTGAGCCCAAGCCATTACGCATATATCTTCAGGACGGCAGATCCGACCAGAACATCTATGCAGGAAATTGGTGGATCGCCAATCAAGATATGGCTTCGGCGCTTGAGTATTCCGGCTACGATTCGACGTTTGTTGTCGGATCGGAGGGACACAACGGCAAACATGGTTCTGCCATACTGCCGGACGCGCTTCGCTGGCTGTGGCGCGATTATCCCAAGCCCATAAAGACGGCTGAGAAAATTTCGGAACGCCACGAAGTTCGTTTGATTCTCGAGCCAAATAAAGAGTGGGAACTTGTTGGTAAGGGTTACAAGTTAACGGAGGGGCCGGCCATCGATCGTGATGGGAATGTCTTCTTTACCGATATTCAAAACAATCGCATTCACAGGATATCGGCGCTTGACGGCAAGGTTACGATCTTCAAGGAAAACACCGCGGCTTCGAATGGCATGATGTTCGGCCCAGATGGACGGCTGTATGTATGCGAGAACGGCCGAAAGCGAATCGTGGCGTATGACAATGACGGCTCGGCTTCTGTCATTGCTGATGGCGTGAACTCGAATGATCTGGCAGTGAGTCGCAATGGCGAAATCTACTTCACTGAGCCGCCAACAAAACGCGTATGGTTCATCGACGCGAATCGAAACAAGCGCGTCGTCCACGAGGGCATCGACTATCCCAATGGCGTTCGTCTCTCGCCTGACCAATCGCTGCTCTTCGTCACGGACTACAGAGGAAAGTTTGTCTGGTCATTCCAGGTCCAACCCGACGGATCGCTGGCTAATGGTCAGCCTTTCTACCGGCTCGAAACACCTGACGACTCATCTGTGAGTCATGCCGATGGAATGACAGTAGACACAGAAGGCTACTTATACGTAGCTACACGCGCCGGATTGCAGATCTGCGATCAAGCGGGTCGAGTGGTCGCAATACTGAATAAACCGCAGGAAGCGCCGTTGACCAACGTATTGCTTGCCGGACCAGATCTACAGACTCTATACGTTACTGCTGGGGATAAGGTCTATAAACGGCAAATTCGGCGTAAAGGTGTCCTGCCGTGGGCTCCGGTCGCTCCGCCGCGGCCGCGATTGTAGCTTTTGAATCACCGCAAGGCAACGGTGACGGAAAGGTCCGTATACGCCGACCCGATCTGCACGTCGAACGCTATTGAAGGGCCGGTGAGTGCCCACTCAGGCGCTCGCACCTTGATCTCCAGCAAGCCGGCGACACCACCCGAGGCGCTGCTAGCGGAAATCACTTCAGCGGACGATCCGGTACCCATAGTGTCCTCGTTACGAGGGTCTGCAAAGAAGACGAGAATGTCTTTGGCTCTAGGAGTGATCGCCAGTCCAGCGCCTGTCACGTAGAACGTTAGGACAGAGTTTCGCTCGGCCAGATTCTGTGGCGAGTTAATACTTCCATCTTCATTCAGAATGACAGCCGGCCCTTCTCCAGAACCATCGCTTGTGAAGACCCCGGGATGTGTTGGAGCGACCGGCAGTGTCAGCGGCTGCGAACGAACGCCGCGATGCTCAACTTCAATGACAACTGATGATTGTCGGGCTACATCGTCCGGCACTATCGCGTTGACTTGCGTTGCGGATACAAACAGGAGCGGCGCGGCAACTCCATCGAAAAGAACGCGCACGTCTCCCAAGCTGGTGGGCGCCTTGGCATCGGAACGAACCCGTAAGACTTCGGCCGGACCCATATTGACACCGAAGATATTCACTATTTCTCCGGGAGAGACGGCGCCTCCAGCGTAGTTAGCTGCATTTAGAACGCACTCCCATGAAATGCGAGGTCGGAAGGTGTCCTGCACGCTGGGTGTCTTCGCAAGTTTCGCCAGAAACAGACTGCCGTGGGTGGTTCCACCGCGCACGCTCCCGCTCACATACAGGGCGTCTTTATCCACCGCAACGCTCCCGGCAGTCTCTGTTCTTGCGGTGCCGAACTGCCGTGTCCATTGCTCGTTACCAGCGACGTCGTAGCTTCGAACAAAGACATCCGGAGCGCCGGATCGGCACTGACCTGGTAATGTTCTTTTGACGCCCCCTGTCGCATAGATTCCCGTGCTGTCAGCGACGAGAGCCTCAACTCCTGTCCCCGCCGGGCCGAATCGACGTCGCCAGAGGGAACCGCCGTCACCATCAAGCTTCTCGACATATCCTTCTCGACTTTCATAAACGTACGTTGTCCTCTCGGCATGGGCACGTCGATACATCGAACCACCCACGTAAACACCCGTCGGGCCAGCAGCAACAGCCGCAGGTGAGTTGATTTGGTCTTCGGACTCAATGAGTGGGCGGGTCCACAGAAGAGAACCTGTGGCTGCAAACTTTCTTACAAATGCTTCTGTATTGTTCCGGCCAGCAACATACACACCGTTTCCATCCGTGGCTACTCCGCGCATGAGGGTCGCAGTCATCGTACGAGTCCACAGCTTTGTGCCGGAAAGTGAGTATCTGCGTACAATCCCTTGCGACAATCCATCCCAAGCAGCAATGTAAAGGCCTAGATCGTCGATTGCGAGTCCTGCGACGACGTGGTGTCCGGTCTCGGAGATGCGGAGTTCACGAGACCAAAGCTCCTTGCCATCTATGCCGTACTTGCGAAGCTGTGGTTCGCGCCGGTCTGATCCCACGGACATTGCTATGTACACGCCGCCGGGGTCTGCCACGAGGGCATCCGGAAAGGCATTATCGGGAGCCGGAATCTCCTGCGTCCAGAGTTCGCTGCCTGAGGCGTCGAATTTCCGGAGAACGGTCTTGTACTCTGTAGCTGAAGTTTTGAACGCCCCTGCCAGATAGATATCTCCTGCGTGAGTCGCCATCGGCGATACCGTGAGAGTCGGATAAACATCCAATCCCGCGGTGAACTGACGCGTGAGCAGGAACTCACGAGCAGCGAAAATGGGTTGTTCCGATGCTTGCACCGTGCAGAGTTGGAGCAAAAAAACCAGTACTAAGCGTAAATGCCTTACGAGTTCCCACCCATTCATAACGCCGGCCTCCCGACGCTCAAATAGGCGGGAACGGAGGCAATTATCCGCCAAACCCGCGATGTAAGCCGCTCAAAAGATGTACTTCAGGGCGAGCTGAATGCGGCGCGGATCTTCCGCTTGGATGATGCGTCCGGCATTCGGCGTTCCTACGCCCCCGTTGGGTGGCCCGAAATTCGGGGTGTTCGTGAAATTGAACGATTCGAATCGGAACTGCAGTCTGTGTCCTTCGACAGGCATTCTGAAGTCGCGGCCGACCATGACGTCGAGATTGGTGCGGCCGGGTCCGATAATGAGGTTTCGGCCCGCATTGCTCATGACTCCTGGAGCGCTCGGAACCACGAAATTAGTATCGAACCAACGATCGATCGTGCGCTGATCACTGGGGAGATTCGGATTTCGAACCCAGTCGCCGCGAACCGTTCCACCCAGATTCTGGTTGTTCACGTTGATCGTGTGCGCGACTGGCATGCCGCTCAGCAGAGACAAAAGACCGCCGACCTGCCAGCCACCAACTATCCAACTAGCCGGACCCGATGTCAGATGTTGGCGGCCCTTGCCAAATGGCAGTTCGTATACACCGCTAACAACGTATGTGAATTCCCGATGCAGTGTCGACAGGCCACGCTCAATACTGAGATTGTACGGAGTGGCCGAACCCTGAGTTCCATCCACCAGGTCCTCATTGCCCTGGTCTATATTTTTCGACCACGTGAATGAGCTCAGAAAAGTAAGACCGCGTGAGAACCGCTTTTCGACCTTGGCGGTCAACGCGTTGTAGCTCGAATTGAGGGAATTTTCATGCAACGTGACCGAGTTGAATTGCGGCCGGATCAACCGCTGGTTCGCTGCGACGTTCGCGCTCGGAGTGAATGGCAGGTTGATATTCCTCTGCGTCGCCAGAAACGTTCCCTTGGTTCCCATGTAGCCCACGGTTAGAAGCACGTCGAATGGAAGTGTCTGTTGAACGTCGAAGAACCATTGATACGCCTCGAGATTTTGTCTTTGGTTCGGGAAAACAAAGATGTTGGAGCCGCGTGGGATCTCGTTGGATAGACGAAACTCAGGAAACCCTTCCTGAACGAATACGCTTGTCCGCTCGAAGTTTTGTTGGATCGCGATATCGGCGCTTCGCGGAGGGCCGCTTCGGAAGTTCGCTCCTTCCGTTGAGAGGCTATTGGGTTCTCCATAGAAGACTCCCGCGCCTGTTCGAATCACAGTCTTTTCGGCCAGACTCCAGGCAAGACCAATTCGAGGCGCCCAGTTGTTTCTGTCCTGTGCACACCCACAATCAGTGCCGTCTTTGGGGAAAGCGATACCTTCTTCCGTAACGCTTGAGACGTTGATGCCTTGCAATAGATAACGGCTGATCGTCTGATTCGCCGCGTCCGGAAATGTGCCGACACCAAATAACTCGTAGCGTAAACCAAGATTCAATGTGAGATTCCGAGCGATTTTCCAGTCGTCCTGGATGAACCCTGCGTAATAGGGAGCATTTAAGTTCTCACCCTGATTGTTGCCGTACGTGCCGCCTCCAACCCAGCCGAGGAGCATGTCGGCAAAACCGTTACCGGAATTTCCGCGGCTTGTGCCAACGTTTGGGCGCTCGGACGTGAACGCTCCGGAGAAGGTGAAGTTGCCGCGTCGCAGCCTCGCTGCGTCGCGATAGATATTCAGAAATCGATACTCGCCACCGAACTTGAATGTATGCTTGCCACGCTGCCAGAGCAGACTCTCGGTGATCATATAGTTGGCCAGATTGTTGATGTTGGGCCAGAAACTGCGCGGTCCGATTTCGACATATCCGCTTGGACTGAACCGCGTCCATCCCTGATCCAACCCATCACCGGCGCTATCACCAGGGGCTCCCTTGATGCCGAACTCCGGATTCAAATTCTCTGTAAATGGAATGTCGAACGCCGTATCGAACTTTGAGAAGCCAAAACGCAATTCATTAAATAGCGAGGGCGTAAGCGTACTCGAAAGATTTCCAACAATGTTGTGCCCTTTGAGATCGACGGTTTGCCCCTGCCCACCCATCGCCGGATATGGCAGTGTGCCTGCTTCATTGCGGAACTGTTTCCGAATCGAATATCGCGAAAAGAATCGATGCTTCTCCGTGAAGTTATGATCACCGCGCATGTCGTACTGATTTGCATCGTTGGAATCTGTTGGAGAGTAGAAATAGTTGTCGGTAAGATGTTCACGTCCCGCAATGTTCGGCGCGGGATAAAGCTCGACGATTCGGCTCACAATGGGATCCCACCGGTCCTTCGGAATGACATTGCCGGGAAATGGCTGACGGATGGCATCAGCTCCCGAGCCACGTAAAGTTAACGGATCATAAACATTGCGCCGAATTGCGGGCTGTTGAGAGAAATCGCCACGCTCGACGATATCTCGGCTAGGGACTGTCGAGATGTAACTCTGACCTAACCGGATTCGCGTGCCTTGATAGCTGAAGAAGAAAAATGTACGGTTCTTGATGACTGGACCGCCGATCGTACCGCCAAACTGGTTCTGCTTGTAATTGGGCTTCTGACCACCTGATCGATTTGCGAAGAAGTTCGTCGCATCGAGCTTATCGTTCCGAAGGAAATGATAAAGGGAACCGTGAAAGTCGTTCGTTCCGGCACGAGTATTCACCAGCACCTTAGCGCCTGCTCGATAGCCATACTCAGCGCTCATGTTGTTGGTGACTACCTTGAACTCGGCGACGGCGTCTACGGGTGGTTTAACGGCCTGTGCTTCGAAGCCTAGCGGCCCGCCAGATGTGCGGGAGCTGTTGTCGTTTCCGTCAAGCAGCACGTTGTTCTGGGCCATCTGCATACCTGCCGCCGCAAAGGCGCCTTCATCACGAGCGCGACTTCCTTGCGTTGAGTTGCCGCCGGGAATTACTCCTGTAGTGAACTGGGCGAGTTGCAAATAGTTACGTCCATTCAGCGGCATTTCGGTGATTCGTTTTGAATCGATAACCTGACCGACTTCCGTAGTGTCTGCGTTCAGTAGCACAGCGGACGCAGAGACTTGGATAGCCTCGACAATCGCGCCGGGCTTCAACTCGAAATTGAATCGAGCCAGTTGCCCTACTTCCAGCCGAAACTCGTTGATGGACTGAGTTGCGAAACCGGGCGAAGACACATCAAGCCGGTAGCGGCCGGGATTCAGAGACGGCGCGACATACAAACCCTGTTCGTTGGTCGTATAGTCGAGAGCGACGCCGGTCTCAATATTGCTTATTTTGATGGACGCGTTTGGCGCTGCGGCGCCACTCGAATCCGTAATTTGTCCTTGAACTCCCGAATTCTGCGCCAACAGGGCGGTGGTTGCAAATAAGAGGGGTATAAATGTACGCACGAGGTCACTCCCGAATGATGTTCGTAGTATAGCGGGGTGAGTCGCAGATGCAGAGATAATCGTTAGTTGTAATCGTTCTGCAACAAGCGTTAAGATGCCGCAGACAACTATTATGTCAACGGCCGCTTGTTTGGGTGGTGGTGGCCGCGAGCAGCTTGCGGATGGTATCAGATATAGTGGTCGGACGAACCACTTTCTTCAGTTTTTCTGGATCGCCCTCAGCGCCCTGTCGCTCAATCGCCTCACGGTAGCGTTCCTGGTGATCGGCAAGGTCGAGCGGAGTCTCACCTGCGGAATTCTTCCCGTCAAGCGAAACGCCCTGCGAATAAAGATACTCAATGACAGCGGGCGACCCTCCGAGTACGGCGAGGTGCATAATCGTCTGCTTCTGCCTGGGCAGGGTGATAGGGTCCACCGGATCGGGAATCTTTTCGGTCGGATTGTAGGAGAGCGTCAACTCCGCGCCATGGGCGGCGAATTCCTTAACGACAGGGAGATCACCTGCGATCACTGCTACCGAGAAGGGAGTGTGTCCGTCCTTGCGGAAGAGATTCGGATTAGCCCCGTTCTGCGCCATCATTTTTACGAGCTCGAGATTTCGGGAACTCGCCGCGATATGAAAGGCGGATGAGCCCGGTGGCGCCGGATTGATACGAACATCACCGGCTGGTCCAGCCGTCGGATACCGCGTTTGGCGATTGGGGTCAGCCCCTGCGGCCAGCAACTTGCTCGCGATTGACAAAGCCTCGTCTACCTGTGATGCAGGCGCGGCCTTGTCCACCCTACCGAGCGTAAGCAAAGCAGCTTTGCCACCGTAAGCCCCCCCACGTCGCAGGTCAGGACCAAGCATCGCGTTGGCTACCGCGAGCGCCGCTGCATGGAGGGCCGTGTAGCCGGCGCCATCGGCTCCGCCTAACTTAGCCCCTCGATCAAGAAGAAGACGAGCCATTGCAAGATCGGCGTGAAAACGTTGTGAGGTACCTGCCTGGGCCGGCGCACCCTTGCCGGGAACGAAGGTTAGATCCGGTGGATCCCAGTTGTAGAGCGCCGCAAGCAATGGAGTGGTACCGTCTGCTGCGGGTTGATTGACATCTAGCCCAGCGTCCAGAAGAATGCGAGCCGATTCCAGATTATGTTTCTGTACCGCGAAGAACAGCGCGTTGAGGCCGCCCTTCTTGCTGTTGTAGGCGCCATCCGTGTTCCAAGGAATGCCAGTCTTCCCCAGCGTGGCCGTTGTCGGCGCATAAATGGTGTACTTCACATCCCATGCGGTCGTCGCCGTCACGACATCCGCGCCGTGATTCACCAACAAGTGAACCGCCGCCGGATATCCCGCCGCCCACATCAACGCAGTCTGGCCGAATTTCTTCTCACGCGCGTTGACGTTCCCGCCGCGATCGATCAGCAGGCGCATCACCTCAACCTGACCCAAACGAGCCGCTGTCATTAAAGGTGTTTCGCCATTCTCTCGCGCGACGTTTGGATTCGCTCCTTTGCCGAGCAGCAGCTTGACCATCGCGGTCGAGCCGTTGTTGATAGCAAGTGATAGGGGACTAATACCGAGTTCGTTAGTCAAATCTGGATTGGCGCCTTTGTCGAGTAGCAGTTCCGCGATAACGCCATTAGTGTGGCTTGCTGCCCATGCCAGAGCCGTAGTGCCGTCTTCCGCACGCGCGTTCACGTCGGCTCCTTGACGCACAAGTGCAGCAACGGTAGCCGAATCGTCGGCGCGTGCGGCATCGATCAGCGCGTCGCCCGACTCCGCCAGCAGTCCCGCTAGCGAGGTCAGTAGGACTAATGCCAGCCGGAAGCTCACTTAGACCTCCAGTCGATTCAATTTGCCGGTGCTATCGCCGAACTTCTCGGTAGGTACGCCAACCTTATCCAACATCGTGAGATAGAGGTTCGTCAGTGGTGTAGTATCACCCGAAAACTTGATGTGACGGCCTCCGGCAATGCGACCGGCGGCTCCACCGGCCAGGATGATCGGCAAGTCGCGTTGACTGTGAGATGTAGGCACACTCAGATTGCTTCCGTATAGGATCAATGAGTGGTCGAGTAACGTGGAGGAGCCCTCTTTCAGGCCGTCCAACTTATTCAGGAAATAAGCAAACAGACGCGACTGGTCGACATTGATCTTGGCCAGCGCGTCGAGCTTATCTTTCTCGAAATTGTGGTGTGAGATTTCATGATGCCCCATGACGATATTGAGATGGGGAAAGTTCATGGAACTCGCCTCACGGGCATACAGGAATGTCCAAACACGAGTAAGGTCTGCCTGAATTGCCAGCGTCTGCAGATCGAACATCAGCTTAATGTTCTCCACCCATGAATCCGGAACGCCTGAGGGCCGTGACGTATTCGGGAGGTCGGCAGGTTCTTTGCGCATAGCCACCTGAATCCTGCGCTCGATATCGCGGATGGATTCCACGTATTCATCCAGCTTGTGACGATCGGCAGCAGTCAACTGCTTCTTCAGTTGATCGATGCGCTCGGTGACGGTGTCAAGGCTACTGCGATCCGCGGCTTGGCGCGCGGCTGTTGCTCTGGGATCGATGCGACCTCCCTCGCCGAAAAGCTGTTCAAACACGCGCCGCGGATTGTACTCGAGCGGCAACGGAACTGTCGCGCTCCTAAAAATCGGGCCCACGTGCGCACTACCGACAGTTGTCTTTTCTCCAGCCAGTTCCAACGAAGCAAACTGAGTCTCTTTCCCGAGGGTTTGCGCGGCCAATTGGTCGATGGAGATACCGACGTGAATCTTGCCTTTTGTCGGCTCGACACCGGTCATGAATGACGCTAGCGCGCGATCATGAAAGCCAGGCTTCGACCGATCCGGGTCCGAAGAGAGGCCGCTGATCACAACAAACTTCTTCTTATGAGGAGCCAGAGGTGCAAGCCCTTCGCTGAACTGATAATCCGCGCCTTCCCCTTTCGGCCGCCAGCGGTCCTGGTCAACACCGAGCGGATACATCACGAAGCCGAGACGGCGCACCGGCGCCGCTGGGGTCAGCCGCTCGGCTCGTAGCGCCGGGACCATCGCATCCAATAACGGGAGCGCCAACGCAGTCCCTACGCCCCGAAGAATCGTCCGGCGGGGCAAGCTTTTCTGTGTGATGAACATTGCCGTTCCTTTAGTGCGCCTGCGTCTGTCTCATCTCGAACGGGACACTTTTCACGATACCAATAATAAGATCCCAGAATTGGTACCGGTTCGCCTCTGCATTTCGCATGATCGCGCGTACAGTCGGCTGATCGCGAGCATCCAGTTCTCGACCTAGGGCGTAAATCATCAACTTCTCCACCGTCCCACGAACAAACTGTTCGGGATCGGCAAGAAGCAGGTTCTTCAAACCCGCTGGACCGGAAAACTCCGCGCCACTCGCCAGCTTGCCTGACGGATTGATATCTCCGCCTTCATCTCGCGTTCGCCATCGGCCGATCACGTCGAAGTTTTCCAGGGCAAATCCAAGTCCATCGATTCGAGCGTGGCACCCCGAGCAGGCCGGATTGTTGCGGTGACGCTCCACCTTTTCCCGCGTCGTGAGCTTTCGGCCGCTCAGCGGATTCTCGTCCAACGGCGGAACATTGGCTGGCGGAGGAGGCGGAGGAGAATTCAACAAATTCTCAAGAATCCATTTACCTCGAAGAACCGGCGAGGTCCTGGCCGCATGCGATGTCAACAGCAGGATGCTTCCCTGGGTGAGTAGCCCCCCTCGCTGATCATTGCCCTGAAGTGAAACCCGTCGGAAGCCTGGACCGGTCACGCCTGAAATTCCGTAAAGCGAAGCCAGACGCTCATTGAGGTAGCTGTAGTCTGCATTCAGCAAATCGAGAATGCTGCGGTTCTCGCGGATCAGACTACGAATAAACATACGCGTCTCGGCGCTGAATGCCGCCGCCAGCGCTGAATCGAACTCCGGGTACGTCTGCTTGTCGGGCTCGATATCGGCGAGGCTGCGCAGCCCGAGCCATTGAGCCGCAAAATTGTCCGCCAGTGCCACTGCGCGTCGATCCCGAAGCATTCGTCGCACTGAGTCGTCGAGAACCTTATCGTCCGATAGCTTTCCGCTGCTCGCCAAATCAAGCAGGCCATCATCCGGAATACTGCTCCAGAGAAAGAATGACAGCCGCGACGCGAGCTCAAAACCAGAGACGGGATACACGCTGCCCGCGGGCGCGCTGGGATTGTCAAACTCGAGCCGGAATAAGAAGTCCGGAGCAAGCAGGACGTCCCGAATCGCAGCCGCGATTGACTCGTCGAACCCTCGCTTTGCGCGTGTGGATCGATACGTTTTCAAGAACGGCCGCATGTCCGACTCAGATACGTCTCGCCGGAAAGCTCGACGAAGAATTGTGGATAGAATACGCGTCGCGCAGGGCTCTTCTTCTGCACTGGTGGCCGGCTTACAAACGAAAATGCGACGACGGCTCGGGGTATCACTTACTCCGCTCACGTCATAAGGCCCCGCAATCTCGATGCGCGTTAGCGCGGGAGGACCGGGTTGTCCGTCGAAGGCGGCCTCTCCTGCAGTCATACCCGCTATCTCGAAAAGCTTCAGACGCCGACCATCGACACGGAACTCAATGGTGGGACGGATTGCTGTGCCGAGCAAATCCAGAGGGCCGCCGACGGCTGGTCCGCCGGGTCCCGCGACATCGGAGACCGGTCCTTCGCGGGCTGCGAACTCGTCGGGAAAGGTCACGATGACTGTATGCGCTCCCGCTTTGACTCGCATACGGGTACGGAAGAATCGAACGCCTTCGATAGGTGTCAGGCTTTCTTTATTCAGAAATGCGCGCAACTCATAATCGCCATCATGGGAAAAATAGTGCCGTACTCGAATGCCCCCGCGCGTACCGAAGGGTAAGTCTTCCTGCCAGGCAGCCTGAGTTCCCGTCGCCGGAAAAATTTCTGTCACTGGCGCGGCTTCACGGGTTCCAGTGGCGAGCTCACTTACTTTGCGAGCAACTTTGAGGTAGCGCTCCAGAAGAAGAGGCGACATCGATAATGCATCGGCGATGTTGTCGAAGCCGGAAGCAATTCCATCTTGAGGCAGCTCTGCGGCCAACGGTAGTTCAATCGCGAGAAGATCCCGGACAGCGTTCTCGTACTCAGTACGGTTCAATCTGCGGACGAGCGCTTGCCCGGCAAAAGCCGCCTTGTGCGCTGCAGCATCGAGATCTCGTTCAAGTTCCGAGGCGAATCCCTTCAACGGCGCTTGGCCCGGAGTCGGCGCTCCGGCGGGCGGCATTTCCCCTGCTTTAATCTTGCGAATTACTTTTTCCCAGACATCGGGCTGGCTCGCCGCGTCCGGGGATACGCCATCCAACACAAACCCGCCGATCTTAGCGCGCGTGTTGTGGCACGTCATGCAATATTTTGTCGAAAGAGCCTGCCGATTGACTGCTTGCGCCGTCAGCAGCCCCGGAATCACCAGCGATAAGAGGATTGCACTACTACTCATCGATTGCAAGATCATGTTATCACCGCACCCGTGAGCACAACGCCCGACCGGGGCTTCATCCGCGGCGCAGAACATCGCACTGCATTGTTTGCTATTTGCTGGCGCCATGAAGCCACGTGTTCATCTAAACATCATGGAGTTACGTCTGAACGCAAAACTGGCCCTGATCACGGGATCGACGGCAGGTATTGGGTACGCGATCGCGGAATCGCTGCTGCAAGAAGGCGCCCGTGTCATCGTCAATGGCCGGACACAGTCAAGAGTTGATGAAGCCGTTGCGAAGCTTGGGAAGACAGCTCCCGGCGGTGTGCTCGGTCTCGCTGCAGACATGGGTACGGCTGAGGGCGCCAGTCTTACGACCCAGCGATATCCCGATGTCGACAGACTCATCAACAATCTAGGCATTTTTGAACCTAAGGCATTTGAAGATATAACTGATGGCGACTGGCTACGGTTTTTCGAGGTAAACGTCATGAGCGGCGTTCGTCTGAGCCGTCACTATTTGCCTCGAATGAAGGCGATGGGATGGGGACGAATCATATTCCTCTCGAGTGAATCGGCAGTCCAAATTCCTTCAGAGATGATTCACTATGGAATGACAAAAACCGCCCAGCTTGCGATATCTCGTGGCTTGGCCGAAACCACGGCTGGCACTGACGTGACGGTAAACGCAATTCTACCCGGGCCAACCGCCTCGGAAGGCGTGAGCGCATTTGTAGAGAGTCTTGCGGTGGGCCAAGGTATAGATCGCCAATCGGTAGAAAACGAGTTCTTCCGATCCATGCGGCCGTCTTCATTACTGCGACGCTTTGCCACACCGGAGGAAGTAGCGGCGCTTGTAACCTTTGTTGCCAGCCCTCTGTCTTCGGCTACCAACGGAGCAGCGTTGCGCGTGGACGGCGGAGTAGTGCGTTCGATCGTCTGAGAGGCAATTACCGGCCGAATACGAATCGCCCTCGGCGTGGATCGGCCCCACCGTGAAGTACGCCATTGTCCCGCCAAATCACCGTCGGAGCCGACGAATTGCTCCAATCTGCCGTAACTGTCACTTTATGACCGAGCGACGTCAATTTGTCAGCGGTTGCACGCGCAATTCTTCCTTCGATTGCAAGCTTCCCCGGATTAAAGTCATGTCCGGCAAAGGAACTGTAAAAGTGCTCGGTTTGAAATCTGGGCGCTTCAACCGCCTCCTGGGGCGACATGCCGAAGTCGATGATGTTCAGCAACACCTGAAGCATTGCCTGATCCTGATTGTCGCCGCCCGGGGTGGACATCGCAATCACCGGCTCACCGTCCTTCGTAACGAGTGTCGGACTCAACGTAACCCGCGGGCGTTTGCCTGGCGCAAGTTGATTGGGGTGACCTTCCTGGACAACGAAGGACTGTAGTCGAGTGCTGAACGGAATTCCCGTATCGCCCGCAATGACCGACGGCAGCCATGCTCCACTCGGTGTTGCTGAAAAAAAGTTCCCGTACCGATCGACGACATTGACACACGTCGTGTCCTGGACCACCGTTCCTAAGTTTTCGGCGCTGCCACTCGATACGGGAGTTACTCCCTCTATTACGCCGGGACGATGCTGCATCGAGGCATGCGTCGGGTCTATGAGTTTGCGCCTGCGTTCAGCATAATCGCGCGATAACAACTCCTGCTCAGGAATCTTCGAGAACTTAGGATCGCCATAGTAACGGTCTCGATCGGCAAAAGCTAGCTTCACGGCTTCGATGACCGTATGAAGATATTCGGGGCTATTGTGGCCCATAGCCTTCAGATCGAAACCCTCAAGAATGGCCAGAGCTTGCAGCATCACAGGACCTTGCGTCCAGAAGCCCGGCTTATGAACTTCGAATCCCCGGTAAGTGAAGTTACGTGGCGTGTCCGACTCTGCGTGGAAATCGCGCATGTCCTCATATCGGATGTATCCACCGTTCGCTTCAGAGAACGCCGCAAAGCGCTTCGCCAGACTTCCTTTGTAGAAGTGATCGTGGACTGCGCGAATCTTACGATCGCGCTTACCACGCGATTTCTTCTCAATTGTGACCATCTCGCGAAGTGTCTTTGCCAACGTTGGTTCGTGGAAGAGCTCACCGCGAGTCGGAGGATTTCCCGAGGGCATGAAGAACTGTCGTGATGCTGGCCATAATTCGAGAACTCGCTGTCCGTTTCGAATGAACAGGGCGAATTCTTCACCTAGCGGAAACCCGTCGGCGTACTCGATCGCCGGAGCCGCAACTTCCGCGAACGATTTCGTTCCATGCTTCTCGAGGGCAAGTAGCAATCCACTAAAAGCCCCGGGTAAGATCGCTGCCCTAATCCCCTGTACGGGAATGGGAGGCATCCTCGAGGCCTTTTCCCATGCTTCGACGGGGCGGTTTCGATATGCCTCGAGGGTCGCCAGCGCCGGAGCAGTTCCGACAGCGCTAATCGCTGTTACTGGCTTGCCCTTCATCTTCAGCAATAACGGCATCTCACCGCCCAAGCCAAAGCGTGCTTGTTCCGTTACAGCCGCAGCAAGCACTGCGGCAACACCGGCATCCACCGCGTTGCCGCCTTGTGTCAGCAACCGGTATCCAGCCTCAACTTCAAAATTGTTCGCAGCCGCGACCATTTCCCGCGTACCGCGTACGGGAGGAAACATCGTCGGCTGAGCCCAGCCT
>DASQLD010000278.1:0-10910 GCA_035630195.1 Bryobacteraceae bacterium
CAGTCTTCTCCAGCAAAGCTGCCACTCTTATCGCGAGATCACCGCCGGCTATTCTCGGCGCCAGCGAACTTAGAAGCTCTATTGCCATTTCGCGTTTGTCGGTCTTACCAAGAGCTACCAGCAAATCGCCCACCAGCTTCTCGACTTCCAGATCTGTCAATCGTTTGGAAGCCTCCTCGAAGATAGTTTGATGACACGTAACGGTGGTGAGGCATAGTTGAAACGTGTCCTGCGCGGCATTAGCAGCTTTTTGCCTGGAAACGTGGGGCAGAAGGGACACAATATATGCATCATCTCTATCGCTACCAGGCTGCAGTGTTTCAAGCCCTAAAGTTACTTTGTCCTCGGGTACATACTGTGCCAGGATGTCGACGATTCGATCGTCTACTTTCTTCTCTTTCAGTACCCTCTCGAACTGTTTCTCGCGCAATCCTGGTGATACTCTCGATGCAAGCGCATGAATACTGTCACTCGATGCATCATTATCGAGGAACTTAACGAATATCTCTTCCCTATCCTTCTGTGGAAGACTACCACTCAGCTCGGCGAGAGCTTTGTCAGGCAATTTGCTTGTTGCGTCACCGGCCTGGGCAAAAGCGCTGAGCGCCCGTGCCGACCTCTGGTTTGCCCATGAGCCGAAATGCGAAAGCGACTCGAGACACGCATCGATCAACTCAGAGGCGAGCTTCGATCTCGTTACGCATCTGTCTGCGATTACCTCATTGGCTAGATCTTCTAGGTGGCCTGGCGATACTCCTCCGATCGCCACAACCAACGCTTCGGTATGTGTTGCAAAGCGCTCGGCGTCTCTTGGTACAGAGAGAATGCGATCTAGGATCTTAGTCTTTACAGAGCTACTGGCTATGGCTATGGGCCAAATGTCTTGTTCAGATCGCAAAAAGGGACTATCGCTCAGGTTGGCCAGCAACCTCTCTGCGGTACGTGAGTCGTTAGACTTCCAAACGAGAAAAACCACAGCTGCTGCGATCACTGCTGCCGCAGCGGTAAATCCTAGAAATCGTTTCTTTAGATTGGCGAGTTGTCGCTTGGTTTGGCGATCCTTACGCCATTCACTTGATGCTTTCGCCAACACATCGTGCGCGAACTGATAACCGCGTTCACCGCCCTCGATCGGCGTGCCGGTCAAAATTCGCATTTCCGTTGTCAGCTTTTCCAGCAGTTCCTCGACCGGCTCCCCTCCCAAGTCTGCAATCGATTGCGGTTGCTTGCGTCCACTCGGGCTCACTAAGTGCTCGAAAATCTTTTCCGCCCTATCTCGCTCAGCCGGGTTTAGTGCGGGCTTCTCGGGATCGGGTTTCTCGGGATCGACTTTCTCTCGGAAGTAGGCCGCAGAGATCTTCGCCACACCGCCCAGATCCTCAATCGTTTTCCAAAGCATTGCGGGATTCTTTTTGTCTTTGTCTTTTTCCCACCAAGTCTCGAGCACGATTTGCAAGTCTGCGGGGCGGATTGTCTTCGCACTTTTCCTGAGCGCCAAGACGTCGCGCGCAACCTGCTTGGCCACCTCCTCCGATTCAATCCGGTTTGGGCCGTTGGCGACATCTTCTAGAGGTTTCCGCATTGCTTCAACAGCCTGATCGATTGTGAGACCTTGTATCTGGATCAGATTATCGAAAGCCTCCGGCAGCTCAGGTTTTATGTTGTCGAGTAAGGACAACATATCCTCCCGTATAGAGATGAGCAAATTGATTCGAAGCTTCGGATGCCAAATTGCCCTCTTGAGCTCCTTCAGAAACGCAATGGTCTGTGCCTTAATTTGTTCATCAAACGCCTCCTCGAACTGATCCAGGATGATTGCCCACCTGCCTGAGAACTGCAATGCCGCCAACCCTCCCGCCAGTGAAACTTCTGACGGCGCATCCCGGTTCAGTCGCTCCGCCGCCGTCGTGAGAAGCCTGCTAGACGGGTTCTTCCACTCTCGAATAAGCACACATAGGAACTCCGGGTCCTCTC
This sequence comes from Bryobacteraceae bacterium, assembly GCA_035630195.1. Classification (GTDB taxonomy): domain Bacteria; phylum Acidobacteriota; class Terriglobia; order Bryobacterales; family Bryobacteraceae; genus DASQDN01. The sequence continues at coordinate 1,975 of DASQLD010000278.1, forward strand.
CATCCTCCAACTGTCGCTGTGCCGCCTCTACGAATTGAGGCATCAGGCCGGCTCCAACGAGGGAGGTTTTTCCGATCCCACTTTCTCCGAAAATTGTTGTTACCCGGTTGGCGCGCAGATTATCGTAAAGTATCTGAATCTGCTGATCGCGTCCCGCAAAGCTCTTCGCATCCTCTTCCAGAAATGGAGCAAGTCCCCGATAAGGAGATCTCATTCCACGATGCCTTTCGCGAAATCTGATTGCTCAGAAGCGAGAGCATGCTTGAAGTAAGCACGGAAATCCGCCAACGGCAGTTTCAATAACTTGATCTCATCGTAGGGAGAGCGGTTCGCCAGCATCTCTGGCCAATCGGAACTGATTGCCCAATGTTTCTGTGTACCGCCGTAACTTCGAAGCAGCTTAGGCGCATCCGGAAGTCGACTCAGAAAGATTCGTACATTCCAATCGGCAAGACGGTACCCCAGAAAGAGTATCTTGCCCATTTGCAGCGCCGTGAGAATGGGCGTGGGAATCAAGTCGTTCAACGGGGCGCCAGTCAGGTGGTCAAGATAGTTATCTTGGCTAATGAGGTAGGCTTCAGTTCGAAAATTGGGATCTGGTGATCTATTCTCTTCAGGGGGCGGGGCGCTTCCATGAATTTTCAGTAGCGTAGGGCGGTCACGAAGATAAGAATAACTATCGGAGTTCGCCGTACCCCGCTCTATCGGTTGCGGACGATCCATTCCCGGGGATTGCCGATAGAAGCATCCCCCATCCTGTGGAACATAGTAGAGAACGTCGCAATCCTTTAGTTCGTTCTCCACGAGTCTGTCATAGTTTGTCGAAACCACAAGCGGGTAAAATCGATTCTTCTCTTTCGGCTTGGGCGCGGGGCGGCTGCAAAGACTTGCTAAGAAACGGTGAACCTGTGTGGGCCGGAGTTGGGGAGCAGTGAAGACCTTGTCAAGGGCGCGGTTCAGTTCTTCGCGTTGCAAGTGCGCATCGAAGATCTGGCTGACCATCGATAGATCCAAGTCAGCGCTGATCGAGCCGCTTATCCTATATTCGTTGAACTCGCGCAGAAGATGATCACGCAGCTCTCGTCCGTTAGGGAGGTACGTACGAAACTCGCAGTCTTCAATCTGACAGGTAAGACCATTGCTCCTGCAACCCGAGCGGTCGCACTGACCCGGTCGATCCGCGAGATTAAAGCCGGCTCCCAGAAAGAAGATCAAACGGCCCTCGATGTAGAGTTTGGCCATGCTCTTCAGGTCGGCGAAATAAAGGTTAGCGTCCGTACTCGACGTCATGCTCTGGCTAGAATAGCGTAGTTCAGCGGTGGACTCTGCTACTTCTTCGCACGTCTCAACTTGAGCTTCGACCTCTGTGACTGAAGAGCCTTCACCAGTCTCATATCCTTGAGAATGGCGCCGCGTCTGTATGCTCGCCTGCCAACAGGCGCCTGCCGTTGGTGGCGGCTATTGGCTTCAAAGATTCAGCACATTGTACTCCCATGATTCTACAGGTACGCAAGCGTGTTTTTCGAACGCCACAACCGCCCATGAGGCGCGAGAAACGCAGATCTGTCTTGGTCGAGATCACCTTTGGTGACGGCAGCCGAGACTGTTTCGAGAATGCTGTTCAGCCGCTCGGTCTCATCCCTGCCAAGCCCGTTGCGAGCTCCGTGTCGAGTAGTAGCGGCATGATCTCACCATGGGGAGAGACCTCCTGCTAATCCAGTGGAGTGTTGCGATCTCTGTCTTCGGCGTTGACGTCCGCGCCACACGACCGAAGCAGGTCTACTACCTCGAGGTATGCCTGCTCATGCTTGACCTATCTCAAGATTGCGCAAGGAGTCCTTCTAATTCTCCGGACGCGATGCCGCCGTCAACACCGAGAGCAAGGAGCGGACTTCTTCCCCCCACACGCCCGGTGTGCAGAACAAACAACAGGAAGATACTGGCGATTGTATTTGTACCCATACCCACGGTCTACAGCCGAACAACCGCCTGCGCCTTCGCGTCATGAAACAAGCGGCGCCTTCCCCAGATGATGGCGCCCAGCACAGCCACTAGCAGCCAGATCCGGAGGCCCAGTGAGCGATTGAAGTACGCAATAGCGATGGAGAGCACAGCGACCAGAGGTACGCGTGCCAGGAGCAATAGCACCGCTCGCCGCACATGCTCAGAGAGGCGATGGCTGACAAGCGCGGCCCGGCCTGTTGCGTAGATCCACTGCAGTGTCAATGTGAGTCCGGCCAGGCCTAGCATTGCGGAAAACACTACAACCGCCAGCGCGTCAGGGTAGCTGCCCAGCAATGCGGAGGTCCAGGGAACGATCGACAGAAACATCAGCAGCAGCAGATTCAGATAATTGAATGTCGTGTCGGTTCGCTCGATCAGGCCGACTACGTTGTGATGAAGAATCCAGAACGAGCCAACTACCACGAAGCTCACAACCCAGGCTTCCAGTCGGGGAAGGGCGTCGAGCAGGTCGGCGGCAAGATCGCGGCCTGATGTTGTTGGCGGTTGCAGTGTGACCACCAAAAGGGTAAGCACGATAGAGAAAACACCATCACTCAAGCTAACGAGGCGGGCTGGTTCAAACGTCGAAATACTTTTCGCGGACATTCCTTCCTCTTAAATACGATACGGGGGATACAGAGCGCGCACTCTCGTGCGCGCCCTGTCCGCTTTTTTAACTGCGTTGCCTCCATCTCCGGCGCACGCCGGCCGTGCCTCCGCCCATGAGCAGGGCTAAGCCAAACAGAGCGGCTGTGCCGGGTTCCGGCACCACCGTGGCCTGGTAGGACTGGCTCAGAGGAGAGGCCGCAAACGCGAACTGGCCCCCGGCGAGAGGATCGCCATTCCACCATTCCGCGTTCAGCAGGAAGCTTCCGGTCTCCACCGAGCCAAGCGGCGCGGAAGGGTCCCACGTCAACGCCAGTAGGCCAGTGGAGGCTGCGGCGTCAAACGGCGCCGAGACACTGCTGCCCGGAGCCAGGATTGGGAAGTCAAACAAGAGTTCTGGTGTTCCGAACTGGAAAGAGCTGGGGGCCAGACCGCTGGTGACCAGCCAGTGCGTAGTGCTTTGGTTTTCGATCGAGGAACCCCAACCGACCTCTTGCCCGGGGGCGCCCGCGATAGTCCCGCTTTCGGGCAACAGACTGAAGGTGTAGATTTCGGCGGTCCACCCCGGGACCGCCGCCAAGAAAAGAACAGCTATCAAGAAAAGTTTCATCGAGAGTCTCCTGTTGATTTTTTACTGCAAGAAGAGCGCTTGCGCTTCGTTGAACCGGAGCACTGCAGGCGCGCTTGTGTTTCCGGAGGTAATCGTTCCTTCCTGTGTGAGGCTGAGACGCAATACTCCGGTAGGAACGTTCAGTCTTACGGGTACGGATGCGGTGTCGCCGGGCCGCAGATTGCTTAAGGTGATGGGCAGCGCCGGGCTGACAACAGTCGCTTGACCGACGCCGATCAGCGTGCGCAACTGCAGCGAGCTGATCGTGACCGACTGCGCGATTGTGGTGCCGTTATTGTGGACCGTCAGCATGACATCAACCTGGGGCTGCCGAGGCTGCTGTCGGGAAGTCTGGACGGCGCGTACCGTCACGCTGGTAAGGGGCAGCCGCCGGGGCTCGAGGTGTTCCGGCGCCGGCGCGGCAGCGCTCCAGTTGCAGCCGCCTGGATAGGAATAACCATTACGATCGCCGAATGACAGACCGCACGTCACGCGGGGAAAGGGCCAGCTATTGAAGAAAGCGGGCCGGTAGACACCCAGACCGCCGTTCCAGACGGACTTGAAGAGTAGGCTGCGCAAATCTTCACTCGGGGGTGAATACTGAAAATTATCGGTTGTTCCGTTCACCGGCGTATTGAGGGCACTGATGCCCAACCAGCCGCCGTCCGTCATAGCTGTGGCGGTGCGGGGATCGTTTGCCCATTGGTTACCCGAGTCGTTCGGATACGTGTAGGGGATGTAGCCGGGAGTGGCAAACGGATAAGACACGGGTACGTAGGGAGACGACCTGTTGACGATTACCGGGTAGCCTTGAGGCTGGAGCGCCAATGGATATTGTCCCCACTTATAGTCCGGCATGTAGCTGCCTATCGCGTAGGCCGCCGCCATGATGTTCTGATAGGCGGCCTGCCGAATGGCGGGCGTCATATTAGTCAACATCCTGCCGGTCGCGCCAGGAGCCCATTTCCAGGCCGGGGCGGTTTTTGGGTCTGTCATTGCCTGGCCGAGCGCGGAAAGCTTGCCCCAGTCCTGTAATGCGAGCTGGAACAAAGTACCGGTTGTGCTCTGCTGCGCAGTGAACTGAGTGATCGCCTGCGCCTGCAGGTTCCCGATGGTCGAGGTGAGATCGATTGTTTTGTTGCCCTGCTGATCCGTTGTCAGGCTGGTACCGAAGTTGAAGGCAATGTCGGCCAGGCCGAACAAGGGACCCACATCAGGAATGAAGCTGGCCAAGCCGAGAAAGAAGTTCACCAGCGGTGAGGTCAGGCTCTGGGACGATGCGTCCGGCGGCGGATTCAGTTGTGCCTTGATGTCGTTGTAAGCACTCAATTGCGAAAGGATTGAGGTAGAGCCGCTGGCGAGCCAGAGGCTGTTCACGTTGTCGTACAAGGTGCGGATGTTGTTGACGTGCGTTAACTCCGTCAACAACTGACTGCGGATTTTACAGAAGACCGGATCGGCGCCAGAGCCGGAAGTGTCGCAATTCTTGCCGGTCGCATCGAGCAAGTTCTGCATCGTGCTCTGGTACGTATTGGTGTTGATGTCGAGATCGTCATAGGCGTCACGGATGCTGCAGCCATTACAGACTTTGCTGCTGATGTACTGCCACGCCGCGAATTCGGCGGTTCCCGACGGGCTCACAAAGGGCTGGGAGGGCGCGGCAAGCGCTTCGTATAAGCCCAGGTTGGCATAGCCGCTCGGATCGGCATTAAGCGGACTATACCAATTGCCACGGCCACGCGCCAGCACGCCGTGTAGCTCGCCGCTCGGCCGAACATTCGCGCTGATCTCGGGATAAACGGAGCTGGACTCGCGAGCCCGATTGCGGGCTCCCTTCAGCCCAGCCGGCGGCGACGCTCCCACCAGCGAGTACGTGTCGTTCGGCGTGAGGTACACCATCGTCTCCCAGTACCCGCCCAGTCTGCCGACTTGCCCCGCCAGATTAAATACTCGCGGGTCACCGTTCGTACCAAAATTCCAATCGGAAGGGATGGGACGTCCAGCCGAGGCGATAAAGACGAGAACCGCCTCACTGGTCACAGTACCGAGATCGTAGGCCATAGCGCCGAAATCGCAATAGGCGCTGTTGGCTTGCGGCGGATCTTCTGGCGATTCACGACTTACTACAACCAGATGAAACGAATTGGATCCGGCGGCATCACAGCCTGGCTTATAAGACGCGTCCGCCACCTTGTAGGTCTTGCTTCCTATCTTGATTGTTCCGTCCGTCGTGATGTCGTAGCGGATAAAATCGGTCTGAATGAACGCGTAGTTGCCATTGGAGTCCGGCGCCAGATAGCCAGTGATAGGCAGTGTGCCGGATCCCCTTTGCAGAGCTGTCTGCTGGTTCACGCCTCCGACCCCTACAAAGATGAAGGGTATTGCGCCATTGATTCCGATCAGGTCCGGGTATGCTCCAAAGGCGCCCAGATACCACCCGACACCAACAGGAACTCCATTTATGAAGCCTACCTTATCCGCGAGACTGAACCCATAGTTCCCGACAGCGTTCAGTATGAGCAAGGCGTCCGGGTATGTGGTCCGGATCGAGACAAGGGCGTTGAAAGTATCAGCGCCGCTGGTATAAGTTTTGTCCCAGACCATGTCCGGCGCATCGAGGTTGTTGTTATTTGGCTGGCGTTTCAAGGCGAGCACGTGAAATCCCGGATTGGCGCCCTTGTAGGTTGTGCTGCCAACAGTAATGTCGCCAGTGGACGCATTGAGCTGCACGGGAACAATCGTCCGTGTCGGGTTGGTGGACGGGGTTTGCCCCGGAGTGGGATGAGCACTCGAGAGGCAGAACAGGGCGGCGAGCAAGGTGGTTGAGACCTGGCCAGCTCGGCCCCTGAAATTAGGAGAAATAGAATTCACAGAATTGCTCCTTGTGTTTTGTTAATGGCTGAGGCGCCAGAGCATGTCTGGCGCCGAAATGTTTACCGGCCATTAGGCCGTCCGAACTCTCAAAGCGCTTGTCTAATTGATTTACTGCAAGAAGAGCGCTTGCGCTTCGCTGAACCGGAACACTGCAGGCGCCGCTGTGCTTCCGGAGTTAATCGTTCCTTCCTGTGTGAGGCTGAGACGCATTACTCCGGTAGGAACGTTCAGCCTTACGGGTACGGATGCGGTGTCGCCGGGCCGCAGATTGCTCAAGGTGATGGGCAGCGCCGGGTTGACCACAGTCGCTTGACCGACGCCGTTCAGCGTGCGCAACTGGAGCGAGTTGATCGTGACCGACTGCGCGGTTGTGGTTCCGTTGTTGTGGACCGTCAGGATGACATCGACCTGGGGCTGCCGAGGCTGCTCTCGGGAAGTCTGAACGGTGCGTACCGTCACGCTGGTAAGGGGCAGCCGCCGGGGCTCGAGGTGTTCCGGCGCGGGCGCGGCAGCGCTCCAGTTGCAGCCGCCCACCCACGTACCGCCATTGCTTTGATTGCCGTATGACGGGTTGCACTGAACACGAGGAAAGGGCCAGCTATTGAAAAAGGCCGGTCGGTAGACTCCCAGCCCGTCATGGTCCCAAATCGGCCTGAACAGGAGGCTGCGAATATCTTCACTCGGGGGTGTGTATTGGAAGCTATCGCTCGTCCCGTTCCACGGTGTGTTGATGGCGCTGATGCCCAACCAGGCGCCATCGGACAGAAGCGTGGAGGTGGGGACGGGCGCTGGCGACCATGCGGGATCCCCTGGGTAGGTGTAAGGAACGTAATTGGGTGTAAAAAACGGACTCGACAGCGGTGTCTGGGCAGATTGCCTGTTCACGATAACCCTGTAGGCATAAGGCTGGGCATCCAGCGGATAGAGCCCCCAACCCCAACCGTTGGAATATGCCGAGTTCGGAACATAGCTGCCAATCGCGTAGGCCGCCGACATGATGTTCTGATAAGCGGCCTGCCGAATGCCCGTCGTCATTGCATTCAGCATTCGACCGGTGTAAGTGGGGCCCCAGTACCAGGGTGACTTTTGGTCTTGCTGGCTGCTGAGTGCCTGGCCCAACTTGCTGAGCTTGCCCCAGTCCTGATACACGAGGTCGAAAAACGTGCCCGTTGTGGTGGCCTGGTTGGTGAACTGAGACATCGCCTGCGTTTGCAGGTTTGCAATAGTCGAGGTGAGATCGATTGATTTGTTGCCCTGCGGATCGGTTGTCAGGCTGGTTCCAAAGTTGAAGGCGACGTCGGCCAGGCCGAACAAGGGGCCGACCTCGGGAATGAAGCTCCCAAGGGCGAGAAAGAAGTTCACTAGCGGGGAGGTCAGGCTCTGCGACGGAGCCGCCTGCGGCGGATTCAGTTGGCCGTTGATATCGTTATAGGCGCTCAGCAGCGCGAGGATGTTGACGGTGCCGGTGCCTTGCCATACGCTTTGCAAGTTGGTGTAGAACGCGTAGACGTCGGTGACGTACACAAATTCCGTCAGCAACTGTGCGCGGACAGCGCAAAAGTTCGCGTCGGCATTTGAGCCGGCGGTGTCGCAACTCCGCCCGGCGGAATCCGGCAACGCCTGAAGCTGGATCTGGTAATTGGTGAAAGCAACGCTCTGGGTTGCATACAGATTCCGGATGTTGCAGCCGCTGCCGCACAGCTTTTGGCTGATGTACTGGAATGCTGTGGCGTTCGGCGTCGGAAAGGGTGCTGAGGCGGTGGCGAGCGCTTCGTAGAAGCCCAGATTGGCGTTCCCGCTCGGATCGGCGTTCAGCGGACTGTACCAATTGCCACGACCCCGTGCGAGCACGCCGTGCAATTCGCCGCTCGGCCGGACGTTCTGGCGGATCTCCGGGTAGACGGAGCTGGACTCGCGGGCTCGATTGCGGGCGCCCTTCGTGCCGGGTGGCGGCGCCGGCGCTCCCACCAGCGAGTACGTGTCGTTCGGCGAGAGGTACACCATCGTCTCCCAGTACCCGCCGAGTTTGGCGATCATTTGCGCCAGAGGGTATATTCGCGGATCGCCGTTGAGGCCAAAGTTCCGATTGGCCGGAATCGGCTTGCCATTGCTGCCGATGAGGACGAGTCGCGACTCGTTTGTAAGGTTCGCCGTCACGGTGTTAATGTCCCCCATGATGCGCAGAATCTCGTTGTCAGATCCGGTGGTGCAGTACGAGCTATTCATGTAAACCGTATTCGGGTCTTCGCGGTCCACAATGACCGCATGGAACGCGTTCTGGCCATTGCAGTCCAACGCACAGCCGGGGATGTTCCGATTGCACCGGTACGAATCCGCCACTGTATAAGTGTTTTGGCCCACGGTTATGTCGCCGTTGAGCTTGATATCGTAGCGCACAAAATCAGTCTGTATGAACGCGTAGTTGACATTGGAGTCCGGCGCCAAATAGCCCTGCACGTCGCGCGTGCCATAACCCCTCTGCAGGGCTGTCTGCGCGTTCGCGCCTCCGACCCCTATAAAGGTGAAGGGTATGGCGCCACTGATTCCGGCCAGGTCCGAGTATGCTCCGAAGGTACCCAGATACCATCCGACGCCGACAGGAACTCCATTTATGTTGCCTACCTTATCGGCAAGACCGAACCCATAGTTGCCGACACCGTTCACTATGAGTAAGGCGTCCGGGTCTGTGTTCCGGATCGAGACAAGGGCATTGAAAGTATCAGCGCCGTTGGTATAAGTTTTGTCCCACACCAGATCGGGCGCATCCAGCTTGTTGCTATTTGGCTGACGGCTGAGCGCGAGCACGTGAAAACCCGGATTGGCGCCTTTGTAGGTTGTGCTG
>DASQLD010000279.1:0-4418 GCA_035630195.1 Bryobacteraceae bacterium
TTACGAATCGGATTGGAAGCAGCAGTTGAATCGCGCCGTGGAAGCGTCCCGCAGCCTTTCAAGCAAGCTCGAGTGCGCGTTATTCGTAAATGACGATGCCGCATCTCAGCTTGCGGAGGCTGCACCGGAACTAGCAAAAGCTCCACTTGCTCGCGCGTTGCTATTTCATGCAAAGGAAAATTCCACCCATCCCAAGTGGATCGAGTTGGCCCGAAAGCATCTTCCTAAGGGCGCCACTCTGGGCGCCGGAACGAATATCTATTTCACGGAATTGAATCGCGAACGGCCACCGGTAAACTTACTCGACGCCGTCTGCTATTCGATCAACCCCCAGGTACACGCATTCGATGACGCGAGCATCATGGAGAATCTCGAGGGTCAGGCCCACACCGTTCGCTCGGCTCGAAAGATCATTGGTGACAAATGGCTAGCGGTCACTCCCGTTACGCTCCGGCCGCGCTTCAATCCCAATGGAGGCTCGGACCCATCAGCCCGAATCGATCCTCGGCAAAAGACGCCGACCGGCGCCGCCTGGACACTCGGCAGCTATAAATACCTGGCCGAAACGGGAGCCGACAGTGTGACCTACTATGAACTAACCGGTCCTGCAGGCCTGCTCGATGGCGACGACGTCTTCCCGCTCTACAATGTATTCCGGCAAATGGCCGAACTCGCAGGTGGCGATATCGTTCCACTCCAATCGAGCAATCCCCTGGCTGTCGAAGCGATGCTGGTGAGAAAGGATGGTAAGCGGCGCTTTTTCGTGGCGAATGTGACCGGCAAACCGCAAGAGTTCCGAGACGAAGTTACTCGCCGAAACGGCAAGCTCAAGCCATTCGAGATCGTTACGAAGGATCTCTAACAGCCTACAGAGGAACAGCCTGGATTAAGGGAGCCTCGCCCCGCTCCCGGCGAACTTCATTGCGAAGCGGCCGCCCGAATCCCTCAAACGCGATCTCCATTACGTCGCCGTCTTCCAGTGAGATCTCGCCAAAACTGAAAGCTCCAGCGCCAAAGAAGTGCACATGCGCGTCGCCCGGTTGTCGGTGCGCCGAATACTTGAAATGGTGATGCTCCATGTTGCCAAGCGAGTGGCACATGTTCTCTTCGCCGGTAAGTAAATCCTTGCGCCAGATCGCGGTCCCTGAACGCAGTATGCGGGCAGCGCCGCGAACGTTCTCGAATTCGGCGCCGACCACCAGTTCCGGGCCGATCGCGCACTGGCGAAGTTTCGATGGAGCCAGATAGAGGTAGTTCTTTCGCTCCATCACGTGGTCGGAAAATTCGTTTCCTACCGCAAGGCCGATCCGTCGCGGTGTCCCCGACCAATCGATGACATAGCATCCGGCAAGTTCCGCTTCATCTCCGCCGTCATCGGCGAACGCCGGTATCTGCAGCTCTTCGTTGTGAGCCCGCAGGACGTACCCGTTGCCCTTATAAAACCACTCAGGTGGTGTTCCAATCGCGCCGGGAGCCGGTCGCCCGCCCTCCACTCCCCACTCATACATGCGCATCGAGTCGGTGATGGTTTGCACGCCGGTATGCATCGAATTGCGTGTCTGCGCGCTCTTGCGATGCGTGAGCCCCGTGCCACTCACCAGGAGCCGCGCACGTTCGCCGGGATGGTCGAATGCCGGAAGAAACATGAGTTCGTCCGTATACTCAACCGATTCGTCAGAGACGCTTCTTTCGATCACCTGGTTAAGACCGGTGTTATTGTCGATGGCCGAAAACGCAAGGTCGTAAACCGACGTAAACCCATCGATCAACCTGAGCCGGTCCCCATCGACCAGGCCGACGCGTCTCTGCAATTCATCTTGGAGAAATTGAACCAATCTCATCGTGTTCGGGCCTATTCCGACGTCGCGCTACTGGAGCAGAATACGTAGAAATCAAGTTACACTAAATCTATATGCGTCATTTTACGCTGCTGTCGGCAGCATTATTGTGGTCTGCAAGTTCGCTTGTCGCGCAGGCGCCTGCAGCAGCCAAGGCTCCTTCCGCTCTCGACAAGACCACAATGGAGCAGTACGTACGCCACCTGTTTGTTTGGGGACCGCAGATCAATGTGAGCGTAGCAGATCCAAAGCCCTCCTCCGATCTTCCGGGCTTCAAAGAAGTGGTGGTGACGGCCACCGCCGGACAAGCCTCCCAGCAGGATATCTTCTACGTCTCAAATGACGGCGTCCGTATTATCCGCGGTACCGTCTACGATGTATCGAAGAATCCTTTCGATGCCGACAAAGCCAAAATCACAACCGATCTTCAACCAAGTTTCGGACCACCCGAATCGCCGGTCGTGCTCGTTATGTATAGCGATTTCCAGTGCAGCTTTTGCAAGGATGAAGCCAAGGTCATCCGTCAGAATGTGGCCTCCACTTATCCGACCCAAGTCCGCGTCTATTTCAAGGATTACCCGCTCGAGCCGATCCACCCTTGGGCAAAACCCGCAGCCATCGCCGGCCGGTGCGTCTTCCGTCAGAAACCTGAGGCCTTCTGGGACTATCATGATTGGATCTTCGAGCACCAAAGCGAGATCACGGTCGAGAATCTAAAAGAAAAGGCCTCCGAGTGGGCCAAATCTAAGTCGCTCGAACCGATTCAATTTGCAGCCTGTATTGACAATAAGGCGACGGAAACCGAAGTTGCGAAATCGCAGGCAGAGGGCCGCTTGCTTGGAGTCAACTCGACACCTACGATGTTCGTGAATGGTCGGCGGCTCGTTGGTCAATTACAGTGGCCTCAGTTGAAGCAAATTATCGATCATGAGATCGAGTACCAGAAGACGCATGGTGGCGGCGAAAAGTGCTGCGAAGTAACGATTCCCTCTCCTGTCAGCACCCCTCTCAGTAAATGATGAAAGTGAGAATACTAGCGGTCTGTGCCTGCTTCACTTTTCAATCTTTTGCTGCTTCAGCGGAGATTGATGGACGCCGATACATAGCCGACATCAAACACTTGACGGCGCCGAGTCTCAAGGGCCGCGCTTCAGGGTCGCCAGAGCTCGACAAAGCCGCGCGATATATAGCCAAAGAATTTCGTAAGGCAGGCTTAAAGCCCGCCAATGGCGATAGCTATCTGCAGCCATTCGCTGTCTCCGTAGAATCTACGCTTGGCCCCGCCAATCGATTGTCTTATTCTCTGGATGGTACGCGCGCCGAGCTAAAGCTCGTCGATCATTTCATGCCCTTCGGATTTTCGGCATCGGCGGCAGTACAAGGCTCTGTTGCATTCGCCGGCTATGGCATCACGGCGCCGGAATACGGCTACGATGATTACGCTGGTATCGATGTTCGCGGCAAGATTGTCTTGCTGCTTCGGCATGAACCTCAGGAGTTCGACTCGGCCAGCCCGTTCGAGGGCCGCGTCTATACGGAACACTCTCAGCTCTTCAGCAAGGCTCTGAACGCTCGCGCGCACGGGGCGATTGCAATTCTCTACGTGAACGACACTGCGAATCATGGCTCGGATGCGCTCGAGAAATTTGTCAGCTTGCCTGGCCCTGCTGACCCTGGAATCCCATTTCTGCAGATTGCAAGCGAACATGTTGACATATGGTTTGCCCGCGGTGGATACAACTTTCGAACAGTTCAGGAACAGATCGACCAGACATTAAAGCCTCGATCGTTCCTTCTTTCCTCAGAGCTAGAAGTTGATATTCAAACCGATGTGAAGCACACGTCGCGCGATGTATACAATGTGGTGGCATACTTGCCCGGTGCCATACCTGGACATATCGTCATTGGCGCCCATTACGATCATTTAGGCGCGGGAGAGCAGTATTCGCTCGCTCCCGAAAAGATAGGCTCAATCCATCCCGGGGCCGATGATAACGCCTCTGGCGTTGCGGGCGTGTTGGCGATCGCGCGATATTTTAGTTCTCATCCGAGACCCGCTCGCGGCATCCTGTTTATCGCATTTGCAGGAGAAGAACTCGGACTCCTCGGATCCTCGCATTACGTAAATCACCCGCTCCTTCCAATCGATCAAGCCTCACTGATGATCAACATGGACATGATCGGTCGCATTAAAGACAAGAAAGTAATGGTCGGCGGCGCTCCTGAGGGCAGCGGCATGCGCAATGTACTGGACGCGCTAGGCCCCAAGTATGATCTCGATCTCGATCTTAGCGATGCTACCGTTTACGGTTCGAGCGATCATACATCGTTCAAGGCCCGCCGTGTACCAACGCTATTCTTCTTTACCGGTCTGCATGCCGATTACCACCGGCCAACGGATACCTGGGAAAAGATCGAGACACAAAGCACAATTCGGCTGCTCAAGTTGATTGCAGATCTGACGGCGGTTATGGCAACTCCGTCCGGGAAGCCCCAATTCGCCGGGCAACGCGAGAGCGGCAGCTCAAAGCATCTTCAAACGTTTCAGTATCACTAGCATCGTCACGGAAGCGAGCCCGA
>DASQLD010000280.1:0-11907 GCA_035630195.1 Bryobacteraceae bacterium
TCAGATCTGCCCAGAAACTCCGTTGGGGTCCGCCATTTTCCGCGATTGCGGAGGTTGCGATACGCAAATTCCGGCGGCAATCGGCAAGCAAGGCAGATTCGACCTCGACTTCAGCACCATCCAGACGACGTTGGACTTTGGTGATCGTAACCAGTTCGGAACGACAGGAACCACAACTTTCGATGTGTTGTTGCAGCAGTTCCTCCTCATCGAAGGTGAGCTCGCCGTAGAGCATCAACGGTAGTTGCCTGGCAGCGGTATCGCAGTTCATACGAAATCTCCTAGAGCGGCGCGCATCTTCTGCGTTGCTCGGAACAGACAATTTTTGGCGGCCTCCTCGGTGGTACCGAGGATTTCTCCGATGGCCTTTAAGCGCATTCCCTGGTAGTGGCGCAGCTCAAAAACCATCCGCTCGCGGGTAGTGAGCGTCGACAGAACATCCCGTATACGGATGTTGAGTTGTTGACTCAAAAGGTTACGCTGTGGATTGCCTTCAGCGCGTTCTTCCGCGACAATCTCCATCCGGTCCACTGGCCCGTCCGACGTATCGAGAACGGTGGACTCTTCCTTACGAACTTTTCGTTTCCTAAGATGGTCGAGACAGAGATTCGTCACTATCCGATAGAGCCAGGTGTGGAAGCTGCAATCGAACCGGAAGGTATGCAAGTTTCGGTAAACGCGCAGGAATGCTTCCTGATAGATGTCACTGGCATCTTCAGGCGATCGCAACAGATTCGTCGCCAGCCTTAAGACGTTCTGATCGTACGCCTGTACGAGACGCTCGAAGGCGTACTGGTCGCCAGCCTGAGCGGCGCGAATTAGCGCAGCTTCATCGTAGTCGGCGAACGTCTTCGCTCCCAGGGCGGCAACTGCTTGTCCGTGTCCGCTCAAAATTCCCCATTTCCCCGCTTGCGAATTGACAGACGTTTGGGACGGTAAAACGTGAGTCTAACGTAAAAAACCGGTGCTGGAGGATGAAAGTTAGGAAGGCAAGACCGATTACAAATCGGCCGCGGGATACAATCCCGCCCCACTTGGAGCTAACTCGCCAGTTCCAACTGGATTCGTTTTTGCTCGGTGTCGATGTTGGCGATACGGAAGTTCCGGATCTGTCCGGGTTTCACGGCGTTTTTGTCGGGAGCCGCATTACCGGTGGTTTCCGCGCTTCCTCCGCCGGTCTTCCACTTTGCCGCAAGCATGGCAGTGGCGTTGGAGACATCGACTTTTTCCACGCTCCCACGGCTGCTGCTCTTGGCTTCCGGCGCTTCGGCCACGGCGAGCTTGCATGTTCCGAAAACGCCGTCACCGAGCTCCACTTTGGCTCGTTCGCCTTTTACGTCGACGACGCGCCCCGTCACCGTCTCACCAATTTGGTGCTCGGCAATATAGTGGTCCGTGCTCGTCGGCTCGAGTTGTTTCATTCCCAGCCGGATGCGGTGCTTGCTGCGGTCGAACTCAAGCACTTGCGCCTTAACCGTGGCTCCGGTCTGCAGTACTTCCCTCGGATGCTCGAGGCGCTTCTCGCGTGTAATATCGCCGACGTGGATCATGCCTTCCACTCCGCCGCCGAGATCGACAAACGCGCCAAAATTGGTCATGTTCGTGATCGGACCTTCCGCGATACTGCCCACGGGATACTTCTTCTCGGCATCTTCCCACGGGTCGCCGAGCGCCTGCTTCAGACCTAAAGAGATCCGCTTTTCGCCCGGATTCACACCCAGCACTACGACCTCGACCGCATCGCCGACCGCGACAACATCGCTCGGTTTGCGGATCTTCTTCGACCAGGACATTTCAGAAATATGTACTAGTCCGTCGACGCCCGGAGACAGATTCACAAACGCGCCGAAGTCAGTAAGACGAGCCACCGTGCCGCGAACGCGATCACCAACCTTGAACTTGTCCGTCGCCATCGCCCACGGATCGGGCTGCAACTGCTTGACGCCGAGAGAAATTTTCCGGTTCTCGGGACTAACTTTCAAGACTTTTACTTCGATCTGGTCACCGGGCTTGAGAAGATCGGACGGCTTATTCACGCGCGACCAGGACATGTCGGTAACATGCAACAGACCGTCGATGCCGCCGATGTCGACGAAGGCGCCAAAATCCATAAGCGTCTTCACCGTACCGAGAATTACCTGACCTTCACTAATGGATGCCAGCGCCGCTTCTTTGCGCTCTTTCTCTTCCTGCTCCAGCACTACGCGGCGGTCAACGACGATATCGTCCTTATCTACATCCAATTTCGTGATCTTGCAGCGGATCTCTTGCCCGACGAGCTTCTCCATGTCGGGAATATCGCGAGCGCCGCTACGAGACGCCGGCATGAAAGCCCGCGCGCCGACGTCGACCCGTAAACCGCCCTTCACAACCTCCATGACGTGGCCGCCGATGATGCGCCCCTCCGCAAACGCTTCCTGTAGACCGCTCCAGTCTTTAGGACGCTCCGCCTTGACGACCGAGAGCGTGTAGTATTCGCCGCTGCGGCCAGTCAAACTGACCGTGATCGTGTCTCCCGGTTTGACAAAAACGACGCCGTTTTCGTCGCGAAGGCGATCGACAGGTACCGCGCCTTCCGTCTTACGGCCGATATCTACAATTACGTTGTCTTCCGCGATGGTGACAACAGTTCCTTGTAAAGTCTGACCAGGCGCGTCATGAGACGTGTGTTCACTCTGCTCTTGTTCGAACTGTGTGAGGATATCGCCAAAAGACGCTTCTTCCTGGGACGCAGGCTGGTCCTCGAAGGCGTCATCGACATTTTTGGGCTGCTGCTTCATGGGAGAATCGCGAGGGTTCGTACTTATTCTGGCACACCTCCCGCGGCGGGCGCCTATCCGCATTACCATGGCAAAGGTGCCTTTCACATTCCGTCGCCGCTGGTTGCGGCCACAGGATTTCGTGTGGCTTCTCCTCGTCTCAGCGCTCGCGCTGGTCAGCACCCACCCTACTCCGCACGAAATTGCGCTGCTATTTGCCCTAGGACTCTTCCAGGTTGTCGAACCCAAGGTTAGCTGGTTCGTTACCGGGCCTGGCTCCATCACTTCTATTCTTATTAAAATTGCGCTCTGTTACCTTCTTATAGGCTGGACGGGGGGAATCAGTAGCACATATTACGTTACGTTGTTGTTCCCCGTCGTGTCTGCTGCAACGACGTTGAACCTGATAGGCACGTCTCTTATTACCGCTCTGGCAATCCTGGCGTACCTATCATTTTTGCTGCTCCTCGACTGGTCCCGTTATGAGTTGACGGCGGAGGCGGTGGGTGAACTCGGGATTAGAATCATATTTCTTCCAGTAGTCGCGTTTTTGACCCATCAGCTAGCGGAAGCGAATCGCGTCGAGGCCCGCAAGTACCAACTGGCAGCCGAGCAACTCGAAGAGGCGAATCGAAATCTTCAGGAGGCCGAAGCTGCCGTTCGCCGGACGGAGCGACTTGCGGCGCTGGGGCAACTGACTGCGGGTCTCGCGCACGAACTGCGTAACCCTCTAGGCACGATGCGAGCTTCCGCAGAGATGCTTCAGAAAAGCGTGGAAACCGACAACGCTATTGCAAACGAGTTGGCCGGATTCATCGCATCCGAGGTAGACAGGACGAATTCGCTCATCACGCGCTTCCTCGAATTCGCGCGTCCTATGCAATTGCGCATCGAGAAGACCGACATCACACAGTTGCTGGATGCGTCAATTCGGGAATTAGAGCGCCATAATCCGCCGTTCCCGATCAAGGTGCATCGGAACTATGCCCCGGAGGTCCCGCCTGTGCCAATGGATAGGGAACTGATGGAACGCGTGTTTTACAACCTTCTGCTGAACGCGGCTCAGGCCTCGCCGACAAATGCCGTGATTACTGCCAAGTCTCGCTTGATCGATAACTTCGCAGAGGTCAGCATCCTCGATCGCGGGGCGGGAATCCATAAGGAACACCTCGAAAGTATTTTCAATCCATTTTTCACGACGAAGTCCAATGGCGTCGGACTGGGACTTGCGATCGTATCGAAAATCGTCGGCGAGCATGGCGGCAGTATCCGCGTCGAAAGCGAGCCTGGAGAAGGTAGCGTATTTCGAGTGTTCCTGCCCCTCGAATACACTGAACTTCATGGATCTTACGCCAGTCATTCTCGAGGGCAAATCAGTACGTCTTGAGCCGTTGACGATTGACCATCTCGATGCTCTTCTCGCTGCGGGCGCGGATCCGGAAATCTGGCGCTACATGCCGTCGGACTGTGCTCGTCGGGAAGGGATGCGGGAGTACGTTGAGACAGCGGTCGCGTGGCAGCGCGCAGGCACTGCGATACCATTCGCGACCATAGATCGACAGTCCGGCGTCGCGATAGGCAGTACGCGCCTAGCCAACATCGTTCCGGAGCATAAGCGCGTAGAAATCGGCTGGACCTGGATATCTCCGCCATTTCAACGAACGGCAATCAACACGGAAGCCAAATACATGATGTTGAAGTTTGCCTTCGAGAAACTAGGCTGCAATCGAATCGAGTTGAAGACAAGCGCCCAAAACATGCGATCTCGCAACGCCATTCTGCGCATTGGAGCGAAGGAAGAAGGGACGCTTCGGAGCCATATGGTCAATCCCGATGGAACGCTTCGCGACACCGTCTATTTCAGCATCATTGCGCCGGAGTGGGTAGAAGTAAAGAAACGTCTCGAAGAGATGATGGCTACGCGCTAAGAAAGGCCTCGGTTCGTGGCCTCGCGTGCTTTATAGGAATGAAGCAGGGTGGGATGGATTATTGCAGAGCCTGCTGAAAATAGCCCAAGGCTAAATTCGGGTTTGAAATCCGGCGCCTGCTTCCAGCAGCTTTTCGCTTTCATCGCAGTTTGCGTGAAATCTCCCGCTGCGAGGGTAGATGGGGCCATGCTCCTTCCGCAAAGAAGCCTCGGAGCCCACAGGACGGTTGCGGGAATCCGTTTCGCGTATAGAAACCCAGCCAGTTTGGCAGGCGCTTGCGCTTTCCCCATCCCGCGGAGCGACTACAGTAGCGACTGTAGTTCGGCGCCATACGCGCTCAACTGCTTATCACCCATCATGAATCGGAATTAACACAGCACTGAGAGATCCATTACTAGGATGCCGGACAAATACGGGGCAAGAGTACCGTTAAACGTGAAAAGGAGCCACTGGGCTCCTTTTGCGGAGAGAATTTTGGGGCGTGACTATAGCGCCAGAGGCAGGCTGAGGGATGCTTTTGCGAGAGCTTTCTGAAGCAGATCCGCTGCTCCAATCTCCCCGACCGCACGGCAAATCGACACCTCGGTAACTAACATGTGCCGGGCCCGGTCGAGCATTTTCTTCTCTCTGAAAGATAAAGGCTTATCTGTCTGGATAATCAGAAGAGATTTGAATACTTCGGAGATTTCGAGCAGACTACCATTCCGCATCTTGTCCGAATTCACTTTGAATCGGACTTTCCAATCGGCGCTGTATTTACATTCGCCGGTGGCCAGAAAGTTCAGCACCCGCGTGATTTCCGCGGCTTTAGTGATCTTCCGTAACCCCACGTCGCCGACGTGCGAGAACGGCACCATCACCGTCATGCTGTTGTAATTGAGTCTTAAGAGGTAAAAGCGCTCGTCTGAAGCGCCGAAGGAGCGAGTACTTATGTTCTCGATTGTCCCGACACCGTGATTGGGATAAACGACTTTCTCGCCTACATTAAAGGTCATGCGCGGACCCCTATACACCAGGTTATGGTTGTTTGTTACAACAGTCTGAATCTGAAACTGAATGGTACTGCTAACTAGTACTGATGTCAATACAATTGTTTGGCATCTTAGGTGTAGAGCCCTTTCTGAAGCCGCAAGAATTTGACCACCTTTCCCAGGTTTACACTGACCCCTAGTGCTAAATTGTTGGACCCGCTGATTCGAGCGAAAGACGCGGGCGAAATAAAAAAGACCTGGTTGGAGTTAAAGGCGCTTTCCGAGGGGGATTCGGTTACAAGGCTTAGTTCACTTCCGCCATGATTTTCCGAACGAATGCCAGATTACGCTTCATATCGGCTTCGACCGATTTTGAGGGCGAGTCCGTTTCAAGATTGGCCCAGCCGTCGAAACCGATATGCGAGACTGCGCGCAGAACTCTTGCCATATCGATGGTTCCGTCACCCAGGTAGCCGGGATTATCCTTGAAATGCATCTGACAGATGCGCTTTTTACCCAGCCATTCGATCTCACGAGCGACATTGAAGCCGGCTTTCGTCGAGTTTCCGATATCGTAGTAGACCAACACAGCGCTCGACTTGGCGCGGTCTATAATTCTGACGTTGTCTTCCGCCGAGATCGTGTTCTCCAGACCCAGGATGATATTCGCTTTTTCTGCGTCGGGAGCGATTTCCCGCAGCGCGTCGCCGACATAATCCTTCTCTTCCTGCGTGAGCAATGCGCCTTTGCCAAAGAATGGCAGCAACATTACTTTCATTCCCATCGCTTTTGTCAGCCGGATACCGTCACGGACCCATCTCTGTCCGAGCTTGTCGTTCTTCAGATAATTGACATGAAGCACATCCAGGCATGTTCCGTTGAGAACGATGTCGTGTTTCTTTGCGACCGCGAGATACTGAGCAATCAGTCCGGGATTGTCCATCGGCAGCTTGTCATCCTGAACCTGCCGTCCAAGGCTCACTTGGACACCTTGAAACCCTAGCCGGTGAGCTAGATCCACAGCCTCCAGCTTGCCTGTCTGCCGTAAATTCCAATCCGTTACTCCGATCTTCAGTCCGCGTAGACCAGCTTGTGCGCGGGCGCTGGAAACGAGAACCGCAGATCCAGAAGCGAGAAAATGCCGTCTATTCATCTCGATTACTTTCTTGTGGTCCTATCGAACCCAATGGGGCGCCACATAAGCGTAAAACACAACGATTAGGCCGAGCACTGAGGCGAGGAAAATGCTGTGCTTCAACGTGAACCGGAACAGCCGCGATTCATCCGACGAAGGCATTCCCGCAGCAGCAGCCGCGACCGCGATGCTTTGCAGGCTGATCATTTTGCCCATGACGCCGCCGCTCGAATTAGACGCGGCCATCAACACTGGATTCAGATCGAGCCGGCCGGCCGTGACGACCTGAAGATTACCGAACAGGGCGTTTGCCGACGTGTCGCTCCCGGTAAGGAAGACGCCAAGCCAACCGAGCAGAGAGCTGAAAAACGGGAACAGGACGCCAGTAGCGGCGAATGCAAGTCCGAGAGTCGCGGTGGCGCCGCAATAGTTCATCAAGAAGGCCAGGGCCAGGACGGATGCGACCGTCACAAGCGGCAGCGCGAGTTGCTTGGCCGACCCCGTGATCGCCTTGATCAAGCCGCCAAACGGCATTCGGAGCGCAAGCGCAGAAAGGAAGCACGCGAACATACAAGCCGTGCCAGACGCCGTGAAGAAATTCAATGTGTAAGTTGCCGCATACGGTCCAGGAGCCTTAACCGCGGGAGGCACGCGCATGATCTCGTTGTGCAGATTGGGCCAGGGAATCGCATTGGTCCACTGATTGAGGAACACTTTGATGCTATCGACGCCGATCAAAAGAACCAGTACAACCAGAAAAAGATACGGAATCCAGGCACGCAGAATGGTACCGGTGGTGTGTTGATGCACAACGGCGCGTTCGCTCTCGAGGGCATCTGCCGGTTTCCAGAATCGCAATAGAATGATGAGCGAAGCCATCGCGGCTAAGGCGCCGAGAATGTCGGTGAGTTGCGGCCCAAGATAGTTCGAGACGAAAAACTGCGCCAGCGCGAAGCTAAATCCACAGGCGATCGCAGCCGGCAACACACCCTTCAGTCCGCGCCAACCATTCATCACCATCACGAGGTAGGCCGGAACAAACGCCGACACCGGCGCGCAAATACGGCCCACGTTGGCGCTGAGGTCCTGTAGCGGTAAGCCAGTAATGCCCGCGAGTGTGATGACGGGAATGCCGATCGATCCGAATGCAACAGGAGCGGTGTTCGCCAAAAGACAAATACCGGCGGCAAAGAACGGATCGAACCCCAAGCCCGCCAACATGCCTGCTGCCACCGCCACCGGGGCGCCAAATCCCGCCGCTCCCTCAATGAAGGCTCCAAACGCAAAAGCGATCAACAGCGCTTGCAGGCGCCGATCGCCAGTCAAGCTCCCAATCGAATCCTTAATGATCGTGAAGTTTCCCGTATCGACCGTTATGCGATAAAGCACGATCGCCCAAAACAATATCCAGCAGATGGGAAACAGTCCAAACGCGGCGCCATATGCCGATGCGCTTGCGATGAGATGTCCCGGCATGCCGTATACAACGGCTGCCAGAATAATCGCTGAAACGAGTCCAGCAACCGCGGCCATCCATGCCGGCTTGCGAAAGACACCGAGCAGGAGCAGAACCACGAAAATCGGGGCAGCGGCAGCGAGCGAAGATACGCCGACACTATCCAACAATGGAGTATAGTTTTGTTGCCACATGAGGGAACGGGTACGATTATGTCACGACCCGCGAATGGACGACAACGCGCCGATTGAAATTCCTATTACCGACGTATTCGACCTGCACAGTGTACCTTCACGCGATGCAGAAGCAATCGTCGAGGCATATCTCGAGGAAGCGCGCGCCCTTGGCTTTCGATATGTCCGAATCATTCATGGTCGGGGGATCGGGGCTCGCCGGGAGATGGTGCGGAATGTGCTCGCTCGAACGCCTTTTATCGCGTCATTCGGTGATGCTCCAATGGAGGCAGGCGGATGGGGAGCTACAGTAGTCACGTTACAATCGGGTTAGTGACTGCTCCGTTTAGCGTCAGGCAGCGTGTCGCCGTGTGCGTACTCGCGATCGCTGGTTCATCTCTCGCCTTCTTCCCACCGCAAGTCCCTGAGAATGCGCCTCAAAATGCCAAAGCCCAGCAGAATAAACCCTACGTTCTCATCATTGGCATCGACGGAATGCGCTACGACTATGCCGAGCGGTTTGGAGCAAAGAACTTGCTCGCGTTGCGTGAGCGCGGATCTTCGAGCGAAGCACTGATTCCCTCATTTCCCTCCAGCACTTTTCCTAATTTTTTCACTCTCGCAACCGGATTGAGGCCCCAGAATCACGGCATAGTGGGCATGCGTTTCTACGATCCGGACGTCGGTCAGGAATTTTTCTATCAGAAGACTGCTCCCGAAGGCCACTGGTACAGCGGAAGTCCCATTTGGTCGTTAGCGGAACAGCAGGGTATGCGGACGGCCGCGTTCTACTGGCCCGGAAGTGAGGCGGAAATCCAAGGATTCCGTCCGACTTACTTCCGAACCTACGACGGCAGTGTGAGTCATGAAACCAGAGTTCGCCAGGTATTGCAGTGGCTGAGCCTTCCCGAGGCATCGCGACCGCATTTCGTGATGCTCTACTTTTCCGATGTCGACACTGCGGCTCACGCACATGGGCCCGATAGTGAAGAGGTGCGAACGGCGGTAGCAGTCGTCGATAACACGATCGGCGGCCTGCTCGGAAGCTTGCAAGCCATACGTCCGGAGGTGAATGTGATCGTAGTATCCGATCACGGACTCGAGAATTGCCGGAACTACATCGATATCACCGACGATGCCGACTTAAGCGCATTCCAAGTGGTTAATCAAACCACACATGCAATGCTGTATTCGGAAGATCCAGCACGGGTCGAGCGAACCTATCAGCAACTCCGGCGCAAGGCGAAGGGCCGTTATCTTGTTTACCGGAGAGACGAGACGCCCCGAGACCTTCACTTTCGGCGCAACCGGAAAATTGGAGATATTGTTGTCATTCCCGTCAAGCCGGAGGCGATCGGCGTTCGAAGCGAAACCAATACCGCGGCGCACATGAGCGCCTTCAAACCAGGAAAAGGCTGTCACGGCTTCGATGCGAAGCGAGTACCGAACATGCGCGGAGTATTCTACGCCGCTGGTCCTCAAATTCGTTCGGGAGTGCGACTGCGGCCTATCGAAAATGTCGAGGTATTCCCGCTGCTGACAACCATTCTCGGCCTCGAAGCACCCGACAAAGTCGATGCGAAGGGCATACTTCCACCCCAGCTTTATCTCGAATGAGGGCTTAAGCGCTACTTGCTTGCACGATCGGATAGACCCCGACGGTATCGCTCACCCGGAGGCACATCCTGGATCAGGCTGACTGTTACTTCACGGAGCAAATTCCATTGCCCTGCTCCTCTGCCGGGAGGATATGCGCTGGTAGAGGTCCAGACCTGTCCGCCGGGCAAATGGGTATAACCCTTATTCTCGAAATCATTGAGCAGAAGCACCTGTGTAATCGCAAGGACACGCGCCCCCGTAATCAGATCGATCGACTTCAGTCCGAGGATCTCCCGCATTTCGCGCGGCGTTCGATCCAGAATGAAACGTTCCTGGGTGATGTATCCCTTCACACGCGCCGGAACAGTTTGACCCTCGGAAAGCGTGATGACTCGCACCGGCCGATCGATGGTTCCCCTGTGCATTGCGTCGTTGAACTCGGCGAGTTTCGCCTGCGTAAGTTCTTTCGCAAGCTTATCCAGCTCCGTTGCGCTGGCCCTACCACCTCGTCTTAGCAGTTTGTTCGTGAGGTCATCGTCAGGCATAGTCGATCCGAAGTTGGCGCCTTGCCAATTTAGCACGCTTTTGCCGAATCGCCGATCCCATCTATAATGCCCGTGGAGGGCTGGTATGCGATTTCTACTTTTCGCGATTGCATTCACACTTGCGGCGAGCCCGGAAAAGCCCGTGGGCCCAGTGAGTTCGGAAGACGAGTTCCTGGTGGTTACCGCATCCGCCCTAGTCGACAAACAGGCTGTTCGGAACGCGCTCGGCGAAGATCCCCGTACTGATCTGGTCGTGATCGATATCAAAGTCGCGCCGCGCGCCGACAACAAGATCACGGTCAGCCTTGATGACTTCACGCTGATCTCTCGAAAAGACGGGCAGCGATCGCAACCACTCGCGCCCAGTCAGATTGCCGGAACCGATGCGCTGGTGGTCGCCCAAAATGGCTACGGAGGCGTCGGCGGCGGCATCGGAAGGATGAACTCCGGACAAGGGCCGATGTGGGGCGGAGTTCCCGGTACCGGCAGCCGTCCAAGGCGTATCGGTGGAGAGGATGAAGGCGCCGTAACCGGAGCAGCTACACCGGGCGAAGCACAGGCCACCGTGACGAAAGACACAACGACCGGGAAAGCCAACCCGCTGCTCGATGCTTTGAAGCAGAAAGCTTTGCCGTTGCGCGAAACAACCGAACCGGTAACAGGTCTTCTATACTTCTTCCTCGAAGGCAAACACAAATTGAAAGATCTCGAACTGATCTACAAGAGCCCAGCGGGCCGCATGATGCTGGATTTCCAAAAGTAGATGCGAGTTGCCGATCTCGATACACCTGCTCTGATTATCGATTTGGACGTGATGCAGCAGAATCTCCAGCGCGCGGCAGACTACGCGCGCTCGCACGATCTGAGATTCCGCCCGCACACGAAAACGCATAAGATTCCCGCTCTGGCCCGTTTGCAGATCGAAATGGGCGCGGTCGGCCTGACAGTCGCGAAAACAACGGAAGCAGAAGTAATGATGAAGGCATCTCCGGCGGAGCTTCTTGTCGCATATCCGGTGCTTGGAGCGGCCAAGACCCAACGCCTTGCACAGCTTGCGGAGCGGACACGTTTGACAGTTTCGATCGATAGCATCATTGTGGCGAGGGCGATCGCGGCTGCGGCGGCCGAGGCCGGAGTCGAGATAGGCGTTCTCCTCGAGATCGATGCCGGACTTCATCGAGTCGGCGTCACTGCCGGAGAAGCCCTACGGCAGTTGGCAATCGTAGCAAGCAGCTTGAAAGGACTTCGCTTTGACGGGCTCGCTTTCTATCCAGGTCACATAAAGGCCATGGACCCGATAGCCACCGTCCAACTTGCCGCAGTCGAACGATTGCTCCAGAA
>DASQLD010000281.1:0-10795 GCA_035630195.1 Bryobacteraceae bacterium
ATTCAGGAGATCACCGCCGGCAAGGCTTATTTCAGCCCCTCGGTGGCAAAACTGCTTCAAGAAGCTCATGGGCGCGGCTTCGACGAGCAAAAATTCGACGATCGCTATGAGCTTTTGACGGAACGCGAACGCCAGCTTTATCACTTACTCGCCGAAGGTCGGTCGAATAAAGAGATTGCTGCACGGCTGGGACTCAGTCTTCACACCGTCGAAACACACCGTACCCGCATCATGGATAAGCTCGGAGTCCATTCGATTGCCGAGTTAGTATTGAGCGCTGTAAGACGCGGCCTCATCGTCTGAAGTTTTCTCTCTTGCCGTTTTTCGGCTTCGGTGGCGCCGGGCGTCTCCGGAGGTCTGGTCGAGCCCTCTTGCCGTTGGTAGATCCTTGAACGATGTGACGAGGGATAGTTCGGTTTGACACTACGCTGCAGTGTCGTCTATTCTGCATCCCATGAGTGTGGCGAGCGCGACAAAAAATGCTGTGGTTCTGCTCAGCGGTGGGTTGGATTCAGCTACGGTACTTGCAATCGCTAAAGAACAGGGTTACGTACCACACACGCTCTCCTTCGATTACAATCAGCGTCATCGATGGGAACTGGAACAGGCTCGTCGAACCGCAGAACACGCTCGTGTAGGGCAACACCAAGTCATCCACTTCGATTTACGCGCCTTCGGAGGCTCGGCGTTGACCAGCGATATCGATGTCCCGAAGAATCGCGACTTGGCTGATAGAACAATCCCGATAACATATGTTCCGGCACGCAATACGATCTTCCTCTCGTTTGCCCTGGCTTGGGCCGAGACCCTCTCCTGCACGGATATCTTTCTCGGAGTGAACGCTCTCGATTACAGTGGGTATCCCGATTGCAGGCCGGAATACGTTGCGGCGTACGAGCGTATGGCCAACCTCGCCACAAGAGCAGGTGTGGAAGGCGGCGCGAAGTTACGGATACATACACCGCTGATCGAGATGACTAAGGCTGAAATCATTCGTACCGGATTGAGGTTGGGAGTGGACTATTCGCTGACGAGCAGTTGTTATGATCCGCTGCCTTCCGGGGCTCCTTGCGGGGCTTGCGATTCGTGCCAGTTGCGGCGGAAGGGGTTCGCCGAAGCGGGCGCAGCCGATCCGCTGCGGTACTGATTACTCTTTCTCGAGGACTTTTGAACCAAGCGCTCCACCCGCGCTCGCAAGGACAGTCATTAGAAAGAATGCTCCTGCAAGAGCGAAGATCAGCATCGCTGGATTGGACATCATGCTCATGAAGGCATCGGCTATCTCCGGACGCCCGGATTCGGCGGTAAGTTTCTTCAGCCCGCTTTCGCCCAAGCCGGCTATAAGTGCGAGCAGCAATGTCAGCATGACGATTGTCACAACGAAGCAGAAGAGGCCGGTCATCCATCCGATCTGCAGACCACCGCGAACCGATAAGTAAGCTCCTGTACGCCGCTGATAGAAGTACACCGAGGCAAACCCGGCGGCAGTGATTGTCAGAAGTTGCCAGAGGGAATGAAACGGTCCAGGCAAGGGAAGTAAGCCAGCGAGAGTAGCCAGTGCCGAAGCTACTAGCGAAGCGCGTACCGCCATCGGATTGCGGAAGCCTATGGTCGTTACGGTTGGAGGTACCGGCAGATCGACAGCAGGCGGAGCGAGCGAGGCGGTAACCACGGTCTCTTGCGCGAGCGCTTCAATCTCTGGTTCTTCCCGCTGCGGTTTGCCACATTTGTGGCAAAAACGCGCATCTTCCGGCAACTTTGCGCCACATGTGCAGTACTCGTTCACCACTTCAAGTGTCGCATGAGCAGCGCAAGGGTATTCTAGTCCTGAATGCCTCGAACCAAGCTGGTTGTCATCTCTATCGCCGACGCGTCAAATCTGGCGCTTCTAAAGAACTTGCCGGACGACGTGGATGTCACGATCGGTTCAACCGAGAACGAACTCGCCGGCGTGATTGGAGAAGCCGATGTGCTTCTCAACGGTATGGGCGGCGGCGATACCTTCAAAGCTCTATTTCCCCGAGCGAAAGCTGTGAAATGGATCCATTCGCTATCAGCAGGGGTTGAGAATATCCTCACACCGGAGTTGGTTTCGAGTCCGGTACCACTCACCAATGCCCGAGGCGTATTTGCGGAATCTCTGGGTGAGTTTGTCATTGCGGCGGCTCTTTTCTTCGCGAAAGATCTTCGGCGCTTGGTTAATAGCCAGTCAGATCGCAAGTGGGATCAGTTCGACTGTGAGGTGCTGTACCGGCAGTCGATGGCCATCGTCGGATATGGAGAGATAGGGCGAGCCGCAGCTCAAAGGGCAAAGGCTTTAGGGATGAAAATCTACGCGACGCGCCGCCGTCCCGAATTGTTCAAAGACGATCCAATTGTCGACGAGGGCTTCGCTCCGGAGCAACGCGCTGAAATGTTGGCCAAAGCGGACTATGTCGTCGCAGCGTCGGCACTGACACCCGAAAGCCGTGGCTTGATTGGCGCGACGGAAATAGCAGCGATGAAGCCGACCGGTGTGATCATGAATGTGGGACGTGGGCCGGTCATCGATGAAGCTGCGTTGATAGCTGCACTCGCCGAAAGGCGCATTCGAGGCGCGGCGCTCGATGTCTTCGACAAGGAACCGCTCCCCGCGGATCATCCATTCTGGACACTCGACAACGTTCTCCTATCCCCGCACACCGCGGACCATATCGAAGGCTGGCTGGACGATGCGACCCACTTTTTCCTGCAGAATTTCGCGCGATTCGCGAATGGTGAATCGCTGAAGAATATCGTCGACAAGCGGGCCGGATATTAGAAGCGATGGCGATGACACTTGCCGACGTTCAGTCCGCTGCAGCGAGAATCAAGCCTCTCATTCATCGCACACCGGTGATGAAATCAAGGCTCTTCAATGAAGCGGCAGGCATCGAATGCTTCTTCAAGTGTGAAAATCTGCAACGCGGTGGAGCTTTCAAGATCCGGGGCGCCGCGAACTTCTTGCTTTCCATCCCTCCCCCTGATCGTAGCCGCGGTGTGGTCGCATTCTCTTCTGGAAACCATGCTCAGGCCGTGGCGATCGCGGCGCGTGAACTGGGGGTCCGCGCCAAGATCGCGATGCCTACCGACGCTCCTAAAGCGAAGTTGGAAGCGACGAAAGCTTATGGCGCCGAAGTCGTCTTCTATGACCGTTTGAAAGACGATCGTGAATCAGTGGCCCGCAAACTCGCGGATGAAACCGGATCGATGCTGGTCCCGCCCTTCGATCATGAGTGGATTATTGCGGGTCAGGGTACCGCGGCGCTCGAATTGTTAGAAGAAGTTCCTGACCTCGACGCTCTGATTATCTGTGTGGGTGGTGGCGGGCTGCTGGCCGGAAGTTGCATTGCGGCCAGAGGCGTTCGGCCGGAAATCCGCATCTTCGGAGCCGAGCCTGTGCAAGCCAACGACACTTACCTATCCCTGAAGGCGGGTCATCGCGTCGAGATCCCGCCCCCCGATACGATCGCAGATGGCCTACGGCCCACGAAACCCGGCGCGATCACTTTTCCAATCGTGCAGGAAAACGTGGAAGACATCCTACTTGTTTCCGAGGACGAAATTCGTCAGACGGTTGCGTTTGTCCAAAGCCGCATGAAGATCCTCGTCGAGCCCAGTGGCGCCGTGCCTGCGGCTGTGGCTTTGACACATAAGCTGCCCGGCGGCATCCATAAGGCCGGAATCATAGTCTCAGGCGGAAACGTTTGAGAGAATGAAAGTTAGATGGTTATCGACGGCATTCTCTACGGCCTTGGATCGTTTGCCGGGGGTGTCCTGGCAGCTTGGTTGACCGGAATTCCGCTTATCGCAGTCCCCTTTTTTGTCTTTGGCGTATTCTGCCTTTACTTTTTCCGGGACCCTGAGCGCACACCTCCCAGCGGGGCCGATATGGTTTCCCCCGCCGACGGTAAAGTGATGGAGGTAAAACCGGACGGTTCCGGTCTGACACGCGTCAGTATCTTCCTGAATGTTTTTGACGTACACGTAAATCGGTCTCCAGTGGCTGGGCGCATAACCGATGTTCAGTATCGAAAGGGCCAGTTTCTCGTCGCCAGCAAGGAATTGGCGTCGGCGGAAAATGAACAGAATGTCGTAACCGTAGAGACTTCTGACGGGATTCGCGTCATATATAAACAGATTGCCGGGTTGATCGCTCGACGAATCGTCTTCGACAAAAAAGCCGGGCAGCAAGTGGCGCTCGGAGAACGCATCGGTTTGATGAAGTTCGGTTCGCGTATGGACGTCCTTGTAGGGTCGGAGTGGAAAATCCTGGTGGTCCCCGGTCAGCGCGTAGTTGCCGGAGAAACCCTGTTGGCAGCGAGGAAATAGGTTATGAGCTTGATGCGCCGGATTCCATTTCCGCAGAACCTGACGCGAACCGTGGACCGGCGGCCGACGCGCGTTGCTTATGCGCTCCCCACCTTTTTTACGGCGGCCAACATGTTTTTCGGGTTCGTTTCGGTGATGAAGGCATTCGAAGGGGCTATGCTGATGGCCCAGGGCTTGCCGGGCGCCAATATCCCGTTCGTCCTGGCTGCTCAAATGATCGGGTTAGCGGTGCTGATGGATGGACTCGATGGCCGCATCGCGCGGATGACAAACACGACAAGCGATTTCGGGCGGGAAATGGACTCAATGGCAGATGCAATCACGTTCGGTGTTGCGCCGGCTGTGCTTGGCTTCGCTTGGGGATTTCAAGGCGTCGATACCAGCGGCAATGCGATCGTGCGGGATCATCTGCTGCGGCTAGGGTATTTCGTCTGTTTCCTATATCTGCTTTCCGGATGCGCTCGGCTGGCGCGATTCAACATCACTACGAATCCGGTGCCCAAGAATCCGGGCCGTCCCGACCGGAAATACTTTGTGGGTTTGCCAATTCCGGCAGCCGCTGGTCTGGCCGCAGCAGTGGTTTACGCAGCCGAGGGCATGCCCCTTAAATGGTGGCCTGCGGCGGTCATCTGGCTCCTTCTGTTAGGATTGCTCGCGTTCTTGATGGTTTGCACATGGCGCTATCGCAGTTTCAAAGATCTGAACCTGATGCGCCCTAGATCGCCACTCTTGATCATATTCCTGGGAAGTCTCATCTATCTAGTCTGGAATTATTCTCACGCGATGCTCCTTGTGCTCGGCGTGATGTACGTGGGAAGTGGAATTGCTGTGCGTCTGGGTGGCTTACTCAAGCGCATGATGGGACCGCCGGCAGGTGCGCGAGCATGATCTCAATTATTGGCAGTGAAACCCTTCTTGGCCGTGAGCTCCGCGAATCACTCGGTGAGCACGGTTTCAGCAAAACACTGCAACTGATCGGCGTTCAAGATGAGCTCTCAATAACGGAGGAAGCGGGCGAACCGGCTGTTATCACGCCTCTCGATGCGGACCGGCTGCAAGGGTCAGAGTTGATCTTCTGCGCCGGGACAATCGAGTCCACACGGAAAGCTTTCGAACTGGCAGGAGATAAGCCGACATTCATCGATCTCACTTACGGACTCGAGGATGTGCCCGAGGCGCGGCTGCGTGCGCCGATGGTAGACACAACGGAAGTTGTAAGCCGTGTTCACGTGGTTGCCCACCCGGCGGCAACAGCGGCGGCGCTCGTCCTTTCGAATCTGCCGTACCCAGCACGTCATTCCATCGTCCAAATTTTCGAGCCCGCAAGCGAACGTGGGCAGGCCGGGATTCTAGAGTTGCAGAATCAAACGACAAGTCTGCTTGCATTCCGACAAATGGAGAAGAGAATCTTCGACGCCCAGCTTGGCTTCAATATGTTGGCTCGTTACGGAGAAGACGCCCCGGAACAGCTTCAAACGGTGGAGCAGAGAATCGATCGTCATCTTGCTACGCTGATAGCAAAAGGCAAGACCATTCCGATGCCGTCCCTGCGGCTCACCCAAGCTCCCGTATTTCACGGATACAGCTTTTCCTTCTGGGTAGAGTTGGAGCAGCGTGCAGATGTGACGGCGGTCGAGAAGTCGCTTGCGTCTTCGCATATCGAAGTGCGGTCGGTTGAGTTCGATGCGCCATCCAATGTTGGTGTTGCCGGTCAGCGCGGTCTGATTGCAGGAGCGATCGAGCCGGATCGTAATCATCCGCGTGGAGTTTGGATCTGGGCGGTTGCGGATAATTTCCGGCTGCTTGTGGACAATGCGATGGATGTGGCTCGAGTAATGCTGCCCGGAGCCCGTTCTTGACGCGTTGCACATTGCTATCGATTGTTGGAAGCGTTTTATTGACAGGGTGCGGATATCGCGTCTCAGGTCATTCCGATCTGCTGCCCACGACGATTAAAACGATTGCGATCCCAGCCTTCGGCAACTCGACCACACGTTATCGATTGACTGAGTTGATGCCTCGCTCATTGACGCGCGAATTCATTACTCGAACTCGCTACCAGGTAGTCGCAGATGAGAATGAAGCTGACGCAGTTCTGCGCGGAGCTGTCCTGAATTATCTGTATATCCCGACCGTCGTCCAGGATACGGGCCGCTCGGCGGGTGTTCAAGTACTGGTCGTGCTCCAGTTGAATCTTGTCGAAAAGGCCACCGGCAAAGTCCTGTATACTCAGCCTGGCCTCGAAATTCGCAACCGCTACGAAATCGCGGCCGACCCCAAAGTGTACTTTGAGGAGAGCGACCTTGCGCTGGAACGCTTGAGCCGGGACGTTGCGCGCACAGTGGTTAGCTCAGTCCTGGAAGCTTTCTAACTATTCTGGAAGAATTTGGAAGCTATTCTGGAAGAATTTGGAAAATGACGCCTGATGAATTCCTCCGCTCGATTGAGAAGCGGGACCCTCAACCCGCATACCTTTTCCTAGGTCCCGAAGCCTGGGCGCGTGACCGCTGTCGAAAGGCTTTAGTCGAGAAAGTTCTGCCTCCCGAGGAACGGCAGCAGGGCCTCACCCGACATGACCTGAGTGAAGTCGAGTTTGGAGCGGTCATGGATGATGCCCGTTCCCTTTCGCTCTTTTCCAGCCGGCGCGTTATCTGGGTGAGTGGAGCGGAGGCGGCATTGCCGAAGCGCGACACGCAGGATAGCGGACCTCACGGCTTGAGTGACTACCTGAGAAACGCTCCTTCCGGCGTGGTCTTGATCTTCGATTGTTCGCGTTATGAGTTTGACGGCGACGATAAGACCAAAATTCAGCGCGTTGAAAAGTTCTATTCGCCGATCGCTGCGCAGGTTGAGTTTGCGCGCCATATTCCGTTTGCCGCGAGGAAAATTGCCGAGGATCTGGCTCGGGAGCGTGGCTTGAAAATTGGAGGCACGGAGCTCGATGCACTCGTCGATCTGCTGGCCGCCGATGTGGCGCGGATCGCTACTGAGATCGAAAAGCTCTCCTTGTATGCAGGTACCGACCGTAAAATCTCGGAGGACGATATCTATCAGCTTGCCCCGAGCGCTAAGGCGTCGACCATTTTCGCTCTCGTCAACGCGCTCGGCCGGAATGACCGAACGGCATCTCTAGCCTCTCTCGATGTTCTGGTGCGGGAGGGCGAGTATCTGCCCCTGGCGTTGTCCTTCCTCGCGACCCAATTCCGGCTGGCTTACGTCGCCAAAGAAGCCAAACTGGGCGGATCGTCGCAAATTCAGGCATATTTCTCGAAGCAGGGAACGCCGATGTGGAAGTCACGCGCGGATCAGGTGGCGCAGACGGCTTCCTCGTTTTCGATTGAAAAGCTTCGAACTGCTGCGATCAAGATTTTTGAAACCGATCGTGCTTTGCGGGATGCGCGGCCAGACGACCGAACTGTGATGGAGAGGTTTGTGCTGGAATTGACTGGAGCTTAAGGAAGATGAATGAGGACCGCGATCGTTCGCGGTCCTTAAAACTTGCGGCTAAGCAGCAGCGCTGAGCTTGCGAATACTGGCGGTCAAACGCGACTTGTAGCGGTCCGCAGCGTTCTTTTTGATGATGCCCCACTTGGCAGCGCGGTCGATCATTGACGAAGTGGCGGAAAGCTCGGCTTGTGCGCCATTGGCGTCGCTTGATGCCACCAAGCGACGTAGCTTACGCATTTGGGTCCGCAGACGGCTCTTACGAAGCCGATTCACGGCCGTTTTGCGCTCGGTCTGTCGCACCCGCTTCAAAGAGGAAACAGTATTTGCCATCTAATTTCGAAATTCCAATCCTTGCAGAGGTGTACTTCTTTATAGAATACCTTACGGCCCACGCCAATCGCAAACGTAACGCAATTAGAGCTCGGTAAGGTACTTCAACTGACCGGTGCTGTCACCGAGTTTCTCCGTGGGCACGTCCATACGTTCCAGTAACGAAAGATACAGGTTAGTCATTGGAGTACCTTTTTC
The DNA here is from genome assembly GCA_035630195.1 of Bryobacteraceae bacterium. Lineage (GTDB taxonomy): Bacteria > Acidobacteriota > Terriglobia > Bryobacterales > Bryobacteraceae > DASQDN01. The sequence continues at coordinate 8,326 of DASQLD010000281.1, forward strand.
GTAAGCGACGTGCCGGCCGGTCTTGAGCTGTCCGTCTCCGCGACCGGCAACCAGGACGGGGAGGTCGTGATGAGAATGACTGTTGCCGTCGCAAATGGCTCCGCCATAGACAATCATCGAATGATCGAGCAGTGTGCCATCGCCTTCTTTGATAGACTTCATTTTTCCAAGGAAGTACGCGAAGAGACTCGTGTGATAGGTGTTGATCTTCGACAGCTTTTCTATGTTTTCTGGGATATTGCGATGGTGCGATAAGGGGTGATGCGGATCGGTGACACCGATCTCGCCGTAGGTTCGCACGCTCGCTTCCCGTCCATAGAGTAGAGTTGAGACCCGCGTGAGGTCCGCCTGAAATGCGAGCACCTGCAGGTCGAACATCATCTTGACGTAGTCGGAAAACGCGATCGGCACGCCGGTCGGCTTCTCCATATCGGGACGGAAGGTTCGCTGATCTTTCTCCGCCAGTTCGATACGCTGCTCGATCTCGCGAATACCGGTGAGATACTCGTCGATCTTGCGCTTGTCGGCCGCGCCTAGTTCCTGCACCAGTCGCTGGGTACGTTGGTTGACGACATCTAAGATGCTTTTCCGCTGCGCCGCTTTTCGCGCGCGGGTCGCGGGGTCGAGATTGAAATCCTGGTCTCCGAATAAACGCTCGAATACGATCCGAGGATTGGTTTCGGGAGGCATCGGAGTCTGGGGTCCCCGCCACGAGATGCTGTTTGTGTACGCGCAACTGTAGCCCGAATCGCAACTGCCCACTGTGCGCGAGTCCTCGCAGCCCAGCTCAAGTGATGAGACTCGCGTCGTCGACCCGAACTTCTTCGCAGCGATTTGATCTGCGGAAATGCCTGCCTGGATGTCAGCGCCTGCGGTCTTTTTCGGATGAACCCCCGTGAGAAACGCAGCGCCGGCGCGAGCATGGTCGCCGCCGCCGTCGCCGAGGGCGTTTGCGTTGTTGTGGTCGAGACCCGAAAGTACTATCAGATCCTGGCGGAAAGGTTCAAGCGGCTTCAAGATGCGCGACATCTCGAAGCTCGCGCCTGTCGCTACCGGTTTCCAATCCTTCATGGTCACGCCGTTCGGGATGTAGGTGAAGGCCAAGCGAACCGGCGCTTTCGTCCCGGAGGAAGCAGCGCTAACCAAGGCGGGCTTCATCGCATCCAGCATCGGCAAAGCGATTGCGGCGCCGATGCCGCGCAGGAAGGTTCTACGCGGAAGGTGCTTTTGCGTGATGATCGTCATGTCTTGATCCGTTCTCCTCGCGCCTTCTGGAAAGGCAAACTATTGATGACTTCCAGCACCAGGCTGGAGAATTTGTAATCGTTGGCGGCAAGGCGGCGCGCGATCTCGCGTACCGTGCGCTTGTCATAGCGCTCGAGACCTCGTCCGAGCGCATAAGTCAGCATCTTATCTGTGACGCATTCGGCGAATGCCGAGGAATCCTGCCGCAGGATACCGCGAAGTTCTTCCGGACCATCGAACTTTCGGCCATCTGGAAGTGCGCCGGCCGCTTCGATAGGGAATTTGCCGTCCTGCGTCCGCCACTCGCCAATTGCGCTAAAATTTTCAAACGCAAGCCCAAGCGGGTCCATTTTCGAATGGCAGGAAGCGCAGACGGGATTTTTGCGATGCTCTTCCAACTGCTGGCGCATTGTCCCCGCCGTGCCAATTTTGGCTTCATCGAGCGCGGGAACATTCGGCGGCGGTGGCGGGACAGGAGCGTTCAAGATGTTTTCAAGAATCCATTTGCCGCGCAGCACCGGCGACGTACGCGTCGCATACGAAGAGACCATCAGAACACTCGCTTGCGTTAATACCCCGCCTCTGGGCGTGCCAGTCAGATCCACTTTGCGGAACTGTGGTCCTTTTACTTCCGGGAGTCCGTAAAATGCCGCCAGCTTTTCATTGACAAATGTGTACTTCGCGTCGAGCAGGTCCAGAATGCTGAGGTCGTTTCGCATCAGGTTTTCGAAGAAAGTCTCCGTCTCCTGCCGCATCGACATCCGGAGGTAGTCGTCATACTGCGGGAACTTTTCTCGATCCGGCGTCATGGATTCCAGGCGGCGAAGTTCCAGCCACTGGCCGGCGAAGTTTTCGACCAAGGAACGGGCCTTCGCATCCTTTAGCATTCGCTGGACTTGCGCTTGGAGAACCTCTGGCTTACGAAGCAGCTTGTTGTCGGCGGCTCGGAGCAGTTCGTCATCAGGCATGCTCGACCAGAGGAAGTAAGATAACCGCGAGGCAAGCGAGTGCTGGTCGAGCGACCGTATTTCCTCCGAGCCCTTTACGGGTTCATATCGCTCGATGCGGAACAGAAAGTCAGGCGAAACGAGAATTGCCTGCATAGCTACGCCAAGAGCCTCATTGAACGACGCCCCATTCCGGCGTCCTTCCGTTGCCAGTTGCAGGAATGGCTGCAACTCGGCAGTGGTAACGGGTCGACGAAACGCCTTCTTTGCGAAGTTCG
>DASQLD010000282.1:0-9842 GCA_035630195.1 Bryobacteraceae bacterium
TAGAACACGATACGTAGACAGACGTGTGCGGCATCGACACCTGCACTTGTCGGATCAATTCGACCAAGGACAAAACCTCGCCCACCGATACTGCATGGAACCAAACAGCTCCCGCAGGCGTCCGGTCCCTCAGGCGCCAAAAACCGAATCGTTCTCCGAGTCGAGGACGATACCTACGGTCACCGATGACGCGCCAGAGGACATAAAGTAATAAGAGTGGGAACGCGGCCCGTACCGCCGCCCTGTAGAGAAACAAGATGACCTTTGTTCGCAAAAGCCTACCGCTACTCCTCGGTCTAGTCGCGAGTATAACCGGGTTGTCCGTATCTCTTCTCGCGGTCGACCGTGATAAGAAGTTCACTCCGCCGGAGTTGGACACGCTTCAGACGAAACAAACCGTCAGCGAAGTCACTATAGGCGCTGTTCCGTATGAGGGGGAGGCGGAAGCGGCCACCGCGTTCGGAAAGATGCATCCCTATGAGCATGGTGTCCTGCCCGTGCTGCTGATAATCCGCAACGGGAGTAAAAACACCATAGGCTTGCAGTCAATGAAAGTCGAGTATCACGATAAAGATCGCCAAAGCATCGACGCCATCCCTCCGGCAGATGTCCCCTTCCTTGAGGCCCCAAAACGGCCTAGCTTCGGAGGGCCGACCATCCCAGGCCTTGGAAGAAAGAAGAAGAACCCTTTGGGCGGTCCTGAGATCGAGATTCGTGCTTTCTCGGCCAAGATGCTACCCCCCGGCGAATCCGCTCATGGATTCTTCTACTTCCGGACCGGGCATCGTTCCGGGGCCAGTCTTTACGTTTCAGGCCTTCAAGAAGCTTCAACCGGAAAGGATCTCTTCTTTTTCGAGATCCCACTCGAATAGGGCTACTTTGCCGGCGCCGTCTTTGGCGTTGTAGTCGCGGGCTTGGCGGCAGGCGGCTTGGAAGCAGCCGGTTTAGCCGTGGCGGGCTTCGCTTTCGATGTCGTCGGCTTGGGCTTCGCGGTGGCAGGCGTCACCGGCGCGGGGCCTTCTCTCTTCACGACCACTCGCACCATACGGACCGCTGTCGTCGGTCGGTCGCCCGCGACGCGTGGGACGCGCGCAATTTTCTCGACAACATCCTGCCCCTCAACCACTTGACCGAAGATCGTGTGCAGTCCGTTCAGGTGAGGGGTTGGGACTTCGGTGATAAAAAACTGAGAACTACCGGTACCCGGACCCGCATTTGCCATGCCGAATCGGCCAGGTCGATCAAACGTTAGCGACGGATTGAACTCGTCGGGAATTACGTCTGTGCCTCCCGTACCGGTTCCGAGCGGATCGCCACCCTGAATCATGAATCCGGGAATCACCCGATGAAACGTGAGCCCGTTGTAGAGAGGCCTCTTGGTTCGCTGACCGGTTTTGGGATCGGTCCACAGTTTACGCCCCATAGCCAGATCGGCAAAATTCTTTACGGTCTTCGGAGACTCCGTTTCAAACAATCTGGCAACTATCGTGCCCATGGAGGTTGTGATGGTTGCGTACAGACCAGGTTCTCGCGCTGGCTTCGCCGGATCGGCGGCCGGCTTCGCGCCTTCTGCCGCGGGCTTCGGAGCGGCAGCTTGCCCCCCTTCCTGAGCAAACACAAACGACGCGAACATACTGCACGCGACCACGGATAACGCGGAACGAACACTCATACTGTCAGCGTATACTGATAAGCGTCCCACATGCGAGTTCACGCAGTTTTTTTAATGTTTGCGGCCTTTTTGCAGGCCCTTCTGTTGCAGTCTCGCGAGGTAACCGTCACCATCCTGGCCACCACGGACATGCACGGAAATATCTATCCTTACGACTACCTCACATCGAAGCCGGCTGAGCGAGGTATCGCGAAATTGGGGACGCTCATTCAAACCGAGCGGCGAACGGCTCCCTCAGCCTTGCTACTCGATTGTGGGGATACCATTCAAGGCTCGCCGCTCGAGAGTGTTTATCAGACAGTTGTAGCAACGGGCAAGGCGCCTCGGAACCGGCCTTTCGACCGCAGTGCTTTCGCGGCCGACCCGATGATGACCGCGATGAACTACTTGCGCTACGACGCGATGGCCGTTGGCAACCATGAGTACAACTACGGGCTTAAGAATCTCGATAAAGCACGCTCCGATGCCAGGTTTCCATGGCTTTCCGCAAACACGCGAACTGTTTCGCGCCACGGACCCAAGCCCTTCGCGCCATACATCGTTAAGGAAGTCGAGGGTGTGAAAGTCGGCATCATCGGCATTACGACACCGGCGGTGCCAACGTGGGAGAAGCAGGAAAATTACGCCGGCTATTCGTTCGATAACGCCGTCGCATCGACAAAGAGCGCCATCGATGAGTTGCGAGCAAAACACAAGACGGACGTCATTGTCGTGATCGCGCACTCAGGAGTGAACGAGAGCGGCGCGGCCAACAGAAGCCATGAAGACATCGTGCTGGATTTGGTACCCGTTGCCGGGGTTGACGTCATCATTTTCGGTCATTCGCACAACCAGCTCGAAAACCGCATGCTCAACGGAGTGCTGCTCACGCAACCCAAAAATTGGGCGATCTCGCTCTCCCGTGTGGACATCCAACTCGAATCGACAATGGAAGGTGGTTACAAGGTTCGATCTAAGACCAGCAGGCTTATTCCGGTGACCGCCAAGACCGAAGCGGATCCGGAAATCCTACGCCTTGCAAAGCCATATCACGACGTCACGGAAGCATATCTCAATACCGTTGTTGCGCGGGCCAAGGCAGACATCGACGCGTCAGAGAGCCGCATCGAGGATAGCGCCATTATCGATGCGATTCAATTAGCGCAGATGCGTTATGCGAAAGCTGACGTTTCTTTCGCATCATCGTTCAACCCGCGCGCCGCAATCGCGAAGGGACCAATTACGATCCGGCAGGTCGCGGCTCTCTATTTGTATGACAACGAGTTGTATGCCATCGAAGGCACGGGCAAAATGGTTCGTGACGCGCTCGAGAATTCGGCTGGTTACTTCAAGTCGTGCGCCGACCCATCTTGCTCCAACGGATCTTTGATCAATAGCGCGGTTATCGGATACAACTTCGACATGGCGCATGGCGTGACGTATGACATTGACCTCACTCGGCCGGATGGCGATCGCATCCGTAATCTTCAGTTTCGGGGCAAACCTCTTGCTCTGGATCAGAAGCTTCGGATTGCAGTCAATAACTACCGAGCGGGGGGCAGCAACGGATACACGATGTTCAAGGACGCAAAAGTGGTGTGGCGATCCTATGAAGACATACGGGATTTAATCATTCGCTATTACTCTGAGCACGAACTTCCGACGGCGCCGGACAATAACTGGCGCATCATCCCCGAGTCCGCACACCGAAGTCTTGAACAGGAAGTCAGACGTTATTCACAGCCGCAATCGAAGTAAGCTTTTCCGCTATGCGTTCACAAGTTTGACGATAGATAGGCCCATCTGCGGAAAACAACGGACTGCATTCAAATAACTTTCAAGCGTTAGCGGTTTTTGAATACAGCAGTCGGCGCTAATATCAAAGTGCTTCAACATTCTTTCATCCATAACGGACGCTGTCAAAATAGCAACCGGAATGTCGCGAAGCACATCATCCTTTTTCAGTTCCGCCAGCACTTCGATGCCATCTACTTTCGGTAACGCGATGTCGAGCAATATAAGATCGGGAACGGGCGCGTCCGCGAATTTGCCTTGCTGCCGTAAAAATTGAAGCACCGCCTCGCCATCCCGTACGATGTGCAGAACGTTTTGCATCTTGTAGTATTTGAGCGTTTCCTGAGCGAGACGTATGTCGGCGGGACTATCTTCAACGAGAAGTATGTCAATCAATTTATTAGGCATAGCGATCCAAACACGAGTTTGCGAAAGTGGAACAGTGAATCGCTCCCCCGAACTACTTGATGGCCCTTACGGATTGATTGTAATTGTACACTACGGAACACTCGTACTGTCGATGCTGTACCGACTGACCGTAGCAGATCATACATTTTGCATGGGCAGGCTAAGCTTGGTGAAGTAGATGGAAAACGTACTTGCGATTCTCCTAGCTGGCGGAGCGGGCGAGCGCCTATTCCCGCTGACGCGTAATACCGCCAAACCAGCCGTCAGTTTTGGGGGTATTTATCGCATTATCGACTTTACGCTTTCCAATTGCATTAATTCCGACATTCGAAGAATCTTCATTCTCACTCAGTATAAGGCGCTGGATCTTATTCGCCACCTACGTAGCGCTTGGACTTTCCTGCCGGGCGAGATGGGCGAGTTCATTGAGGTTATTCCTCCGATGAAGCGCGTCCACGACGATTGGTATCTGGGAACCGCCGACGCGGTCTACCAGAACCTGGAGAGCGTCGAAGTGGAACAACCGAAGCAGGTGATCATCCTATCGGCCGACCACATCTACAAGATGAATTATCTGGAGATGTTCGACTGGCACAAGAAGCTCAACGCTGAGATCACGATCGCGACTCTCCAGATCCGACCGGACGACGCCGTGCGATTCGGTGTCACCGACATCGACGATACCTACAACATTCGCGCCTTTGAGGAGAAGCCGCAGCACGGCAATCCGACGCGTTCGATCTTCAACGCTGACATGGTTAGCGCTTCGATGGGTATCTACATCTTCGAGCGAAACGTATTGATCGAGGCGCTAATCGAGGATGCGGCCGATCCTAATTCTGCTCATGACTTCGGTCGTGACATTCTACCGAAGTGCATCGGCAAGCGCCGAGTCGTTGCGTATGACTTCCGAGACCTCAATGACAAAACTGCCCGTTATTGGCGTGATGTCGGAACTCTGGACGCCTACTACGAAGCGAATATGGATCTGGTGTCGGTGACGCCGGAGTTCAACCTGTATGACGATCGTTGGCCAATCCGCACACAACTAGTGCAGCAGCCTCCTGCCAAATTCGTTTTTGCGCAGGAAGGCCGGCGCATGGGAGTCGCGATTGATTCGGTTGTTTCACCCGGATGTATCGTTTCGGGTGGGCGTGTCACACATAGCATTCTCTCGCCGGGAGTTCGGGTGAACAGCTATTGCGAAGTAGAAGGCGCAATTGTCTTGAGCAATGCGAAGATCGGCAGATACAGCCGCATACGTAAGGCGATCATCGACGGAAACGTATCGATTCCCGAATCGAGCATCATTGGTTATGACGCCGAACAGGATCGGAGCAACGGCTACTTCGTAACGGAAAGTGGCATCGTCGTTGTTTCCAACAACCGGCACTGATCGCTTCTTTTCCAACACCCTTATGTCGAAGCAAGCGCGAGCTTAGGGTCGACACCGTCGGCCTGTTCCTGGCAACTGACGGTAGCCCTCACGGACAGGACTATCAAGCTGCAATGGCGACCCTAGCGGGCGCTGCAGTCTCTGCCATTCTTCCGCCCACGGAAGCAAGAGAACACAGCCGACAGTTAACTTCGACATTTCGACCTCGGCAGCGGAGTACTTTTCTTCCAGTGACGCGGTTCGTAGCGGTGGGGCATTCACCCTTACGGTCCCTGGTACTCGACGGCGTTGCGCTCAGCATATCGGCGTTACGGCAGCAAGGAACTTCGATGACCTATTGTTAGCGTCATGCCTTGCTTAGAGATGTCATGCGGTTACGTACAATCTGTGCCGCACGATCCCAGTCGTCGTGGTTCAACTTTCCGTCACTATCGCGGAGGCGTGACAACCGTAACGCCTCCGCTTCAATCTCGATAAACTCCTGCGCGGGATCGCGACTCCGCATCAGGCGTTCTGCGCTTCGCCTCTCGTCAAGGGGTGTAGCATTTGGGTTACCGGCTGGTTGCTTCATCATGGCTTACTTGATAGACAGCTCTCCGCTACCAGAAGACTTCCTTTCTTGCGAACCATAACGGTTACCGGAGCTATATTGGGGCGATGGCAAAAGCGAACGCAGTCGCAGTCACTACGGTCAACTCTTGGGCCGAACTACTGGATGAGGTGTACCGGGATTCATGGGATCCGGCAATCAGCCGTCATCGATCTCCCTTTGTATATCGGGGCATGTCCAATGCTTCCATGGACCTTCGGACGAGTCTGATGCGAATCGCAGGCGGCAAGAAGATTCGCGATCTGGAGGGGCACTTGCTTCGCAACTTTCGGAAATACGCGCATGCCGATTCGGCGGCCGGCCACTCCATCTGGAACTGGCTTGCACTGGCAGCGCACCATGGCCTGCCGACCCGACTGCTCGACTGGACTTATTCGCCCTTCGTTGCAATGCATTTTGCAACGGCCGATCTATCGCAGTATGACAACGACGCAGTGATTTGGTGCGTCAATCACGGTGAGACGAATCGCCGTCTTCCGAAGAAACTCCGGAAGGAACTGGACGAAGAGGGCTCCAATGTTTTCTCAGTTGATCTGTTAGTAGGAGTGGCGCGGACGTTGCAGCAGCTCGAGAAATTGGCCTCCGACCCATTCGTGGTGTATCTGGAGCCGCCCTCTCTCGATGATCGGATCGTCAATCAATTTGCACTCTTCTCCTTGCTGTCAAACCCAGTCCTTCAACTTGAGGACTGGCTGGAAGCGCACCCGGATGTATCCAGAAGGATCATCATTCCAGCCCGTATGAAGTGGGAGTTGCGGGACAAGTTAGACCAGGCAGGAATCACCGAGCGAATGCTCTTTCCCGGTCTTGATGGCTTATCTGCATGGCTGACCCGGTATTACATGCCCAAGGGCCATCCTAGCGGCAGTGACCCGGCATCGGCTGCAGCTTCCCTAGTTCCGCTTCAGCAAAGATGACTAATTGAGGATCAGGAAGCTGGTATAGGCGAGAACTGTTCCTAGAAGAGAGCCGACGACAACATCGCTGAGAAAGTGCATTCCGAGGACAATACGCGATACTGCGACACTGGCGGCGCAGAATAGAAGCACCGGCATGAACGTAGGGTAGAACAGGGCGTAAGAAACGGCGAATGAAAACGCCGTTATAGAGTGACCGGAAGGGAAAGAGAACTGGTCGGGCGGGAGCAGCGTAGCCCAGCAGTGCTCGGCAATTGCACAAGGACGTTTGCGACGCGCTTTACGCTTCATGATGAGAAACAGAAGCGCGCCTGTGGCTGCAGCAAGTCCGGCCGAAAGAAGAGCATCGAAACGCTCGACGCCTCCGAACAAGAAGATCACGAAGGCCACGCCATACCACAGCCAACCGTCACCACCGCGAGTCGCGCAAACCATCCAAAAACGTACCCACTGCGGCGCCCGCCAGTTGTTGAGGCGTCGCATTAAACGATGATCGCGGCTGCTAATGTACTCGAGCATTGTTGACGGGAGAACAGTCATTCAAGAACTCCCGACTGAACACCACTTCCATCCAATAGTTTACTAGCCTTCCGAATATTGACGACGTTCGTGAAGACATACGATTAACCCGCCCCAGATGTTCCCGCCCTCATACGCTTCCATATAACGTCGTGGATGTTACACTCGCGTGACGCGAACAACAAACATCTATGAAATGTTCTGTTTCAGGCCATGACGTGGGATAGTAGGCTCAAGCACACGCATGAAGAAAGTGGAATTCGTCTTCTTTGACGCCGGCGGCGGCCATCGCAGCGCTGCTACCGCATTGAAGACAGTCATAGAACAACAGGTTCGCGACTGGTCAGTTCAACTGATGAACATGCAGGAAGACCTGGACTCGCTCGACATATTTCGAAAGATCACCCGGGTCCGGTTTCAAGATCTTTACAACAAGATGCTGGCGAAAGGGTGGACTCTGGGGTCGGAGTATCTGCTCCCGCCGATGCACGGGATTATTCGGATCTTCCACAGGGCGCAGGTACGGATGCTTACCGAGATCTGGCGGGCAAAGCAGCCGGATATGGTTGTCTCGGTTGTCCCGAACTTTAATCGGGCTTTGTTTCAAAGCCTGCAGAAGGCCAACCCGGAGATACCCTTCGTGACGATTCTTACCGACATGGCGGACTATCCTCCGAACTTCTGGCTGGAGCGACAGGATCACTACGTCATTTGCGGAACGGAGCGGGCCTACCAACAGGCTCTTGCCACCGGCAAGCGGCCGGAAAGAACGTTTCTCACTTCAGGGATGATCGTTCGACCGGGCTTCTACGAGCAGTTTGAACACGATCGCGGCTCCGAGCGGCGCAAGATCGGGCTCGATCCGTCTAAGCCGGTAGCCCTGATGCTGTTCGGCGGTCAGGGGTCGAACGTGATGTTGAAGATCACGAAAGATCTTCAGGAGATTGGCCCAGACCTTCAGCTGATTGTTATCTGCGGACGCAATGCAGAGCTAGCGGACAAGCTACGGCGCATGCCATCGCGACTGCCGATGCACGTCGTAGAGTTCACGAGTGAAATTCCCTACTTCATGAGCCTCAGCGATTTCTTCATCGGCAAACCGGGACCGGGAAGTATTAGTGAGGCGGTCGCGATGAAGCTCCCTGTGATTGTGGAGCGGAACGCATGGACGCTGCCGCAAGAGCGATACAACGCCGATTGGGTCCGCGAGAAAGGTGTGGGGATTGTGGTCGATAACTTTTCGAAGATTCGGAAGGCTGCATCGGAATTGCTGAAGCCCGCCCGCTTGAACGAGCTTCAGCAGAACGTTGCAAAGATCAATAATCGTGCCGTGTTTGAGATTCCGGATATCCTGCAAAAGATTCTCGACCGGCGGGCGTGAAGCCGTTAGGCTGCCGACAAACCACGAAGGTTCCAACCGCAGATCGTGCTGCCGGCCTTTTTGTCATCTCCAGGTCCGGGCCAGTGAGTTTCGAGGCTGAGCCAGCCAGTATATCCATCGGCTAGAAGCGCTGCAATTTGCCCCTTCCAATCGACATGCCGTGTACCGACCGGGCCCCAGATCGGCTTGTGCCCTTCCATGTGGCAATCCTTGGCGTGAACGTGGGCGATCCGGTCCTTGGGAAGCAGATTATATCCGCCCGGGAACGGATTCTCGCCTCCTACAAGCGCATTGGCAGGATCCCAAACCAGCTTCAAATTGGGATGCCGCACTGCGTTGAGAATCGGCGCTGTTTCGACGGCCGTGCCGATGTTGCAGGCATGCTCGTTCTCCAGCCCGATGATTAGATCTTCCTTGGCAGCCTTGTCTGCCAAGTCAGAAAGCGTTCTGGCAATGGCATCGAAGCACTTGTCGGGCTCCACGGTTCGCCAGTACGAAAACACCCGAATGATTTTTGCGCCAAAATGCTTCGCGATCATAAACGCATGATCGGTTAACTGCGGTTGGTCCTCAAATGTGTGCTTCGATGCAAAGACGTCCTGCTGAAATCGCGTGTCGACATCGGGCGCATTGGGCAGCACGCACTTCAAGACAGGGGAAGCGATCGACATCACTTCCATTTTTTTGCTCTGGACCAGATCGCGAGCACGATTAAGCTCGTCCTGCGAAAGGTTCATGATGTTCTTGCCCCACAAAACCCGCAATTCTGCTCCGGTCATACCGATACCTTCCATAGCATCGAGGGCGACTTCCAGATCCGGGGAGAACTCGTCGGTTATGGCTGCGATACGAAGTTTAGGAGTCATCTAAAGTGTGATCACCTGGTCTGGCATAGCGCCGGATAGCGCTTTATAAAGATCCGGGAAGCAACCGATCGGCACACCATCGATCAGCTTGTCCGCGATGTCGCGCTCATAACAACACTGGTCGCATCCCATGAGGAGCATGCCGCTCTTTTTCGCGACGGCGGCGAGCCTCTCGCCGATTGGATTTCCTTTAACGAGAACGTAGTTGTTGTCCTCGAAGAAGAACATCCCAACTACATCGACGCCGTGGCGGCCTTCTTCAAGCTGCGGCAGAATCATCCGGCCCAGTTTGTACGACAC
>DASQLD010000283.1:0-11108 GCA_035630195.1 Bryobacteraceae bacterium
TACGAGTCTCTCATAACGCTCGCCCGAGCCTCACAGGGACATCCCGAAATCGCCAAGCAGATGATTGGGAAACTTGCCAGCAATGAACGGAGTCGAAGCGACTCTTTTGTGTCGCTCTGCGCCTTGGCGGGCGAAAAAGACCTATTAGTAAGTCAGATTGCCAAGCATCCCTACATCCGGAACTATCGCTGGCTCGTCAACCAGCGGCTTCTCCGGCAATACCGCGACTATGCTCCTTACCAGAGACTAGTCGTCGATTTACACGCGGAATGGGAGCGAAACCTCGCTGAATTCGGACCGATCTTGACCCAGAAGCCGCCGGAATTGCCTAGCGTCGAGCAGTATCTGTCACAGCGAATGTGACTCATTACGGGCGCTGTCCTGGTCTCCTTCATTTTCTAAACTCGCGGTGTCCCCTCGGGCATCTAAGCGCTGTCCGCCGGTATAGTCCGGCGCCGCGTCATTACGCGAATAAAGGAGGCCGAAGGATGAAACTCTCTACATGGTTGGCGGTGATCGCCACCACCGGGCTTGCATTGGCACAGGACGTTCGATTTAACTTCGACGCTCAGGCAGACTTCGCAAAATTTAAAACTTACAAGTGGGTCGACATCAAGTCGGCGCAACAGCCAGATGATCTGACAGATCGGCAAATCCGCGATACGATCGAGGCCGAACTCGGAAAAAAAGGCCTTACCAAGACGGATGCCGATTCGGCGGACCTTTTTATCGGTTACCAGACGGCCGTTAATACTGAGAAGGAAATCAATTCGTTCGATAGCGGGTGGGGGTACGGTCCTGGCTGGCGCTACGGCGGAATGGGCGGCATGTCCACCTCGACAACATCCACTTTGTACGTTGGCTCCCTTGCTCTTGATATGTACGATTCATCCAAGAAGCAGTTGGTCTGGCGTGGTACCGCTACCAAAACACTTGATACGAAGGCCAAACCTGAAAAGCGCCAGAAGAACTTGCAGAAGGGCGCCGCGAAGCTGCTGAAAAACTACCCGCCGAAGCAATCGTAGCCGGGAACCGATTCCCCGATCGCGGTTGCTGCTCCAGAGCGCACAACCGCGGTCGGACGTGTTCAGGCGCTCTGCCCCGCATAAGCAGGCAGGCACAACAGCCACGTTTCGAGCACGCCCTTGCCTTTTATCTCGATCTCGCCCCTCTCGCAAAATTCGAACTCGCCGGCTAATTTCTCATAGACTGCCCGGGTCACCTGGATCATTCCGGCGACTCCGTGTGACTCCATCCTGCTCGCCACATTCACGGTATCGCCCCATAAATCATAGATAAACTTTGTTGACCCGATCACACCCGCAACGGCTGGCCCCGAGTTTATTCCGATTCGTACGGAGAGCCCGGCTCCTGTTTCCTCGGAAAAGTCCCGTACTTCTTCCAGCATTCGCAACGCGAGTTTCACCATTCGGTGGCTGTGGTCTTCATAAGGTGTCGGCAAACCCGCAACGGCCATATAGGCGTCCCCGATTGTCTTTATCTTCTCGACGCCCAACTCTTGCGCGCATGCATCGAATCGTGTGAAAAGCCGGTTCAGCAGGTCCACCATTTCTGCCGGTGAGGTTCGCGAGGACAGACGCGTGAAGCCGACGATGTCGGCGAACAACACTGTAACTTCCGCAAAATTGTCAGCTATCCTCGTCTCTCCTCCTTTCAGCCGCTCGGCGATTGGACCAGGAAGGATGTTGAGGAGCAGACGTTCATTTTCTCGATTCTTTTGCTCGATAATCTCTGTCTTTTCGCGAATACTTGCCACCATATGATTGAACGTGCGTGTGAGCCTCCCGAGTTCGTCTTTGGTGGTGATCGGGATCTGTACGGACAAGTCGCTTTCCGATACACGTTCCGCTGCCGTGACAAGGCGGTTGACCGGTCCCAGGATTGCGCGCGTCAATGCCAGGGCGAGCAATGAAGTCAGGGCAAGCGTAAGCAAGCTCCACCAGATCAGCGATCGGCGAAACTGATCGACTGGCGCAAGCGCTTCTGACAAATCGATTCGTGATGCGATTGTCCAGTGCAGCCCCGGAATCTTGAGGGGCATGTAAGACACGAGGCTAGCTCTTCCAGCGGATCCGACCTGAACACGCGTACCTTCTTCACCTGCCAGGGCGGCCGTCACCGAGGGAAGTCGGACCTGCTGTTGTAGGACGGTTGAGTTATACGCGCGTATTCGTTCAATTGTGGCTGCTGGTATTCCGCGCGCGCGCATTTGATCAAGGGCTTCTTCGCGACGCTGAAGAAAGCCGCGAGCATTAGACCGAAGCAAATAGTCGGCTCCGACAATCCCTGAATCGCCGCTTCGGCCGAGTCCGTCCCGCTCCCATCCGCGATGGCCCGAGATCACTTTGTCTATCTCATCATTGGGAACCTGGACTGCCAGTATGCCTATCACTTCGCCGCCTTCTCTGATCGGTGATGCTGCAAAGGCGGCCGGCGCGCCATAGGAAGGCTCATACATCTCGAAGTCAGCCAGGCTGACCGCATTCCCATCCTGCGAATCGCGCGCCTGTTTCGCCGCTTTCGCAAGACCGCTGTTCTTGTAAGGACCTGTATAGAGATTTGTGGCGAAATCCACCTCCTTCGCCACGCTATAGATAATCTGACCGCTCTTTGCATCTATCAAGAACAAGTCGTAATACCCGAATTCCTGGATGATCTTTCGGAATGAGTTGTGGTTCGCGGAGTGTACACGACTGTAGCCCGGAACATCTTCAGATGCCGCCAATGCCTGCTTGCTTCCTGTCGGTAAGGGGTTGCCCGAAATGAACGCCCGTTGCAAATAGTAGGCGCTCGGAGTCGTGGGCAAGTACTCATCGAAACCTACTCGCGGATCGACAAGCTTGTGCAATCGCGGCAGGTAATCATTCTTGTAATACTGCACAATTGAGTCGCGAATCTCAGGCGGCGCCAACGTTCTATTCAGCTTTGTAACTTCGTCCCGGAACTCGTGCAAGGCGTCTTTCACCATCCGGCTTTCCCGCAACGTGCGGACCTGGCTTCGAACGTTGCGGAAATAGGTTTCGATCTGGTACGCCTTCGACCTGCGTATTCCAGTAAGTTGATTCATCGCGGTCTGGGTCAGTCCGCGCTTGCCCATCTCATACCCGAAGAAACCCGTAATCAGAACAGCCCCGGCGCCGACGAGGATCAAGATGCACAACAGCTTATATTTGATGCTCATTGGTGTGGAAGGCTCATGGCTAGGGTCTCCATAACGTTTTACAGGTCGTACTCGAAACCCGGAAGACCAATTTCGAGCTTCGGCAAGTTCAATTGCCGAAGCTCACGCACTGTTTCTTCATAGAATCGCGGTTTGATGTGAATGGCCAGGAGCTTACGAATTTCCGGCATCTTCCCGATCTCTGCTCCGAAAAGCCCGGGAGTCAGATGGGCTGAGTCATGGGCGAGCTTAGCCAGCGCATCGGGGAAACTTGCCTCCAGAAACACCGATATCGGTTCGGGAGCCAATTTGGCGACCTCCCATATGCGGCTGGTCGGTCGGGAGTCTCCGCCAAAAACAACTGTCGATGAGCCATCGGTAACTACGTAGCCGTAAGTCGCCACGATATGATCGACAAGAACTGGGGTTACTGTAAGGCCATTCACTTGAATGGGAGATTCCGGCTTGATCGGACATAACTTCACCAGCGGATGGCGAGGCGTTGGAAGTCGAACGAAGTCCGGCCAGATCAGGTCGTTAAACAAATGCTTCTGTATATCCGCCAGTGCCGCCGGATGACCGTATGCAGCAACGGTCTCTCGTTCGGGGTCATATGCATTCTCGAGGAACACCGGCAGGGAGGCGATATGGTCCAGGTGGCAGTGCGTAAGAAACACGTGTCGGATGTTAGACTGCTCCTCGATCGTGCCGCTTAGTCCAAGAGCGCCGGCGTCTATCGCAATGCTCTTATTCACGACGTAGGAGCTGAAATACTGCGGGCGGTGTTCTGCCGTCGGCGTTGAAGCTGGGGTGGAAGAATTGATAAGCACCTTCATTGTTTGCCCGCTGCCATGTGTAGAGTGAATCGGATGAGTACCGTTAAGACGCTGATCAGACGCCGAAGATCCGAAAACTCCTTAGAAAGTTTGCCTGCAACCGCTTTTTCAATAAGTTAGATGGCATGTTACGGTGACTTACAAATAATGTTTCTTTGGTCACCTCGGTGCATCTTTACTGGCGATTGCTTTGTATCCCCAGGAGACTTGAAAATGACGCAACGTTATTTACCGCTAATCGCCTCCACATTCGTGCTGGCGCTCTCAACTACCGTAGTCGATGCTGCCGTCTACAACAAGAAGACGAAGCTGACCTTTAGCCAGCCCGTACGCGTGCCAGGAACGACGCTCTCGGCCGGATCTTACATCTTTAAACTTGTCGACTCCCAGTCCAATCGGAACATCGTTCAGATCATGAACACGCGGGAGAATAAGCTCTACGCCACGGTATTGGCCATACCGGACTACAGGCTGAATCCGAGCAGTCACACAATCATGACATTCGGTGAAACCGGCGCGGGCTGTGCCGCTGCCGTGAAGGCATGGTTCTATCCTGGGGATAACTCCGGAAACCGCTTCGTGTACGGAAAGAAAGAAGCGGAGGAAATGTCAAAGTCTTGTCTGCAGCCCGTTCCTCATGTTCCGCAAGAGGTTGCGGTGGCTGCCGTAAAGGCTCCGGAAGTGAAGGAGTCAAATTCCACAGAACCTGCGGTAGTTGCGCTAGTTCAGGCTCCTATCAAGACGGCGACTCCGGAAGCGAAGGAAGTGGACTACGCTCAGTCGACGTTTACGAAGGCTGATGCGGAAGACCGTAGCGGCGTCTCGGGCGAAGTTCCCTCCGCGCCTCCTGCGGCGAAGCTTCCAAAGACCGCGTCAAACATCCCAGCTTACACAATGATGGGAGGCTTATTCCTTGGAATCGGCTTGCTCGGTCGACGACTCTTTGCGCGTTCCTGAATAGGCGGCGTCCATTCGGTCATTCCCTGACCGTCTTGGCTAACGGCATCGGCGACAACCTTGGCTAACATTCTTGGCTAACAATGTGCTCCGCGACAAGCAGTTTCTGATAATCCGACGACTCCTGCAATCCGTCACGGCGCCGATCCGTGCGTTCCTATTCAGTTCGGCTACCGCGACGGACTCGGAGGCATGGAGTAGCGGCCACGTCCCGACAAAGTTGCGGCGCCTCAGTTCCGTCGTGGCGGCGATGGGTGCGTTCATTCTCACCTTCGTCGCCGCGACGGTTTCTGACGGCTGGATTCTACAAAGCCGCGGCCAGCAGGAATTCAAAACTCTTGCCGCCCCTGCTGCGCCCGCCTCGGCTTCCAAGAAAAAGCCAAAACGCGGCGAACTACTCGGAAAGCTCCTGGTTCCCCGCCTCAAAATGTCTGTCATCGTACTGGAAGGTTCCGATGACGGCGTATTGAAAAAGGGCCCCGGACACATCGAAGAAACTGCATTTCCCGGCGAACTTGGCAATGTCGCGATTTCCGGCCATCGCGACACCCACTTCCGGCCGCTACGCGATATTAAGACCGGCGACGAAATCATTCTACAGACGAAAACCACATCCCAGAGCTACTACGTGCAGAGCTGGGACATCATTGATCCGACTGATATGCAGATTTTGGATCCAACACCGGGACCCATGCTTACCCTCGTGACATGTTACCCGTTTGAATTCATAGGCAGTGCTCCAATGCGATATATTATTCGTGCCACACCGCGCACCGGTACGGTAGGAGCTGCCACTCATGCAAAAGATTAGGAGGGCGCTGATCCTTGGTTTGGTTAGCTTAAGCGCGACCTTGGCCCAGGAGCCAAACCCCGAAACATTCGTCGTGCGTAGCGACGTCAATGTCATCGTTCTTCATGCAACCGTTCAGGATCGTGACGGTGGCTTCATTAGTGGATTGGATCAGAGCGCCTTTAAGATCTCCGAAGATGGCGCTCCGCAACAAATTACTGTCTTCAGCAGTGAGGATGTTCCCGTTGCTGTCGGTCTCGTGATCGATAACAGCGGAAGCATGACGAGGCGTCGCGCAGACGTCATTACAGGCGCTCTGACCTTTATCAAAGAACGGAAGCCTGAGGATGAGATCTTTGTCGTTAGTTTCCGGGACACTGCCGAGCTTGCGCTGCCTGCGGATCGCCCGTTCTCTGCGGACGCGGTCGAACTGCGTACTGCTTTAATGAAGGGAGAAGTCGGCGGCCAGACAGCCCTCTACGATGGCATTGCTTTGGCTTTGAACCACCTCGACAAAGCCAAGCTGCGTAAGAAAGTTCTGCTCGTTGTATCGGACGGCGCAGACAATCGGAGTAGAGCAAAACTCGAAGATGTCGTCAAAATGGCCGATCGGGCAGGCGTCTTAATGTACACGATAGGTTTGTTTGATGAGCATTCGGAAGATCGAAATCCCGGTGTACTACGAAGGTTGGCGAAACAGACCGGCGGCTTAGCTTACATGCCGAAGGACCTCAAAGAAGTATCCACCATCTGCTCTCAAATCGCCCGCGATATCCGTAATCAGTACACCGTCGGTTACTCGTCATCGAAAGCATCGGCGGATACCGCATTCCATCAAGTGAAGCTGACTGCGGTCGACAAGCGTGGCCGCCAACTGCAGGTCCGATCCAGGACCGGCTTCTACGGCGTCAAATAATCCATCAATCCATCTACCGATTCGGAGCAGGGCTCAGATCGGGCTTACGTGTGCCGATTTCCTGGTCCTTGTATTGAAGTTGATACAGCTTCCAATAAATACCTCGCATGCCGAGCAGTTGCTGATGGGTGCCCGTCTCTCTTAGTCGGCCTTTATGCATCACAAAGATTCTGTCCGCCCGCTGAATCGTTGAGAGCCTGTGAGCGATCACAATCGACGTTCGCCCTTCAACCAGCCGTCCGAGAGCCTCGCGTACCCGTATCTCGGTTTCGGTATCAACGCTGGATGTCGCCTCATCAAGAACCAGAAATTGAGGATTGTGCGCCAACGCGCGGGCAAAGCTCATCAGTTGTTTTTGCCCCGTCGAAAAACCGGCGCCGCGCTCCCGCACCGGTGTCTCGTAGCGTTCTGGTAGTCCGTCGACATAGTCGCGAAGATTCACCTCACCTGTAGCCTGCTCGATCACAGCTTGGCTGATCTCCGCTGTGCCAAGCCGGATGTTGTCCGCAATTGTGCCGGTGAAAAGGTACGGATCCTGAAGCACAATACCGAATCGTTTTCGGAGTGTCGTCAGGTCGTAGTCACGAACGTCGACTCCGCCGATTCGTATCGATCCTTGCTGGACATCGTAAAAACGAAGCAGCAGATTCGTGAGAGTCGTTTTGCCTGCGCCAGTGTGGCCGACAACCGCAATCGTTTCCCCCTCTTCGATCGTGAAGCTGACATCTTGCAGAACCCAATCGTTGTCTTTATAGGCAAACCACACGTGATCGAACTCGATCCTCGCGCTCGCCGGAGCCGCCGCGAGTGCGTTTGGCGGGCTTGTAATGTGCGGCTGTGTGTCGAGCAGCTTGAAGATTCGCTCGGAGGCCGCCATCGCGGACTGTAGGATATTATATTTTTCACTCAAGTCCTGAATTGGCCGAAAGAACCGCATTCCGTATTGAAAGAATGCAATCAGGACTCCGACAGTCAAAGTTCCAGCGACGATCTGAACTCCTCCCCAAGCCAGCATCGCAGCCAAAGCCAACATACTGAGCCATTCGACGATCGGGTAAAACCATCCGTAAGCGGTGATCGAATCTTTGAACGCGTCCATGTGTTCGCGATTGATACCTCGGAATTCCTCTGAGCTTTTCTTTTCGCGATTGAACAGTTGCAGTACCGTGATGCCATTGACGTGTTCCTGGAGGTACGCATTTATCTTGGCAATAGCGATACGTGTTCTGCGGTAACTCAGCGATACCGAACGGCGGAACAAGGCAGTTATCAGAATGACGAACGGCATCACGGCCAGCATGATGAGTGTCAAGCCAATGCTGAGCTTGAACATCGCAAGAATGACAAAAGTGATGACGAGAAGATCGCCGAGAATTGTGACGATTCCTGAACTGAAAAGTTCGTTGAGAACATCGACATCGGTGGTGACACGCGTAACCAGTCGGCCCACCGGGTTGCGATCGAAATATTGAACGTCCAGTCTTTGTAAGTGCGTCATCAACTCTCGACGCAGATCGAACATGGCATACTGACCGGTTCGCTGCATGAGGTATGTCTGACCGAACTCCAACAAGAGTGCTCCCAGCACCACAATCAGATACACCAGCGAGATCTGAGCCAGACCTGTCCACGGATCGGCTGCAAGCCACGAATCGAAAGGCGTTTGCACTCTGCGGTCCGGCGCCACGAGGTAGCGATCGATCGCCATCTTCATCAGCAGCGGGCCGGCGATCTGTAGCGCGGCGTTGATTGCCAGTAAGATCAGCGAGATAAAGACGTACCGACGATAAGGCCACAAATAACGCAGCAAACGCCGCGTCAATCTGCGATCGTAGATCTTACCTACGACTTCCTCTTCCATGGAGACGAGTGTAACAGTGGCCAAGTGCTAAATTGGTCACACGTGGACATACTGATGGAGACACTGAGCGGAGTCATGGTCGTGGACAAGCCGTCCGGCTGGACTTCGCATGATGTGGTCAGTAAAGTCCGGCGCTTCGCAAATACAAAAAAGGTAGGTCACCTTGGCACCCTCGATCCGATGGCCACGGGAGTTTTACCGCTCCTCATCGGACGCGCAACGCGATTAGCGCAATTTTTCGGTAAGGCCGACAAAGTTTACGAAGGGACCGTCTGCTTTGGCCACTCGACAGACACCTACGATGCCGAAGGTAAGCCCACATCGCCCGACGTCCCTGTGTCCTTGGATCGCTCTGTTATTGAAGAATTACTGGGATCGTTCCGTGGTCGAATTTGGCAGACTCCTCCTGCCGTATCGGCAAAGAAGATTCAAGGTACGCGCGCATACAAGTTGGCGAGACAGAACGTCGACGTACAACTCGCGCCGGTGGAAATTGAGATCTTCGCGATTGATTTGCTCCGGCTCAGTGGCAACGAAATCGATCTTCGTGTTCATTGCGCGTCAGGGACCTATGTGCGAAGCATCGCGCACGACCTGGGACAGTCTTTAGGGACGGGCGCCTATCTGAACAGGCTTCGCAGAATTGCTTCAGGTGGATTCGATCTGAAAATGTCGAAAACACTCGACGAGCTTTCGCATCTATCGGAAGACGATAGGATTTCCGAAGCGCTTATTCCCGCGGCTGAATTGCTTCCGGAATTTCCTTCTGAGCACGTCGATGCCGCGACGGCCGGTTTTATTCGACAAGGAAGAGATTTTCGAGTGTCCCCGTTTCGTACCGGGACACCGTCAAAATTTGTGAAAGCGATTTCGCATGAAGGCGATCTGTTGGCGATAGGTGAGGCAAAGCTACCGAATGTCTATCATCCGATCCTTGTTTTGTAGCGGAATGAATGAAACTTAATTCGAAGTTTCGGCATTGTTCATCGCTATTTACTAACCTGAAGGTGTGGCCTCTTGGGACGGTAGTCGTGTGTTTGTATCTTACCTTCGCTGGGGAAGTGATTCCCGCGCAGGATCCGCCTCCTGCGACGGAGCAGAACTACGAATTCGTTTCCGGTACGATAACGGAACTGCCTCCCGGTCGCATTGTCGTGAATAGAGCAGTAATCGGCAAGCCAGCCGAGAACCGAACGTTTTTGATCACGGCCGAAACGAAGATTGAAGGAAAACTGCGCGCCGGGGCGCGGGTGACAGTCGGCTTCAAGCCGGGCGACGAAGGGGACGTTGCCGTCCGCATCATTGTCCGGTCCAAGTAATGTGCGGTCGAAGTGATCCAAGTGGGGCGGGATTGCATCCCGCTGCCGATTTTTAATCGGCCTTCCCTCTACTTGCTTCGCATCTCGCGGCGCTTCCGAGCCCAACCCTCTTTAATCGCTTGTCTTTCGCGACCAATCGCCAGGGCATCCTCCGGAACCTTATGCGTGATCACGGAACCGGCCGCGATGTACGCTCCCGGACCCACTTCGACAGGAGCCACAAGGGTCGAATTGCTACCGACAAATGCTCCCTCACCAATCTTTGTCGTGTGTTTTTTCGATCCGTCGTAATTGCAGAAGATCGTTCCCGCGCCAATATTGGAACCTTCTCCGATCTCGGAATCACCCAAATATGCGAGATGGCCGGCTTTTGCGCCGGCGCCGAGACGAGTTTTCTTCAACTCCACGAAGTTGCCGACATGAGCGTTTTCCTCTACATGGTTGCCCGGTCGCAGCCTCGCAAACGGTCCGATCGTGGCGCCCCGGTCAATGCGTGAGTCCTGAGCCACCGTGTAAGGTGAGATCTCGACACGTTCGGCAACCTGGCAGTTCTTCAAGATAGAACCTGCGCCGATCACGCACTCTTCGCCAAGGATCGTACTGCCCAGCAACTGCGCGAACGGCTCGATGATGGAATCCACCCCGACCTGGACCTTCGAATCGATTAATACCGTCTCCGGACGTCGAATTGTCACACCCGCAAGCATCAACTCCCGAGACTTTCGTTCACGAAAGATGTTGTCAACGAGCGCTAGTTCCAGCTTCGTATTGATCCCGAGGAGTTCGTCGGCATCGGAATGAAGCAGAGCCCGCACTTTGTAACCCGACTGGTTGAACAAGTCCACAATATCGGTCAGGTAATATTCGTTCGATGCCGGATTGGGCTTGATCTCGGAAAGATGCTTCCATACGAGCGGCGCTTCGAAGCTATAAATCCCTGAATTAATCTCCCGGATCTTCTTCTGGTCCGCAGTTGCTGCTTTTTCTTCCACGATTGCTTTTAATGAGCGATCCGAATCGACCACAGCGCGGCCGTACCCGGTTGGATCCTCGAGTTCCGTTGTGATCACCGTGGCGGCTGCCTGACTGGCTTCATGATCGGCCAGCAATTTCTCGAGTGTGCCAACGGAGAGCAGCGGACAATCGCCGTAGAGGACCACCAGTCGTCCGTCGTGATCGGGAACGGCGGTACGGCAGACCTCCAGCGCATGGCCTGTCCCTTTTTGCTCGGTCTGAATTGCGAAACGA
>DASQLD010000284.1:0-22626 GCA_035630195.1 Bryobacteraceae bacterium
TTCACGATGCGAATCGTTGTCTGACCGGTGGGGCCGGGCTGCGCGACTCGAACGTTAGTCCACACGACAGAGCTTTCGCCTTGCTGCGCTTTGACCGCCCTGTAGTAGCGCCGGACTGTAAAGAGGAGGTCTTCGACAAGAACGGCGCTGTCACCTCCGGGGGGCACATCTACGAACGCAGGCTCGTCGACGATGAGCATGGCTTCGCTTTGGCCGCTAGTGATGCGGCTCGTAATCTGTGTGTTGAGGAAGATCTGAAGATTTACGGCGCTCGTTTGGCCAGCGCTGCCACCGGTACACACGATGAGGAGGTCGCCAACAAGTTCTGTGAAGCCTTCCGCTCTGAGCAACGGAGGAACACCGGCGCTGGCGCCGCACGTGAGAGGACCAGTCTGACCGGGCCTCACAACGGTAAAGCCACCCTCAAGGACAACGACCTGCGGGCCTGTCGTGACGGTAACGGTGCGTATACCGAGTTCGGCAGCGTTTTGAATGCCTATTTGTACGACCATCGATGTCGGACTGTTTATCGTTATTGAACCTACGGTAATGCCAGCACCGAAGCTCACAGCAGAGAGATTGCTGAAAGCCACGTTAGTTCCAGTGATCGTTACATTCAGGAGTGTCTGACCCTGGTAGCCGGTATTCGGAGTAACCCCAGTAATCTGTCCGGCGCCGCTCGCAACTAGAAATTTGCCGGTTCCGGTGACGGCGGCGCCGTTCGTCGTCACGGTCACGTCCCTGGGACCAGGAGTGGCGTTTGCTGCGATTGTTATCTCGGCGGATAGAGCCGAAGGATCGGAGACGGTGACCGAGTTGACGGTGATACCTGCGCCGAAGCTGACAGTCGATCCGGAGGTAAAGTTCGTATTCGAAGCGCGGATAAACACTGTCAGACTCTGCCCGGGCTGACCCACTCCCGGAAAGACGCTGTCTATCGCGGGAACACCCGCTGTTACCGCGAAGGCATTGACTGCGGTGAGGGGTGTGCCGCCGGTTGTTACCGTCACATCTCTCGATCCGATGGTAGCGCCAGGAGCGATAGATAAGTTTACGGTCAAATTCGTTGGGCCGCCGACCGATATGGAATTGATCGTTATGCCCGCGCCGAAATTCACGGACGAGGCCGCTGAAAAGTTGGTGTTTGAGCCAGTGATCGTGACGCTGAGGCTCTGACCCTGGTGTCCGCTGTTCGGGGCTACATTGGTGATCGCGGCAGACGACGGCGTCACGGAAAAGAGTCCTGTGCCGGTCACAGGTGTTCCGGCCGTTGTCACAACAAGGTCTCGCGACCCGAGAACGGCGTTGGCGGCGATCGTGATGTTGGCAGTAATGGAGGTCGTGCTATTGACGGCTACGGAATCAACGGTAATGCCGGTACCCAGGCTTACCGTCGAACCGACCGCGAAGTTGGTGTTGGCGCCAAGAATCGTGATCGCGAGGCTTTCCCCTTGTTTGCCGGTCGACGGTGTGACTGAAGTGAGTTGTTGTGGCTCGGCGGCGTTGACTGTGAACAAGCCTGAGCCTGTCAACGGAACGCCTTGTGTCGTGACAGTGACGTCGCGTGGACCGACCGTTGCGCCTGCGTCGATGGCTATATTCGCGGTCAAGCTGGTTGCGCTGTTGAACGTCACAGAGTTGACTGTGACTCCTGCGCCGAAGCTTACTGACGAAGCTGCAGAGAAGCTGGTGTTTGAACCCGTAATGTTGACCGGAATCGTCTGTCCCTGCCGGCCGCTGGCCGGAGAGATCTGCGTGATTTGAGGATTCGAGGCCGTAACACTGAACAGATTTCCGCCGGTAACCGGAACGCCGGCTGTCGTGACAATCACATCACGCGGTCCGACAGTTGCGTTTGCCGCCACTGTGAGGTTGGCTGTGAGGACGGTAGCACTGCTAAAGATCACGCTGTTGACCGTAACTCCCGGGCCGAGGCTTACAATCGAAGTCGACGTAAAGTTCGTATTCGATCCGGTGATTGTCGTGGTCAAAGTTTGTCCCTGCTGAGCGGTTGCCGGCGAGATTGACGTGATCACCGCCGGGGACGTTGTGATGCTGAACAACCCCGATCCCGTCAGTGGTCCGCCGCTGGTGGTGACTGTGACATCTCGAGGTCCCGGCGTGGCGCCCGCTGCAACGGAAATCGCTGCGGTCAAACTTGTCGGACTGATGAAGTTGACACTATTGACCGTCACGCCTGCGCCAAAACTCACGGTTGATCCTGCGTTGAAGGTCGTATTCAAGCCCGTGATGCTCACGCTCAGAGTTTGATTCTGTTGAGCGGTTGGCGGACTGACGCTGCTGATCTGCTGCGCAGCAGCGGTCACGCTGAACAGTCCAACGCCGGTAACAGGCGTACCGCTCGTTGTGACTGTCACATCTCGCGCTCCGACCGTCGCGCCCGGAGCAATCGTAATGTTTGCTGTCAGGCTGACTGTGCTGTTGAACGTCACCCCATTGACCGTGATGCCGCTGCCAAAGTTGACAGTCGATCCGGCAGTGAAGTTGGTATTCGATCCCGCGATGGTGACGCTCAATGTTTGGCCTTGTGGACCCGAGGGAGGTGTCACGCTCGTGATCTGCGCCGGGACGGCGGTGACCGTGAAAAGCCCTGCTCCGGTGACCGGAGAGCCCGACGTAGTGACCGTAACGTCGCGGGGTCCCGCAGTTGCGCTTGCGTTGATTGTGATACTGGCGCCAAGACTGGTTGCGCTATTGAACGAGACTGAGTTCACTGTCACTCCAGAGCCGAACGTGACGGTCGAAGCGGCAGTGAAATTCGTTCCTTGACCCGTGATCACAACGTTGAGAGTCTGGCCTTGCTCGCCCGTACCTGGCGTGACGCTCGTAATTTGTTGCGGAGGGGCTTGGAGCACCGTGAAGAGATTCGTTCCAACGACGGGAACTCCGTCGGTAGTGACCGTCACGTTGCGAGCGCCCAGTGTTGCGGACGCGTCGATTCGGATGTTCGCAGTCACGCTCGTTGCGTTGTTGAACTGTACTGAATCGACGACGATGCCGGTACCAAAGCTCAGGATTGACGTAGGAGAGAAGCTCGTGTTTTGTCCGGTGATCACAACGGCTAGAGATTGTCCCTGGGTTGCAGTGGCGGGCGCCGCTGAAATAATGCGCGGAGTCGCGACGGCGCTAAAGAGACCGATACCCGTGACGGGAACGCCGTTAGTTGTGACAGTGACATCTCGCAGACCTGGCGTTGCGCCGGCGTCTATCGAGATGTTCGCAGTGAGGCTCGATGCGCTATTGAAGCCGACGGAGTTGACACTAATTCCAGGGCCGAAGCTGACAGTGGAGGCCGGCGTGAAGCTTGTATTTAAGCCTGTGATCGTCACGCTGAGACTCTGGCTCTGCTGAGCCGAGTTCGGACTGACACTCGTTATCTGCGCCGGAGCCGAGCTCACGGAAAAGAGCGATGGCCCGATTAAGGGAACGCCGCCGGTGATGACCGTGAC
Organism: Bryobacteraceae bacterium; assembly: GCA_035630195.1. GTDB lineage: Bacteria > Acidobacteriota > Terriglobia > Bryobacterales > Bryobacteraceae > DASQDN01. Next base: position 3,471 of record DASQLD010000284.1, read on the forward strand.
GTCTCTCGCGCCTGGTGTAGCGGATGACTGAATGGATATGTTCGCGGTGAGACTCGTGGGTCCGTTGAATGTGACGCCGTTGACTGCGATACCAGCCCCGAAGCTTACTGTTGAACCTGCATTGAAGTTCGTGTTCGAACCGGTAATGAGAACGTTTTGTGTCTGGTTCTGCAGACCGCTATTCGGCGACACGCTCAGAATCAAGGGTGCTCCGGTGACGGCGAACGCGTTTGCCTGGAAAACGGGCTCTACGCCGTTCACGTCGACGGTACGAGCGCCGACGGTAGCGCCTGGAGCGATTGTCAGTGTGGCGCGTGCTGTGGTTGGCGATAGGATTTCCAACGGACCAAAAGCATTCTGAGCCGCTCCGCCAACCGAGATTCCGGCTCCGAAACGAGCGGTGGATCCACTGGGAAATGTTGTATTGATCCCGGTAATGACAACTTGAATGACTGAGCCTTGCGCGCTTGAGGTTGGGTTCAGAGTAAAGCTCGGTCCGACATTGACCGTCAGTGGCAGCGAGTTTCCGCTGACATACCCGGCGCCTGACACAGTCACGCTGTAAACGTCAGACGGAGTGCCCGCTGGGATATTGAAGTTGATCGTTCGAGTTCCGCCGGATCCGACTACTGAGATCGCCGGAACGCTAATCGGGCTGCCGCCGCTTGTGGGAGTGAGTGTTACCGTCATCGGCGGCGCAGTCCCTACGAACCCACTTGCTGAAATCGCAATTGGCGCGCCTGGGTTAGCGGCAGGAGGATTGACACTGATGAGTGTCAATGTCAGCACGCCCGAAAGCACGGTAAATGCGTTGGCTTGACTGAGATTATCGAGCCCCGCGACATCCACTGTGCGTCCGCCGATCGCAGCGCCACCGCTAATCACGATCGTCGCGATTGCAGTCCCATTCGGCTGCGTCATGATCGGGCCGAACTGGCCTTCCGGTTGTCCGCCGACGGATATCCCCGGTCCGAATCGGGCCGTGCTGCCAATCGGGAAAGACGTGTTCGTACCGGTGATTACCACCTGTAAAGTTGCGCCTGTGGAGCCTGAATTCGGGCTTAGCGTGAAGCTGGGTGGAACATTCACGGTCAGCGGCAGCGAGTTGCCACTGATATAGCCAGTACCCGAAGCGGTGACGTTGTATACACCGGCTGCGATTACGCCGGGAATGTTGAAATTGATCGTCCGAACTCCAGCCGATCCGACGACGGAGATCGCGGGGACATTGACGGGGGCGCCGCCTGCAGTTGGAGTCAGCGTCACCGTCATGGGTGGAGCAACACCGGAGAAACCACTGGCAGAGATGGAAATGGTTCTGCCGGGATTTCCAGACGGCGGATTAACGCTAAGAAGTGTCAGGATTTGGCCACCGCTGCTGACCGTGAACGCGTTTGCCCGAGTCATCACGTCAAGCCCGGTCACATCAACCGTGCGTATTCCGATGGCAGCTCCGGCGCTGATCACGAGCGTTGCGATCGCAGTGCCGTTGGGTTGCGTGACAACTGGTCCAAACTGACCCTCGGCACTGCCGCCTACGGAAATGCCTGGGCCAAAGCGAGCTGTCGTGCCATTTGGGAACGATGTATTGGAGGATGGCGTGATCGTGACTTGGACTGTCGACGCTGTGCTGCCGCTAGCAGGGTTCAGAGAAAACGATGGCGGCAGATTGACAACGATTGGAAGTGTGTTGACGCTGGCGTAGCCAGGCCCGGAGACGCTCACCTGATAATTGCCGGCTGCAATGACGCTTGGCAGATTGAAATTGACAGGCCGAATGCCACCGGTTCCAGGCGTAACGGCAGAGACTAGCACGGGCGCGCCGGACGGGACAGGGGTCAATGTCACGGTCATCCCTGGCGAGGCTATTCCGCTCTGAAATCCCCTGGTGGAGATGGACATTGTTCGTCCAGGATTGCCGGACGAGGGATTCACGCTCAGCAAAGTCAGCGGGGTGATGTTTTGCGCGTATAGAGGTGTGAGGGCCGAAGCGACAAAAAGCGCCACGAGCGCTCGACAGAATGTTGGGGCTGCGGTCGTAGAGAACGAATGAGATGGTAACAAGGTTTCCCTGCGAAGGTAAAAATCGAAGGACTCGGATAAGTACTGCCGGATTATAGCTTTTCCTTACTACAAGTTGCAAGGAATCTCCTAGGTGGTAAGAGATCCCCGCAACTGATCCCCGCACAGTTGCCCTGGGCGCTACCCGCGAATGAGGTGACGAAGAAACATAGAGGGGACGAAAACGTTTTCGGCAGGTTACGATTGTAGTGCGCGACACATGTCAACGGATTGGGCCACAGTAAAGGGTCTGCTCGAGGAGTGCCTCGACCAGCCGTCAGCGAATCGCATGCGCTTCCTCGAAGCAGCATGTCCCGATCCAAGTGTGCGTGAAGAAGTCGCGTCTCTACTGGCCGCGCACAGCGACGCTACCGACTTTCTCGAAGAAGCCGGTCCCGTACAAGGAAAATTCCTTTCCGCATTCGATTCCGGAGCTTTAGCCGGACATCGGATCGGCGTGTATCGCCTGGAAGAAGAGGTGGGCCGGGGCGGTATGGGTACTGTGTACCGCGCTGTGCGAGACGACGACGAATTCCAGATGGTGGTCGCGATCAAGATCGTGAGCCGCGGTATGGATACGGACATGGTTTTGCGCCGGTTCCGGACCGAGCGGCAGATTCTGGCGTCTCTCGATCATCCGAACATTGCGCGCATTCTCGATGGCGGCAGCACTTCCTCCGGATTGCCGTACTTCGTCATGGAATATGTCGACGGCCTTCCGCTGACCGAGTTTTGCGACCGGCAGCGGCTGACCGTGACCGAGCGGCTGCGGCTCTTTCGCAAAGTCTGCGATGCCGTGGCATATGCGCATCGAAACTACGTCATTCATCGGGATCTGAAGCCCGGCAATATTCTGGTGACGAGTGAAGGGACTCCGAAACTCCTCGACTTCGGAATAGCGAAAATCGTCAAGGGGAATGAGGACGATCCAACCGTCACAGGCGCTGCTATGGCGACACCCGCCTATGCCAGCCCCGAACAGATTCGCGGTGGTTCGATCGGTGTCTCCAGCGACATTTACTCGCTTGGCGTGATCCTGTACGAGTTACTCACGGGCCATCGCCCCTATCGGCTCCCGATGCGCGATTCCGAGGAGGTTGCCCGAGTAATTTGCGAGCGCGAACCAACCCGGGCCAGTACGGTGGTCGCGATCAAAGAAAAGATGGAGCCCAGTGACGGCGCCACCATCACTGTCGATCCCGGGCAGATTTCAAACTGCCGGCGTACAACTGTCGAGTCATTGAAGCGCCGGTTACGGGGTGATCTCGATACAGTTGTATCGGTCGCCTTGCGGAAGGAACCGCACAGAAGGTATGCGTCGGTAGCGCAGCTTAGCGATGATCTCGATCGGTACCTGGAAGGGCGTCCGATCCTCGCGCGGAAAGACAATGTCGCGTACCGTATGTCGAAGTTCGCGGCTCGGCATCCATTTGGAATGGCAGCCGGCGCGGCGACCTTTGTCTTACTGTGCGTTCTTTCTCTATACGCGTCCTGGGAGGCGAGCCGTCTTTCCCGGCGCATGGCCGAAGACCATCAATTGGCCAGCACGTTCCTGGTGGAGGTTCACGACGCGATAGCTCATCTACCCGGCGCGACACCTGCGCGCGAGAAGCTACTACGCAAGTCGCTCGATTACCTCAACGGATTGACGCGCGACGCGGGAGAAGATCCCGCGCTCCATCGGGCGCTTGCGACAGCTTACGAGAAATTTGCGGAATTGCAGGCCGGGGCAGTCGGAGCCGGGCTCGGCCGTTCTCATGAAGCGCTGGAGACCGCAAGGAAGGCGCAGGTTATTCGCGAGATGATGGCCAGAAAAAGCAACGACCTGGGCGTGCAACTGGAACTCGGGAACAACTATCTCCTGGCCGCGTTTCTGATTGGGCGCGCCAACAGCGCGGATGAGCGGCTTCAATATGACCGCAAGGCGCTCGCGATTGCCGAACGGCTATTCGCGGCGGACCCCAAGAAGCAGGAGTATATCGATATTCTGGCCAGAAGTCACACGAGTCTGGCGTACGGCTTGACGTTTTACGATCGCTGGGACGAGGCGCGAAAGCATTTTCGGCGTGCTCTAACGCTGCGAACCAACAATCTTCCTCAGGCCAAGGACGCCGTCAAGGCGCAACGCGATCTGGCGCGCATTCATTACCGGCTGGGCGCCGGGTATGCCCAAGCAGGCCAATCTTCGGAAGCCATCGGATATCTACGGCAAGCGCTAGCAATTCAGCAACCGCTCAGCAAGGGTTCTCCGAACGACGAGTCTTTGGCGTCTGAGACGGCGGCAAGCTATCACTTTCTCGGAGTTGCCTTGCGGCGTCTTGGGGACACAAAAGAAGCGATCGAAATGCTGAACGAAGCCATCTCCATACGCGAAGTCAGTCTCTATCGCGATCCACAGAATGCGCGGTCACGTTCTCTGCTCGCCGGCAACTATGCCGAACGCGGCAGCGCTTTCCTGAACGCTGGTAGAAGCGATGACGCATTAAGAGACATTCGCAGGGCGGTCGAGTTGCAGACGACGATCATTGAGCTCGATCCCAAGGGCACAGCAGCACGCATCTCGATGGCAGATTATCAGAGCAGGCTCGGGGCGGCGAACACTCTTTTGGCACGCGAATCGAGTGGGGCGCGCGCTCAACAATACTGGCGGGAAGCGGCGAAATATTTCCGACGAGCGGACGCCCTTTTTGCCGCGATGTCGGGCGAGGGCCTGCTACTATCCGCGCAGATCAGGCAGGAAGCTCGCATGGCGGCGGAGGGCGCGGCCGAAGCGGCTCGCCACGTCGCTGAGAATTAAAGGGCCGATTGCAAATCGGCCGCAGCTTTCAAAGCTGCCCCACTGAGCTACAGAGCCGCAAACCAAAGCAGAGGCGTTTCAGCGCTGCCTGAGAATGCTTCGACTCCAGCAGAGAATCTATGCAGTTGTAATACGATCAAGAGTCGAAGTAGTCAGGGGCGTTTGCGACGCAGCTCGGCTGGCGCCCGTGTGGTGTCGTGCGGTTCGTACTTGATGGTCCAGACGATGGGTACGGTTTCCGGTACGAAGCACTGCTTGTCGTCACATACCTGATATCGAAGCCGGCCTTCTATTCGTAACTCCGGATCGGCGAGTTTTTGCGCCGCAATAATCTCTCGTTCCAATACAAGCTTGCCCTCGTATACAGGCACTGTTTCTTTGATGGCTGCAAGATAGAGATTACGTGATTGAGGATACTGCATCGGCAAGGCCTCAAAGGATGGGTTGGACGATAGCTGCCAATCAATCGGGATGTAGCCTTGCACGCCGGGAGCATAGACATGGCTTTTGGCGGGTAAGTCAATTTCAAGCCTTAGCTTGACTCGCTGGCCACCGTGAGCGACAGAATCGCTCATAGAGCGAGTAATCTTCACACGTTTGGCAGGAATGTTGGCGACGTCGGCCGTCCGGCCGATGAGGTTGCCGGCGGTGTACCGGCGCCGATAATCCTCGTCCGAGGTTACAGATTGAATGACACCCTTCTCGTCGACGATGTAGGTGACGGGATTTGGAATGCCGAAGAATTCGCTGGTCTGCGGCACCTTTTGGTTGAGGATGCCGAACGCGCGAATCACTTTCGATTCCTCGTCGGAAAGCAGAGGGAACTGTATTGACTTACGATCGGCGAAGAACTTCAATACCGCTACCGAATCGTAGCTGATTGCGGCAAGGCCTAGTCCGCGCTGCTTGAGATCTTCCCTGCTCTCTTCCAACTCGACCAGTTGGCTCTTACAGAACGCTCACCAGTCTGCGGACCGGTAAAAAACGAGCATGGCCCCTTTCGGACCACGCACGGATTCAAAGGTTTGAACCCTTCCGTTCTGATCGGATAACTGGAACTCCGGGATGCGGTCGCCCTTTGCTACTCCTTGCGCAACGGCTCCGACCGGAAGTATGAGAAACAGTGTTGCGAAAAGTACTATTTGCAGCGTTCGGCTGGCGTCTCCACAGAGAGCACTCTCTGAGTGATGCGCGGCCATCCGCTTAGTCAGCGACCTAACGCGCGAACGACACCACTTCAATCCCGAACGATGCGTCAAGCGAAGGCAGTCCTTCGAATACGAGCAGTGTGCTGGCCGGCGGATTCTTAGCATCGTAAAATTCGAACCTGATCTTTCTGGCGGAGTCGGCAATACCAGATGTGAGCGGATACATCCGTGTAATGATGGCGTCGGATAATTTGCCACCGACTGAGCTTAGCGCCTTCTCCAGGCGACCGAATGCGAGCCGCAAATCTTCCTCCCGAGACCCGAATGCCAGTTGCGATCCACTGATGACGATCTTTCCTGGCGGCACGATCGCCACCTCTGAATAGCGGCCTTCCACCGAATTGCGAAACTCGACCGACTTAGCAGCCATTTTCGCCGGCGCCGCAATCGCTTCGCATTCTATGAAATCGCCGAGCGTATCACGACGGAGTTGGACGTAATTCGCCACCGCTTTCGGATAGGCGGTTGCAATCTGAGACCGTACGTCTCCGACTTTATCCAATGCCGCGAGAAAACAGGTAATCGCGCGGGGCTCCAAATCGCCGAGCGCTTTCTTGAGCGGCCCCACCGCGTCGTCCACCTTGGCAACCTGGCCGGAAACGAACGCAATACCGTTAGGATTGGCTACCTTCTTATCGACTGCAATCGATTCGAGCACGACCTGTGCGCCATCGAGCGGCAGCGTTCCTACTTGAATCACGGATACGGCAGGCAAAGCGAGCCGCTTATCGGAAAACATGTCGCTGACGACAGCCGGTACGCGCCGCATATCGCCCGAGCCCGCCACGAAAGCGCGAATCTTTACGATCTGAGCCCCTTTCGATACGGACCACAGACTCTTGATGGCATCCCGAATCTGCTGGGATAGTAAACCCTTGGAAGAAAGCGGCGAAACATGAAAAACGAGCCGCTCGGATTGGGCTACGACTGCTTGCGGCGGATCCTTGGGAAGCTCCAGAACCTGGGTGATCTCGGGCGGCTCTTTTTTGGACTTCTTCTTTTGCGCGGCGAAACCTTGAGCAGCGGCCAAAAGACATCCGATGGCGATACAAAATGCCAGGCGGTAAAACATGGTCGATCTCAGTTTACCAGTTGCTAGAGGCCATCCAATTTTGTTATTCTTACGATCTAAATGGCATGTTGAAGGACATCCAATTCGACGATAAGTCAGCCATTCCAATTTACCGGCAATTGGCCGATGCTATCGCCTCTTACATTCGTGGTGGAGCAATTCTCGATGGTGATCGACTTCCCCCGACGCGCGAATTGGCTGGCCAACTTGGACTGAATCGAACGACCGTTTCCGCAGCGTACGACCTGCTGGAATCCGAGGGGCTCATCAAGGGCCACGTCGGCAGGGGCAGTTTTGTGAGCTACGCGCTCCATCCACAGCTTTCCGGATCGTCGTTTATCAGCTTTGCATCGTCGCGTCCGGCAGAAGCAGACTTCCCCGTCGGAGCCTTTCAGTCGACGTGTCGCGAAGTTATTAGTGGCCCGATGGCATCGGCCATCTTACAGCTTGGATTGCCTTCCGGATACGCTCCGCTCCGGCAGTATTTGCTCGATTCCGCCCGAAGCGAGGGTGTTGCCAGACCAGACGACGACATACTGATTACCAGCGGCTGTCAACAGGCGATGGATTTATTGCAGCGTGTGCTCGCGCCACCCGGATCGACGGTAGCGATTGAGGATCCCGTCTATCACGGACAGCGCAACGTATTTCGCCGCGCCGACATCCGCCTTGTTCCGATCCCGGTTCTGGAGGACGGAGTCGATATCGAACGGCTTGCGCGTGTTTTTGCGCAAGAGCGTCCGAAACTCGTCGCTCTGACACCAAACTTTCAGAATCCTACGGGGACAACCTTGCCACAGGCTTCGCGGGAAGCGATTGTGAAGCTGGCCGCTGAGTTTCAGGTCACCACGGTCGAGAATGACATCTATGGGGCACTGCGTTATACGGGATATAGCTTGCCAACGCTAAAACAACTTGGCGGTTCCGTATTGATTCGTAGCTTCTCCAAGATTGCTTTTCCTGGATTGCGCGTAGGATGGATCATAGGGCCGGCTGCTCTGATCGCCGAGCTCACGGAAGCTCGACAGTGGTGCGACCTGCACACGGATCAGTTGTCGCAGGCTGTGCTGTTGCGATTCGCAGAATCCGGGCGGTTGGAAGAGCATTGTCAACGAATCCGCGCGTTGGGGCGCGAACGACTGGTCGCTTGTCTCGGCGCCTGTGAGCGGCACTTGCCCTCAGGCGCTTCATTCACCAGACCTGAGGGCGGAATGAGTATATGGATCCGTTTACCCGACCCACTGGATGCTTCCGAGTTATTGCCTCGCGCGCAACGCGAAGGAGTTTCCTATGTGCCGGGCAAACATTTTGCGGTTGGCCCGCATGATCCTCGAACGTTCCGTCTGAGCTTCGGCGGACTGGCTCCGGCTTTGATCGAGACCGGTATCGCCCGCTTGGGTCGGCTATTTCAGGAAGAGTTGGAACGTGCACGAAGCGTGTCGCGATTCGACGCGGCTTCGGCCTTGGTTTAAAAGTGGCATGGCTAGGAGGACTTATGTATCTTGACGAGCAGTTTCGTTTAAAGGTTGGCTTGGCGGAAATGTTGAAGGGCGGCGTCATTATGGACGTCACCAATGCCGAGCAGGCGCTTATCGCGGAAAAAGCCGGTGCGACGGCGGTAATGGCGCTGGAACGTGTACCGTCCGATATTCGCAAAGAGGGCGGCGTTGCCCGCATGGCGCCGATCAGTAAGATCCGCGAAATTATGCAGACGGTGTCGATACCGGTAATGGCGAAGGCTCGCATCGGGCACTTCACTGAGGCGCGCATTCTCGAGTCGCTTGAAGTCGACTATATCGACGAGAGTGAAGTGTTGACTCCAGCGGATGAAGAGCATCACATCGATAAGCGTGACTATCGTGTGCCATTCGTCTGCGGCGCGCGGAATCTTGGCGAAGCACTACGACGCATTGCGGAAGGCGCGGCGATGATTCGCACCAAAGGGGAAGCGGGATCGGGCAACATCGTTGAAGCGGTGCGTCACATTCGGACGATCGTGAAAGAGATGAAGCAGCTCACTGTGCTGGGCAAAGAGGAACTGATGGTAGAGGCTAAGAAGCACCAGGCGCCCTACGAGCTGATTCAGTACGTCGCTGAGCATGGCAAACTGCCAGTGCCAAACTTTTCTGCCGGTGGGATTGCCACTCCGGCCGATGCAGCGCTGGTGATGCAACTGGGAGCTGAAGCCGTGTTCGTTGGTTCCGGCATCTTCAAGTCTTCCGATCCTGAGGCCCGGGCGCGAGCCATCGTGAAAGCTGCAACGTATTACCAAGACCCGTCCAAGCTGCTGGAAGCGAGCGAGGATCTCGGCATGGCTATGCCTGGACTCGACATCTCGAAGATGCATGAGTCGGAGTTGATGCAGACCCGGGGCTGGTAGACGGGAGTGGCAAAACGCATCGGTGTACTCGCTCTGCAGGGTGACTTCGAAGCACATGGGAAGGCGCTCGCCCGAGCGGGCGCCGAACCCGTTGAAGTTCGATCGGCGGAACAGCTCCGCGATATCCAGGGCCTGGTGATTCCCGGCGGCGAGAGCACGACGATGTTGAAGCTTCTGGATGTCACCGGATTGAAAGAGCCGCTACGCGAGTTTGCCGAAACGAAACCAATCTTTGGTACTTGTGCTGGGGCGATTTTGTTGGCCAAGCGGGTGACAAATCCGGCACAGGAATCTCTCGGATTGATGGACATTGAAGTGCAGCGCAATGCATACGGGCGTCAACTGGATAGCCGGATCGTCCGGTTACAGGCCGATATGCAGGGGGGCGACCTCGAAGCTGTGTTTATCCGTGCGCCGATTATCCGCATGGTGAGTCCTAATGCGCGTGTAATCGCGAGTTATAACGGCGATCCGGTCCTGGTGGAGCAAGGAAATCATTTGGTCGCGACATTCCATCCTGAACTTAGCAGCGACGATCGAGTCCATCGGCTGTTCTTAGATAAGGTCGAATGAAAAAAAGAGTCCTGTTTCTTTGTATTGGAAATATCTGCCGCTCTCCGATGGCTGAAGCACTGGCGCGAAAGTACGGTTCGGACGTGTTGGAAGTCAGCAGCGCGGGTTTGACTCCGCAAATGAATAGTCACGCTTACACGCGAAGCGTTTTGAAGGAGAAGAACGTGGAGTTGGGAGACCAACTCCCTCGCGGATTCCGCGATCTGGACCTGACACAGTATGACCTTATCGTCAATATGTCAGGTGCGACACTTCGCAGCGATATTGGCGTACCGGTGGAAACCTGGGATATCAAGGATCCTTATGGCGGCACGGAAGACGACTTCCGCGCAGCGCGCGAAGTGATCGAGATGGCGGTCATGCGCCTAATACTGCTAGTGCGATTAGGCAAACTATAGACGCTTGATTGACTAATCGCGCCCGGTTCGCGAAAATGGAAAAGTCACACAACAGTGCGGATGTGGCGGAACTGGCAGACGCGCATGGTTCAGGTCCATGTTCTCGCAAGGGAGTGGAGGTTCAAGTCCTCTCATCCGCACCAACACGTGACTTCTCAACTTAACGCCCGGCTTGATTGCACTCACTCCCAGCTGAACTCTCTTTTGTAAGACAAGCGCGAGCCTAATGATCGGGCAAATCCATCGATTCCCGGATACAACGTCGCCGCGTTGATATTCAGCCGATCAAGCCCTCTCAGTATGCTCCAGCGGGCGGAAGGGTTGATTGTTAGTTTCCGCACGACGATGCGCTTAGGAGCCTCCGGTGACAACAATGTATATGCTAGGCCGCTTTCAAAGCTTTGTGGACGCCGTAGATTGAGCAGGAAAAGGCCACGTTGAGCAGCCATCCGCTCGTTCAATCGCATCGGGTTAACCACAATGACAACGGGCGGACGTTTTTGGTGATTGAGGATCGTGTTCAGACGCGTATCACGGTCGGCCTCGTGTCCGATAGGGATCTTTTCTCCTGTAGCAGCCGCAGTTCTCTCGTCCGAGCGGCGTTGCAGCCACTTACGGTTGATCGCCCAAACTGCACAGCCGTCCTCTGGAACTTCTTTCTCAACTGCGAAGTAAAGTCCGACGTATGCGGACTCAGACCAGTCCAAGAGGCGAGTCGGAGCACCATAGTGTTGCAGGAGAGCAAGCCAGCCTATGAAGTCATCATCCTTGGGAACATCAGGGTAGTCATGATGTGCTCTCCGCTTGAATTGATAAAGCAATTCTCGTTCATCTTCGTCGGAATCAACGGTATACTCGTACTCGTCGGGACCAATCGCATATCGCGCCGGGCATGCACGATCTAGAGACGGCGAAAGTTCCCACGCCGCGTGCGCCTGTCCTCTAAACACCCAATCGTCGACGGTTTCGAAGCTCCCAACCCAAGACTTGAAATCCTCCCAGGTGTCAATGCGATGGTCTTCGACAAAGGGCACACAGGTACTGAGATCCAGGTCTTGTACGCGCTGAACCGGTGGTGGCCCCAACGGCAGAGCATTCTCGCTCCGGTGGAGCAGGCGTCTCAATGTCTCTCGTGTATCGCACCGGACTGCTTGAGTCCTATTAACGAACGCCGCACCGCAGGTCGGGCAATCCATAGCGAACACTCTATCGCAAGAGGGTTAGTGTCCCGCGCGACAGTACCCGCGCGAGAGGAGCCGGAGTTTGTTTATCCCGCCTGACTCTTCTGGAAGGTGAACAGAAAGAAACAGGAACTTCCAGTCGGTCTGCTAGGGCTTCAAGTCTTGGAAGACGGTGCATTAATCCTGCGTTCGATGAGGCTGGGGAAATCCACCGAGATTCCCATGAACTCTGCAAACTGCTCCTGCGTCATTCGCCTCTCTTCCCGAATGCTGCGCAGACGACAACCAAAGGCTCTCCGTAGGAGTTGCGCTGCCAAGGTGCTCCCAAGATCCTACTAAGCGATTACTTTGATTAACTTGGTTTTTTGGCGGCACTGAGTAGTAGTCTGCGGCACTCTGCGGTACTATCGTACGGTAGGATGGGCCTGAACGGTGCTGGAAGGGACTCCACGGGACTCCAAGGTGGGGCATCAGGTCCATGTTCTCGCAAGGGAGTGGAGGTTCAAGTCCTCTCATCCGCACCAACTTTCTGAGTCCCTCCGTTATACCTTATTCCTCCGTAAATCATAATCGAGCGACCTGTATGTCGATCTTCATCGTCCAACTCGGGACACCACGCACACCCGGCGAGGGCTTGCGTCTTGGAACGGTGCGGCGGCCTCCCCGCGGAGTTTCCAAGTCGGACTTTGCCCGGCTCGATTACTATGACGTGTGGTTTCCGAACTTATCGCCTAGCGTCGAACTGGTCCGTGAAGCGTTGCAAGCCTCAGACGATAGTGCTTGGAATGTGTTTAGAAGAAAGTTTCTGCGTGAGATGAAGGCGCCCGATCGCAGCCGGGAGCTGGATGTATTAGCTGCGCTTTCCCATCGGACACATTTTTCGCTCGGGTGCTATTGCGAGGAGGAAAGCCGCTGCCATAGATCGTTACTGCGCGAGCTTCTTGTAGCGCGCAGCGCTGAGGTGATCTAGCTTAACGTGAGAAAATCCGCAGAGGAGAACCAATCGTGACCACCCAGGAAGTTGCAAACACACTCGTCAAGCTTTGCTCTCAAGGTAAGTGGGATGAAGCAACAGACAGTCTTTATGGCGCCGATGTTGTGAGCGTGGAAGCCAGCGCGCCTCCAGGAGGGTCTCGGGAGTCAAAGGGAATTGCGGCGATCAAGGCAAAGGGTGACTGGTGGGCTGCCAACCACGAGGTTCACTCGGTGAATGTCGAAGGTCCCCTTGTCGCCGGCGACCATTTCGCGGTCACCTTTAAGCTGGACATCACGTTCAAGCCGCAAGGAAGGCGATTCACGATGGAAGAAGTGGCAGTTTATAAAGTCGCCGACGGCAAGATTGTTTACGAAGAGTTCTTTTATAGCATGTAGCTGCTTCAGGCATTCGGCGAGAATAATTTCGGGGGCACGCGGAAGAACTTTCCGAGTTCCTTTGCCTGTCGACGGCTAATTTCGCGCTTGCCATCGAGGATCTCACGGGCAAGATAAGGATTGCCAAGCAAAGGAGCTACATCCTCCAGTTTGATCCCGTGGCTGTACATCAGTCGCTGAAGAGTCACGTGCGGAGCTGGAATTTCTTCCGGATCTTCATCTTCGTCTTCATTGCCGGCGACCGATAAATCGTAGGCCTCGACCAGTAACGTGATCAATGCCAATAGCTTCTCCTCTTCGGGAGCCAGCGCGTCGCCCTTCTCCATGAGCGATTCGGCAAGGCGAAGAATCCGTTCGTGCTCGTCCGGTGTTTCTATAATCCCCGGTCTGGTTTCGGCGAGGAGTTCACCGTACTTTTGATCGTCCATCTTTGATCGTTCACCTATGCCGTCGTAACCATACCTGGAGCATAGCCTAACCGGGGAGCGTTTCTGTCGAGATGGCGATCAATGGCCTTCAAGATTTGTTTCGCGGCAACGGGTTTTGTTAGATATTCATCCATGCCAACGTCGAAACAACTCTGCTTGTCAGATTGTTCGGCCTTCGCGGTCACCGCGAATATAGGGGTATAGCGCCCCCGAGAACGGTCAATTTCGCGTATCTCCCGGGTTGCTTCCAAACCACCCATAACAGGCATCTGCAAATCCATCAACACAAGATCGAAGGGCAAATGGCGGAAACTTTCGACCGCCTCACGTCCATTTCCCGCGATCACGACGGAATGGCCGTTTTTCTCAAGCATGCGGGAAACTACCCTCTGGTTCACCAGGTTGTCCTCCGCGACCAGAACACGGTAGCCGGGGCTCGAAGCGTTCGTCGATGCGGCTTGCCCATCCTTGTCGCACTGGCGAAGAGAAGGTCCTGCCTCTCCTAGAATCCGGCTCATCGTCAGGCGAAGCTCTCGTTGACCGACCGGCTTGATCAGATAGCGCGCTATTCCCATCTGGTTGCACCGCTCGCTGCTGACGTGCACATCCGCCGAACTTAGCATCATGAGCGTCGGAGGTCTTTGGGAAACCTTCGCTATCGCTTCGGCAAGGTCGAAGCCATCCATCGCCGGCATCTGCTCGTCTAGCAGCACCAGATCGAAACGTTGTCCATGCAGCTCGGATTGTTGGACGATTTCAATGGCCTCGGAGCCGCAGCCAGCCACAGTGGGGTGCATTTTCCAAAGGCGCACCATGCCGTCCAGGACCCTGCGATTGGTCTCGTTATCATCGACGATTAACACACGAAGTCCAGCCAGAACATCTATCTCGGTTTGGACTTCCGGGTCAGGGACGGACAAACTGGCTGCCACAGGAAAACGTACCGCCAAAGAAAACTTCGAGCCGACTCCAGGTTCACTTTGGACCGATATCGATCCGCCCATGAGAGTGATTACCTGCGAGCAAATTGAGAGGCCTAATCCAGTCCCACCGTATTTGCGAGTGTTGGAACCGTCCACCTGTACGAATGCGTCAAAGATTTCAAGTTGGTGGCTCGCTGGAATACCAATACCGGTATCCTGAATTTCGATACACACATTGCAGTGGGATTCATCGTACATCCATTGCGATGCCTTCAGAATAACTTCTCCGCGCTCTGTAAACTTAATGGCGTTGCCAATCAGATTCACCAGAACTTGACGGAGTCGAACGGAATCCCCGATCAACGCAGGGGGCGGTTCCGTCGGTATCTCATAGACGAGTTCGAGCCCTTTCCGATGAGCTTGGAGCGCCAGAGTCTTGACAACGTCTTCGCAAACGGCCGACAGATGGAAGCTGTCCTTGCGAAGAATCAGTTTTCCGGCCTGTATCTTCGAGTAATCGAGAACATCGTTGATTAACTCGAGCAGAGCGTCAGCGGAACGCTTGACTGTATTCAGGTATTCCCGCTGCTCGCCATCTAAAGATGTCGTGAGCGCCAGTTCGGTCATGCCGATAACGCCATTCATCGGCGTGCGTATCTCATGACTCATGTTTGCGAGGAACTCGCTCTTTAGACGGGCGACTTCCTCGGCCTTATCTTTGGCAACGGTCAAGTGCTGATTTGTTTGGGCAAGCTCTGTAACGTGCAGTTCGAGAGCCACACGACTTGCCTCTAATTCGGCCGTGCGTTCACGGACCGTCTCCTCTACCTGCTCTTTGGTATGTTCTAACTCCGTTTGTTGACGGGCTCGTTCAACAATGCGCTGGAGACTCTGCCGGCAGGAGATAGCGAGAAAAACATTTTCAAACACAACCCAAAAAGCGTGCTCCGCAACTCTCGCCAGACTTGCGACAGGAATGGCGTATATGGTTTCCGGCGCCAGAATACCGCGGGCCAAGTGATCGATAACCACGACTATGGAAGCTGTCACAAGTACAGACAGATCTAGATAAAAAGCTAGAAACGCGAGCGAGCCGAACACATGGAAGTGCGTTTCAATGCGCCCACCCGTCAAATGGATCAATAGGGCTCCGATGGCCATCTGTGCGACAGCAACCGCATGCCGCGTTAGCGGGTTCCCCGGTTTGAAGTGAGCAAGATAAGCTGGAGCCACAACGATGGCGCCCCCGAGGAATACGGCAGCCCAAACATGCTGGTGAACCACACTAGTTCGCCCAGCCCAAGCCAGTGGAGATATCCATAGGGCTACTGCGATCGCCGCCACCCATTCGGCAAGTAGCAGCCACCGAAACATCCGGTCGGTTTGCTTATGAATTGAACTCAGTCTCTGTTCGACCAGCGTTCTGACACGATCTGCGGCGTCAATCATGAACGAGACTCCGGATCGAATATGGAACATCCGAATACGGGATTCGTGGGATTATTAGCCGACTCCGAATTTGCAAGGGAAATGACCGCCGAGCGCCCGGCATTTTCGCCCCCATGTCCGCGGAGCGCAGTGATTCCGCCGCTGAATATCAACTTGCCGGCGCCGGAATACATAAAAACATGGCCTGATGTCTTGGCCCCAAACTTGCCTGCTTCTCGTCCGTCTTCATCCAGCCGGACGGTGACGCCGTTCAGCCGGTTTGCCATCTTCCATAGATCTGTCTCGACCCATTTCTTTTTTTCTCCTTTCGGATACAGAAAGAGAATGTAGGAGCGGAGACGACCGTCCGTCCGGCTTAGGATGATCTCGAGTTCCTGAAGGCTGGCGCGAGTGCAAGCGCAGCGAGGATGCGCAATCATGACGAGCGTCGGGCGATCCTGGTGTAGTTCTAGAGCGCTGCTCTTCGGCCACCCCGACGGAGTGGCGCCTCGTGAACCGGGGACCGTGGAATAGACGGTCATCGAACCCATTCCGACCGCTACGACCGAAAGCCAGGCGGTGACGAAAACGGCGCCATACAGACGAGTTCGTATCCTGTCATCACGTAGCCACACATAAGCCTCATCGACGAGACTACGGACGTTTTGAGGGAAAAACGTTCCCGATCCCTCCAGGCGGCACAACCACCAGTCTTTTCATAAGGTTCGCTCGTCCTTATATAAAGTCCGCTGCTGGGTTAACGCAATTGATCAAGGGTCGATAATTAAGAGAACCAACGAAAATGCAAGTGCTATCTGTAAAAGCGCAGTCTACTGAAAGTCGCGCCGCGAAGATGCTTCGGGAAATCTTTGAGTCGGGCAGGCCTCTGCTATACGTTCGCTCGGCGGAAGAACAACGAGTCGCCGGAGTGCTTAAAGAAGTGGCTTCGCGACTAAATCCCTCCGAGCCGGTTCCCATCCTGACGTGGAGTCTGACAGAGGGCATGCGCAATGAAAGCGAAGAGACGGAGTTCGATACCGTGACAAGCCGCGGGGCGCTCGATTACATCGCCTCCTATAAAGGTCCTGCGATCTTTCATTTGAAGGACTTCCATGAACCTCTGCGCGACTCGGCCGAGATCCGCCGCCGACTTCGGGACATTCACGCTGCCTGTCTCGACAGACAGAAGTACGTAGTTATCACTTCTCCTGTGCGATACATCCCTGACGAAGTTGCGCGTAGCACTACTTTCGTTGAGCTGCGCCCGCCCGACATCGTTGAACTCGTCGACTTCCTGCGAGACGAACTCCGGCGGACCGGGCAGAACGAGGATTTGAGCGATACAGTTTTGGAGCAACTGGCGCGCGCGCTGCAGGGGCTCACGATTGAAGAGGCGCGCTATGGAGTGCGTCGCGCTGTGACCGCGCACGGGCGGCTGGGGCAGGAATCAGTGCCAGCGTTACTCGAAGAAAAGCGACTGCTGGTGAATCGAAGCGGCGTCATCGAGTTCATCGACAGCACAGTTCGAATCGAGCAAATCGGTGGGCTCGAAGGATTGAAAAAGTGGCTGCTGGAGCGCCAGAAGCTTTTTCAACTGGGAGATAGTCTCAGCGCCGAGATCGTCCCTAAGGGCGTTCTTATGATGGGCATTCCGGGTTGCGGCAAGAGTCTCTCCGTGAAGGCGATCGGCGCTTATTTCGGCCTTCCGCTCTATCGGATCGATATGGTGGAGATCTTCTCGGGACGCCATGGCAAACCGGAAGTCGCTTTCGTCGACGCATGCAGGATGCTCGAAGACATGGCGCCGGCGGTACTGTGGTTCGATGAAATCGAGATGGCTGTTACTGCCACGGAAACGGGTGGAGAGCAAGGCCGAATATTCGCGTTCTTTCTCACATGGATGCAGGAGAAAGCGCGGGGCCTTTTCGTGGCGGCAACTGCAAACCGGATCGACCTGCTGCCCGCAGAAATGATTCGTAAAGGCCGATTCGATGAGGTTTTTTTCGTCGACCTGCCGCTTGAAGACGAACGCATCGAAATCTTCAAAATCCATCTCGAACGACGCGGAATCGATTACAGCAGATTCAATATCGATCAACTACGAAGTATGACGACTGGGTGGACGGGGGCCGAGATTGAGCAGTGCGTCGTCTCTACCGTCACCAAAGCGAAGCTAGCCGATCGCGAGGTTACGGAAGGCGACCTTATCAAGACGACAGTCAGTATCGTTCCACTGTCTCGAACCATGAAAGAGCAGATTGATCATATTCGCAACTGGGCTTTTGAACGGGCCGTGCGAGCTTCTGTGGGCCGCCATTGAACCAATCGGGATGAGCCTGACCCGGGAAGACATCTATAGCTTTATCCGTCAACGTAAACTCGGCGTGCTCAGTACGATCTCGGGATCATTGACGCCGCAGTCGGCCCTGATTGGCGTCGCTGTCACTTCGAATCTCGAAATCATTTTCGACACGACGAAAAGCACGCGCAAATATTTAAATCTCATCACTCGGCCGCAGTGTTCCCTGGTTATCGGGTGGGAGGCGGAGCAGACGCTGCAGTACGAAGGACGAGCCGAGGAGATCCGAACGCCGGATCTGGCACGGTACCAAGAGATCTATTTCCGCGCCTGGGCAGAAGGTCTGCAAGACTGAATTGGCCCGACATTGTGTATTTCCTCGTGAGACCGAGTTGGATTCGCTACAGCGACTTTGCACTAGATCCTCCGCTCATCGAAGAGTTGCGATTGTCGGTTCTGTCATAGATTCTTAAGCGGACTGTCACAGCGAATTCGCTACAATGTGCCCATGATCAACATCAAGCTGCACCTCGCTGTGCTGCTGTCGGCATGCTGCGCATTGGGGCAAAGCACGTCGGGCAGTCTGCTGGGGACGGTGCATGATTCTTCAGGGGCGGCTGTGCCCGATGTAACGGTTGTTGCAACAGAAACACAAACCAATCGCCGAGTCGAAGCCAAGTCAGGGGCTGATGGCCAATACGTCGTCACACCCCTTCCTCCTGGTTCCTACCGGCTTGAAGCAACCGCCACGGGGTTCAAACGTTTTGTCCGCGAAGGCATCGTCCTTCAAGTCCAACAGCAGCCGCGAGTGGATATCCAGCTTCAAGTGGGCGAACTCAGCGAAGCTGTGACCGTCACCGCCGACGCATCGACACTTGAAACCTCGAACGCCACGATCGGCAAGGTCGTCAGCAACAAGGCGATCGTCGAGTTGCCGATGAACAGCCGCAACGTCTATTCGCTTATCTTCCTTACAGCGGGAGTCGCAGGTTCAATCGGTAACAATTACAACTCGATGAGCTACACCATCAACGGCG
>DASQLD010000285.1:0-16895 GCA_035630195.1 Bryobacteraceae bacterium
CATTGTCGCCGCGCGGGATCGGTGTGACATGACCGTCGACCGCATCCGCTGCGTACGCGACAAGCAGTACAAATATATTCGCAACTTTATGCCCGAGCGTCCCTATACCCAGTTCAACAATTACATCGAGACACAATACCCGACGTTGAACGTGATGAAGAAACTGCACGCAGAGGGCAAGCTCAATGCGACTCAGCAGCTTTTCATGGCGCCGCGGAAACCGGATGTTGAACTATATGATGTCAACGCCGATCCCCATGAAGTAAACAATCTCGCTGCTAAGCCCGAGCACGCTTCCTTGATGAAGCAATATGCGAAAAGGCTCGACAAATGGATCAAGGAAACGGGCGATCAAGGTCGCGTGCGCGAAAACCAGGCCGAAATCGACGCCTCGTTGAATTAGATGCCGCGCAAGTCACGGGGCTAGACGGTGGACGATCCAGTTCCCCTCCACCAGGCGATACTCGAGACGATCGTGGAGACGATTCGGCCGCCCCTGCCAGAACTCCATCAAGTGTGGTGTCACCCGGATACCACCCCAATGTGGAGGACGCGGGACGGGTCCGGGTTCGAAACGTTTAGCCATCGTCGCTAGGCTCTCTTCTATGACTTGTCGACCGGCTATGACAGAACTCTGATTCGAAACCCACGCTCCGATCTGATGTCCCGAGGGGCGGCTTGCGAAATACTCATCAGACTCCGTTAGTGAGACGTGAGAAGCTCGGCCTTGGATTCGGATCTGACGTTCGAGCACATCCCAATAGAAGAGCAGAGCCACTCTCGGATTCTGCGCGATTTCCTTCGCCTTTCGGCTTTCATAGTTGGTATAGAAGACGAAGCCTCTGTGGTCGAAGCCTTTCAGCAAAACCGTACGGGCATTCGGCTGACCGGACCCGTCCGTGGAGGCCAGCGTCATCGCGTTCGGTTCAAGGAGACGCATCTCGATGGCCTGTTTCATCCACAATTCGAACTGAAGCAACGGATCGGGGTCAATTGCGGATTCCAACAAACCAGATTTCGTATAGCTGAGCCGGAGTTCGGAAAGGTCCATGGCTATTAGAAAAGAAACCGCATCCCGAATGTGGCCCAAGCCTTCGGGGCGCGGAAACCATCCTCCGAGTATGTACGGTTCAGGAAGTTGTCGACACGTGTGAAGAACCGCAAGCTGGTGCTGTCGGTTAAAGCGCGCGTATAGTTGGCTGACAAATCGGCCTTCACGGGGCCATCGAAGGATACGGGAAGCGATCCTAAAGTCATCAGGTAATCGCTCGAGGCGAAGATGTCGAATGTAACATCGAACGAGCGTCCGAGGCGTTGTGTTGCAGTTGTCGTGAACATGTGGTCGGAAACGCGCACCGTACGAAGGTCGCCATTCGTAAAGATCGAAGTTCGCTCGTCGGCATTGGTGAAGGTGTACGAGGAGCGCACCGTCATATTCCGAGTTGGCGACGTCTCGAAGCTCAGCTCAACACCGCGAGCAAGCCCGCCGCCTGTGTTGCGATAGCCGCCGAATCGACCGTATGGATCCGTATCCGGATTGATGTATCCACTGAAATCAAATACGATCGTCTCCTGTATACGGGTGTAGAAATAGGTTGCGCTCATCTTCGTACGGGAGCCAAGATATTGATCGAAGCCTCCATCGAAAGCGAGCAGGCGATCCGGCTTCAGCGCTGGATCACCAAAAGCGCTGAAGCTACCGAAGAAATACGATGCTCCGAAACGTTCATACAGGGAGGGAACTCGGTAGCCATTTCCGACATGAGCACGTACCTTCGTCCCCGTTGACTGGGAAAAGTATGCTATCGATGCGTCTCCGGTCAAGGCGCGTGGGGGAGAAACCAACGCGGCCTTGTTGTAAATGCCCGAGTCGTCGCTAAACTGTGGTTGATTCAGTTGAAAGCCCTGCATACGTCCCGAGAGAGAAACTTGTAGTCGGCGATCGAGTAACTGCAGTTGATCCTGCGCAAACAAAGCGTGGCTGGACTGATCGATTTGCAGCCGCGCGTGCACGGGCCGCGAGATATTATCGAAGTACTCGCGCTCCCATTCGTACCCGGCAGTGATCCAGTGTCGCGCCAGTTGGAAGTCCGTGCGCGCCTGAATGGTATCGAGGCGACCATTGAACTCGTCGGATGAGTTTACCTCTGGTTGAAAGCCGATTCCACCGGGTCCATTCGGGTTATCGCGTCGGGTCGTCACACCTTGATAGCTAACCCGTGTCGTTACTGTTGGAGACCAGTGATGCGACGCGGCGAATAGGCCCGAGAAATAGCCTGCAGCGCGACTGTTGTCGGGATCATCCGGGGCCAGGACCGGCTGTGAGTTCTCGTCGAGAAACGGAGAGCTATTCAATTGCGCAAAACTATCATTCGCGAGAATACGTGCGCTCAGTTCTGTCGCTGGACTTAGCCGATACTGCATCGACCCGTGACCAAGCGAGTTCCGAGCGCGATCGTTGCCATCGATTCCTTTCGTGACATTCAAGTGAGTCGCGCCTACCGAGAAACGTAGCCTTTGGTTGAAAGCGCCGCCACTGGCTTTGGCCAATCCTTGCAGTAAACCGAGCCCGCCACCTTCGGCGCCCACTTCGCCATGAAAACCAGCGGTTCCCGCAGCAGTGATGATGTTGATAACGCCCCCCGTTGCATGCGTTCCATAAAGGGAGGTTCCCGATCCACGCAGAACTTCGATTCGATCCGTATCGGCAAGCAAAAGATCGCCTAGGAAGGCGCTGGCGTCGCCTTGCGGCGATGCTGCATCCCTAAGGCGGAAACCGTCGATAAGAACGGAAGTGTCGGTGGCGCGCATACCACGCGTAAGAACACGCACAAGGCTGCCGGGGCCGCCCAGTTGCTGCACTCGGATTCCCGGCACGCTTCGAACTGCGTCGGCAACGGAATACTCGGCACGATCAGTAAGCTGTTGGGCATCGATGACAGTAAGGGCCTTGGCTTCCTCATCGACTGTTTGCGCCCCGCCCGCTGCGGTAACCTGCACCTGAGTGCTGACCAGTTGTAGCTCCAGCGTCAGATCCACGGTCTTACTTTCATCCGCGCCGAGTTCGATATTCTCAGCCTTTGACGAACCGAACCCATTTGCCTGTGCTTCAATCAACCAGGCTCCCGCTCGCAAACCTTCGAACGAGTAGTTGCCGCTACTATCCGTAATAACAAACACGCGCGAAGTCGACGCTCGATGAACGATGGAAACCCGGGCGTCTGGAACAGTCGATCCCGAAGGATCGAGAACACGACCGCTTATTTGCGCGTAGACAAGCGCGGCCGAAAGAAAAATCAGAAGTATAGCTCTCATCATTCACCTCACGATGGAATTGTGAAAGGAAATGCAGAGAGGGCTGGCGGTATCATCGCTCTTCCCCCGAAGGCGCATGTCCTGAATCCAGACACTCATGGCCTGGAACCATCGGCAGGTCTTCGGACTTGCAGGCTAGACCGGCATAGACCGGTTGGTTCTACTTGCCGCGGCTTCCCAGCCTTGTGGAGGCCAGTGCCAGTAATGCGGCTTTCGTTCCTGCATACCGCTGCGGGGCAGTTCCGGATTCGAACCGGATTCCCTCTTTCAACAGCTTAAAAGTTCAGCTGTACCGACAGTACTTTGCACTATAGCAAAAAAGCCCGTTCCGACCACATGATCGGAACGGGCATCAGGAAGAAGAGGGATACTCTGAATGTTCCTAGAATGCTGGTGGGCGACCTCCAAAGCCGCCTGGACCGCCGTGACCACCAGGTCCACGCAGGCCTTCGGTACTGTCGAGCTTTTCTTTTTGTGTCGAGTTCAGAAGCGCTCTAAACTTCGATTGAGACTTGGCGTGAATCGCCGCCGCCTGTCCATTAAGAGAACCAACCTGAGCGGCCAGCTGGTCGAGCTGTGCATCGGACGCGCCACCTTTCACGGCTTCCTGCAAAGCATCGTGCGCCGCCCTTGAGGGTTCTCGAAGCGCTTGGCTGGCAGTAGCGGCATTTGTAAAGATGGTCTTAGCTTGCTGCTGTTGCGTTGCATCCAGCGTCAGTAGAGTCGTCAGCATCTGAATGCGACGTTCGATCATCTGTTCGGACGTCGGAGGCGTGCCTCCACGACCTCCCGGTCCCTGTGCAAACCCTGTCACGGCTATAGTGAGCGTGAGTATCGTGGCTGCAATCGTTTTCATCATTTGTGGCTTGAATAACCTCCACTCTATTAAACGCGAATTGCAGTCAAAAGTTGACCGCTGGACTGTAAGCTCTTTGTAAATTAGAGACTTACATTTCCTTTACGAACTTATAGCCGGAGCCGTGGACCGTCAGAAGATGCTTGGGTTGCTTGGGATCTTCTTCGAGTTTGCTACGCAGTTGAGCGAGATGGACATCGACGGTGCGCGTATTGGTTGCGGCGCGATATCCCCAAACCTGTTCGAGTAGTTCATCGCGTGACACAACCACGCCGGGACGTTCGAGCAGATAACAAAGTAACTGGTACTCCTTCGACGAAAGAGCAACCAATTCGCCATCACGCGTCACTTCATGGCGGCGTGTGTTGACATGTACCGTTCCGAACTGATGAACCGCCCCCCCTGTGGATGCCCCCTTAGCGCGCCGAAGCAATGCCTCAATGCGCGCTAGCAATTCGGATGTATCGAATGGTTTGGTCAGGTAGTCATCAGCTCCTGTTTTCAAACCTTCGACTCTGTCACGCACCTCACCGCGCGCGGTGAGCATCAGGATAGGAACATTCAGGCCTTGAGAGCGTAATTCCCGGCAAACCTCAAACCCGTTCCGCCCTGGGATCATGACATCAAGCACAATGATGTCCAGTGGCAATCGCAATGCGCTGGATATCGCATCGTTCCCGTTATCTACGCTCATCACCGAATAGCCTTCTCGTTCCAGACGATCGGCGAGGAGCAGCGCGAGCGAAGGCTCGTCTTCGACCAAGAGCAGCCTAGGATTCAACGGAGGGCATCCTCATCTCAATCAGAAATCCTCGTCCTTCGCGATTCTGTGCGCGCACAACTCCTCCATGAGACTCTGCGATTCGTTTCACCAAATGCAATCCCAAACCGAGTCCTGGCACACGGGAATTTGAGGCGTCAGCTCCACGATAAAATGGCGAAAAGATTTGGTCCAGCTCTGACGGGAGGACTCCTGGCCCATCATCTTCCACTACGATACTGACGTTTGAGGGCTCTTCTCGTCCTGCGCGCACGCGTACAACGCCGCCTTTTCCTGCGTACTTAGCTGCATTTATCAGCAAGTTCTGAAGACCGGCGCTCACAAGGTTAACGTCTGCACGAATTGCCGGCAGGTCAGGCGGAACGTCACGTTCGACGCGCATTCCTGCTGCTTCCAAGCTTGGGCCTGCAACCGATAGCGCCCGGTCAATTACTTCGGAAGGAGACACGGGCTCAAAGTTCGGACGAATATCGGACCGTTGTGTTCGCGCGAATACCAGGACCTGTTCCACCATGTCAGACAGCCTGAGAGTCTCACGACGGATCATTTCGCCGTATTTTTTTGGATCGGAGACCATGCCTTCTGACAGGTTGTCCGCGGCAACGCGAATCACGGTCAACGGTGTCCGCAATTCGTGAGAAACCGCCATCGCAAACTCCATCTGACGCTGCGCCAGCACCTGTGCGCGATGAGCGTACAGACCCAGCATTGCGATTCCAGTCCCCAGTACGGCCAGCACACCGAAACTCAGCAGAAGACTTCGCGTCCGAAATTCATGGAGACCCGAGGCTCCCGATGGTGTCAGGCCGGCAGCCAGAGTCCAGCGTCCGGAATTCCGACTCGGTGGGCTCTCCAAACACGTAACATCGCTCCTCGCGATCAGCGCTGCCCCTCCATCGCGCCATGGGGGCGCTCCAGGCGACGGGCCGCCAGGGTGCCGCCCCCGTGGACCTCCCGGCCCACGAGGTGGTGGTCCCATACCGAATCCGGGGCCTGGTCCGCCATCGGGTGGGCCACCTGGTCCGCCACGGGGCCGTCGTTCTCCACGCAGTCCTCCGCCGCCGCCGAAACATTCGGGACGAAATGCGAACATCTGCGTAGTGAGTTCGGTCTGGAAATCACTCTGTTTATAGAGAGGCTCACCGCCGGCAGACACAAGGACTCCGTAGCGATGGATGTTTAGAAAACGGGCTGCGAGTTTGGGCAGTAGCTCGGTTCGGATGTACTCGCCATCGAACACTATGGTCCGCACGCCGGAAGGACCGTCAGGACGGCCGAAAGATGAAATCACCAAAGGGTCAGATTTTTTAGGAACATCGCCTTCTACAGGCTCGAGGCCCGATGTCGTAAGCCGAAACGCGCGATCGCCTTCGGCGATGCGAACTTCTTTCACGAGGCGAGGGTAAGGAGCAAATTCGCTCCAAAGACGTGCTCGCTCAACTAAATACTGGCCCTGATCGAACCGTATGGGAAACGGACCAAACGCGATCTGTGCACGTGTGATTTCGACGTCAAAGGCAGAAGCGAATCTGGTTGCAGCCGTGCGAAGAGCCAAAATCTCACGCTCTCGTTCCGCCTGCGCCAAACGATCGATCCAGCGGTATTGGAGAAATCCGAGGAAACAAAGTAGCGTGACGAGGGACAGCAATCCCCAAAACCCGGCCCTATGACGCATCTATCCTCACACCCTGGCCCTCACTAAGAGCTTGCCTCATTGAAGCTCGAGAGGCGCCATCGCCGCAGAAGCTTTACAAGAAGTTTACAGAGTGAGCTTCCATAATCGGGTCAATGGTCCACTAGGACCACTAACGGGGTCGGACTTGGCAGACGGAAGCTTACGAATTCGTTCGGTCGCGGCGGCATCCGGTGCGGACCTACAGACGTCCCAGTCTTGCCCCGGCGGATAAGCTCCTATTACCAGAAAGTCCGAGCTCATATCGATACGGCAATGGCCGGTGCCGGCGGGAAGCACAGCCACGTCTCCCGCTCGTACGGCAATCTCACGGCCGTTCTCGCCGCCCAGCATGATGCTGGCATGGCCACGCGCGAACCCAAGCACCTCATGCGCACTCGAGTGGTAATGGTGAAAATCGTAGATGCCGTTTCGCCACTGCGGGGGCCATCCATTTTGCCCAAAGACTCTCTCGAAGTCGGATGCTGCATCAGATCCTTCAATCCGTACGGTTGATCGATACAACAGAACAGGAAGATGCTCATTGTTGGGCATCCAGCCGTTGCGAGAGAGGCGGAGAACTTCCGGTTGCTTGCCCTCAGACCCGTCGATCCCAAGTCCCCCATTAAGCCCGATACCCGAGAGGACGGCGGTGAATTGACGCCGATCAATGATCGCCATGCCCACGAGCATACCAGCAGGAGTAGTCCACCTCACACACTCCACCGTTATTTAAGATCGCCGCGTCAGAACATCACTATCCTTAGAGTGGAGACATAAGCGATGGATCAGGCGTTATATAACCTTTTCATCCAAGAGGCACACCTCCTTCTGGGCGCCGAGCACGAGCAGTCTGCGCGGTTGCGCGAGTTGAGCGAGTTCGTTAAGACCGAAGAACTGCGAATGGTTTTCGAGCAACATGCCCTCGAAACAGAGGAGCAGATCACGAGACTCGAAGATATTCTGACTACCGCGGGGGAACACGTTGAAGGTGAGATACCTGCGGCCATGGATGGGCTTATAGATGATGCCGAACTCGTGAGCGATCAAGATTTGGAGATCCAGGCACGCGACATTGCTGTCGCCACGGCTGCGCGGAAGATGGAGCATTACGAGATCGGCTGCTACCAGAGCCTCATCGCACTCGCTGACAGCCTCAGTCTTGGAGAAGCTGCCGGTTCACTGCGCATTTCCTTAAAGGAAGAAGAACAGGCGGACCATAGAATTGCACATGAGTTGAGGCGACTGTCACTAGACATGACATCGAGAGAATCGCAGCCAGCCGGCTTGGCAGAGTTGCTCTAATCCCCGTCTCTCACGTTTTGGAAGTAAGCTGGAGGCATGGTCCTCGAAGCACGTAGAGACTTTCTCAAAAAGACGCTGGCCACAGGGTTGTATGCCGCAACGTACTCCGCCGTTAGCAGAGCGGCTGTCCAACCAGGCATTCCCGGGCCGTTTCCGGGTCGTGTGATCGCGGTGGAAAGCGCAAGTGCCGTGATCGAGCGTAAGTACCAGCGCGCAGCGGTACGGGGAATGCTCAGTAAAGGCTTGATGGAGCTTACTGGCGCGTCCTCACCACAAGAAGCGTGGCGCTACTTTTTCCAACCCGGCGACGTCGTCGGTTTGAAACTGAATCCAGTCGGCAGTCCTTTCGTGATGTCGGCTCCCGAAGTAGTTATCGAGATCGTCGAAGGGCTGAAGATGGCAGGTTTGCCCACGAAGAACGTGGTGGCGTTCGACCGCTACCGCGATCAATTCATCAAAGCGGGCTTCGATAAATGGTTGCCGGAGGGCGTGCGCTGGTCCGCAGCGAGCGATTACTACAATTCCGATCCGCTCCAGCTCGATATGCAAGGGTACGATGCCAGCCAATACATCGAGATGCCCCTTGTGCTCCCGGAGGCCGATGCGAAGAATCCGCATCACCGCCGATCTTACCTTTCGAACTTCATCAGCAAAGACGTTAACAAGATGATCAACCTCTGCCTGTTGAAGCATCATCAGTCGGCTGGCGTGACGATCGCGTTGAAGAACTTATCTCACGGCCTTGTTAACAACGTAAGCCGCAGCCACTCGAGTCCTACACTCAACACGTGCGGCACCTTCATCCCGAACATTGTCGACCACCCAATGATCCGGCAGAAAGTCGTCCTGAATATCTGCGATGGAGTATTGGCGGCTTACCACGGTGGACCCGGTAGCACGGTCGGGAAGTATATGTGGGAACACAAAACCATGTACTTCTCAACGGACCCCGTGGCTCTCGATAAGACTGGCCTCAAGGTAATCGACGCTAAGCGCACGCAGGTAGGAATGCTGCCGATCGCCACGGCAAAGCCGGACAAGGACAGCACGTTTCTGAACATGCAGGTGGAGCACATTGAAATCGCCGGAGCACTGGGTCTGGGTGAGTTCGATGATAAGAAAATCGAAGTGCGGCGATTTGAGATCTAAGCGATGAATTCGCGCGAGGGTTAACTCGGTCGTCGTGGGAGAATCCCTCCGAATTGAATCGGAGCGCCGAGATAGAACGATCCTGATCGCGACACTGGGTCCGCTATCGTCGGCCCGTCGCCGTTCCTATCTACACGTTTGGGGCATTCATCCCGTAATCCCTTCAGAGTATCTGTGGCCTGTCGACCGATGGGGTTCTGCGGAAGCGCAGAAAGCTCCCGGAAGGTGGGAGCAGCACGACTGGCTATTGTAGAGATGATAGCGGAATTCGTAAGTAGTTTGCCCGGTTGAAGTGTAATACAACTGAAAACCCTTTTCCTAGCACTAATTTTACCGACGCGCTAAAGAGCCACACTCACGCTGGAAAATCACGACTTCCAACAAAGTAACCGTCACTCGTCTTTGAGTAACGTCCAAATTAATGGCGGTTAACTAAACATCAAATGCGATCTTGATTTACTATAGGAGGGACGTTTAGATGAGAGCCGTCCTCCAGCGCGTGACAGCAGCGAGTGTTCGAGTGAATAACAAGTTGACTGGCGCCATCAATCTCGGACTTCTTGTCCTACTAGGCGTAGAACATGCAGATACCAAACAAGATGCGGACTACCTTGTCAACAAGATCTTAGGCTTACGAATATTCAGGGATGATAGTGACAAGATGAATCTCAGCGTGGTGGATGTGCATGGGGCGCTCCTTGTCGTCTCGCAGTTCACGCTTTATGCGGATTGCCGCAAAGGAATGCGGCCGAGTTTTGATCGCGCGGCGCCGTCAGAGCTAGCCAAAGATATGTATGAATACTTTGTCACGCAAGCGCGCAACCGTGGCATTCCAATAGAAACGGGCGCCTTTCAAGCGTCGATGGAGGTAAGTTTAGTCAATGATGGACCAGTCACAGTAATATGCGAATCTGTTAGACTTACTCAGTCGGAGTAAGTGTCGAAAATGACCAAGAATACAAGAAAACTCGACGACTCAATCGTGCTTAAGGCCGCGTTGGAGGGTCTCGAACTCCAGAAGCAGCGCATCGAGACCCAGATCCGAGAAGTACGCTCTCGGCTCGGAAAGCCCGCACGCTCAACGTCCGAGACGCCTAGTAGCTCTACAAGGAAGCGGGTTCTCAGTCCAGAAGCTCGCAAACGGATAGCCACCGCTCAGAAAAAGCGCTGGGCAGAATACCGAAAAGGCTCCAGCGGCCAAAAGTAACATGACTTACTCGAGTCCGCCCTACCGAGTGTGAGACGCTGGTGGGGTGTATGGCAGAACTAAGCCGAATAGGCGTAGCCATCGACGCTGACCTCCTCGACAAATTCGATGAGCATATTACGGAGCGCGGTTATACCAACCGGTCTGAAGCGTTTCGCGATCTAGTGCGGGATGAGCTCACTCGAAAAGCTTCGGAACTTCCAGATCAACCGGTGGTTGGGACCGTGACATTAGTCTACGATCATCATGTTCGGATGCTTAGCGACAAGCTTACGGATATGCAGCATGAATCGCATCACAATATTCTCTCCACCATGCACGTGCATCTCGACCACGACACTTGTCTGGAGGTTCTTGTCGTCAAGGGCAAATCGAAGGACGTGCGCCGGATCGCAGACGGACTAATCAGCGTTAAGGGTGTCAAGTTCGGTAATCTGACAATTGCCGGAACTGAGGATAAATGATCGCCGGCACGGGTGTGGATCTAGCCGAGGTCGATCGTATACGAGAGGCTATCTCTCGATTCGGCGACCGCTTCATCCACAGAATTTATACCGAACGCGAGATTGCCTACGTCCAGCGCAAGGCGAATCGCTTCGAACGTTTCGCCGCGAGATTCGCAGCGAAAGAAGCCGGAATGAAGGCGCTTGGTACAGGCTGGCGACGGGGCATCCAATGGAAGGATTTCGAGGTTGTAAATCTTCCGTCGGGAAGACCTACTTTGCTATTGCATGGAGAAGCGGAGAAAATTGCCCGCGATATGGGAGTAGTCCATATTCATTTGTCATTGACGCACACCGTCAAGGACGGATTAGCTTACGTTATCTTCGAGCGGTAGCGCCGCTAGACGGGCGTAGTTGCGCGTCCTCAAGCCGCTTAGCTTCTTGCCAGGTGAAAAGCATGCGGTGAATTACCGTGAGATTCCCAAGAATTGCAATGACCCAGAGGACAGGAGCCATACGATCGGTTAGCGCGCCGATAATCAGCAGGACGATGCGCTCGGGCCGTTCCATGAATCCGACTTTACATGTAGGGATTGTATTCTCAGCTCGCGAACGAGTGTAGCTGATCATCACCGACGCTGTCATTACGACTGCAGTCATGACCACATAGAACGGTCGGTTGATGGTCCCGTACCAAACCAACAAGCCGATCAGAAGGGCCAGATCGGAATACCGGTCTAGCACGGAGTCAAAGAATCCACCGAAACGCGTGACCTGGTTCGTCTCCCTCGCTACACGGCCGTCGACCATGTCGAAGATACCGGCTCCAATGATCACCAGCGCTGCTTCACGAAACTGCCCATAAGCCAGTAAAAACGCAGCCCATATATTGATGAGAAGTCCGATGAACGTGAGTACGTTCGGATGAATACGCGCAAGGGCCAGACCACGAACAATCAGGACGATGATCTTATTGCAAGCTACTCCGATTGCACGTGTAAATGTCATGCCCCTCCTAATTCACCGGATCGTGGATCGTGGTCAGCTTTAGAATCTCCATTAGGCGCGTGCCGCTCGGAATCGCTACCTTTACTTCGTCTCCTACCTGCTTGCCAATCAGGCTTCTACCAATAGGAGAACTCGTTGAAATCATTCCCTTCGTGGCGTCCGCTTCCTCGCTGGTTACCAGCTTGTAGGTTACTTCCTCGTTCTTATCCACATCGAGGACAAGAACAGTGGAGCCTAGACCGACTTTGTCCCGGGGGATCTTGCTTACATCCACCATCGATAGCTCCGCCAAGCGTTGCTTCAACTGGGAAAGCCGGGCGTCAACAAAACGCTGCCGTTCTTTGGCGGCATGAAACTCTGCGTTCTCTTTGAGGTCTCCGTGAGCCCTAGCCTTTAAAATTTCCTTGGGCAACTCATTGCGCAACTCGTACTCGAGCGCCGCTGCCTCTTCCTGTAGCTTCTTCTTCAGCTCTTCCATCTAGTCGGCAGCTATAGCTCCTGGGGACATTATAGCGGGCAAAGGCGGGTAGCAGGGGGCATTTGGCACCCGCCCAAATGGCTATGACTGCCCAGTAGTGGTCTAGCCCGGCAGCAGCTTCGAAATGTCGTTGTAGAGAACAAACACGACCACAGCCATCAGGAAGACCATGCCGACTTTCAAAACGGCTTCCTTCACGGGCATGCTCATGTCGCGCCGCATGATCATTTCAATCAAGAGCAAAAGAATCAATCCCCCATCCAGGATCGGAATGGGTAGGAGATTGAAGACTGCAAGATTCAGGCTGACCATGGCCATCAAACCAACGAAAGCCATTGGGCCTTCACGAGCAGCGTCGCCCGAGAGACGCGCGATCCCTATCGGACCTTCGATCGATTTCGCGGACATGCGGCGTTCGATTAGACCCTGTAGAAACTGGTAAATTAACGACGCGCTCTTGATGTTCTGGTCAACGGACTCACGCAGCGCTGCGACAAACCCTAGCTGGGTGATAACAACAGGCCGCTCCAAGTCAACGCCGATCAACCATCGGCCGGCGCCGTCCAGCTTGGAAAAGGCCGGCATCACCGCTGCGCTTTGCTGTTTGCCCTGTCGTTCGTAGACCACCTGCACGGGACTTCCGTTGCTCGCCCGAATCAATTCATGCAGCTTCGACAGTGAGCGGATACTCTGGCCATTCACACTGAGCAGTACATCACCTCGCCTCAAGCCGGCTTTCTCAGCACCCATACCGGGTCGAACGCCGCCAACTAGAACTTGCGTCTGTTCCTCCCATCCCGACGTTCCGAGCCCGCTCTTTTCTTCAAGCTGAGGGGTTACCGTCGTCTGGAGCCGTTCGCCGTTGCGTACGTAACCGACATAGAGTTGCTTTCCCGCATTTGTGACTTCGCTCAGCAGAATGTCCTGCCACTTCGGATCACGGATGCCATCGATTTGAACGATCGTGTCGCCTTCCTTCAACCCTGCGGCCGCCGCAGGAGTTCCCGGAGCCACGTAACCGATCGTCGCCGGGTCATCGGAATTGGCGAGCTTCGGATACCGGAACATGAACAGGCCAGTCAACAATCCGACTGCAAGAATCATGTTCATGCCGGGACCGGCAAACGCGATGATAAGGCGCTGCCATCTCGGCTTCGCCTGGAACGATCGTGGATCGGCTGCCGCCTCATCCCCCGGTTGCTCACCCGACATCTTCACGTAGCCGCCGAAAAGTATCGCGGAGAACCGGAAATCCGTCTCGCCTCTGCGAAAACCGAACAGTCGCGGGCCAAAACCAAAGCTGAATGCTTCGACCTTTACGTCGAAATAACGGGCCGCCCAATAGTGACCGAGTTCGTGAATGAGAATCATCACGCCGATCAGAATCAACAGCCACCAAATATTTTGAAGAATCTGTAAGACGCCTAATAAGTTCATTTGAGTCAGGCCTGTACCGCAGCCCGTTGTCGCACGCACTCGCGCGCCACGGCACGGGATTCAATATCAATTTCGAGCACTTCGCCAACGCTGCGAGCCGTTCTGGAGGGCATCCGCGATAACGTCGCAGAAACGACGTCTGCTATCGCTGGGAATGAAATCTGCTCGTTTAAGAATGCTTCCACAGCTATTTCATCGGCGGCGTTCAGAATACATGTAGACGAATCCCGCGCGTTTTGGGCTTCATACGCTAGGCCAAGGAGTGGAAACTTTTCAAAATCAGGCGGAAAGAACTCCCAGGTGCGACACTCGCGCCAATCGAGTCGAGGAACAGGCGCATCGGCGCGCTCCGGATACGTAAGAGCATATTGGATTGGCATCCGCATGTCGGTCGTGCTTATCTGCGCAACCACGCTGCCATCTCGATATTCGACGAGTGCATGTACTGTAGATTGCGGGTGCACGACAACTTCGACATCCGCCGTGTCGAAATCAAACAACCAGCAAGCTTCAATAACTTCGAAACCTTTATTCATCAAAGTCGCTGAGTCAATAGTGATACGCGGACCCATCTTCCAAGTTGGATGATTCAAAGCCGCCCGTGGAGTCAAAGAAGCAAACTGAGCGGCTGGTGTACTTCGAAAAGGTCCCCCGGAAGCCGTCAGAATCAACTTGACCGCCTCGTCGCGCAAACCCGCTCTCAGGCATTGATGAGCGCCGTTATGCTCGCTATCTACAGGGATCAATGTGGCCCCGTGTTCTCGCGCGGCGTCCATCACAAGCTTTCCGCTCGCCACCAGAACCTCTTTATTTGCAAGGCCAACAGTCTTTCGCCGCCTCACTGCTTCATAGGTAGCTTCTAGACCGGATACGCCAACGATTGCCGATAAGACAAAGTCCACTTCGGTCGCAATTGCAATCTCGATCAGAGCACGGGGTCCACAGGACAACTCGGGCCAAGCTGAATGAGGCAGGCTACTTGATCGTAGCCGTTCCGTTAGACTCCGAAGCCCCTCTGGAGTTGCAACAACTGCTACCGCAGGTTGAAATTCAAGAATCTGCTTCGTAAACGCGTCGATGTTTTGGCCGGCGGCCAAGGCATAGACACGAAATCGGTCGGGCCAGCGCCGGATCACGTCAAGCGTGGACGTTCCAATGGACCCGGTAGAGCCCAGTACAGTAATTGCCTTCAACAAGCTGATAATACCATCCGCGTCACACCTAAATTTCGCGTCGCTTGTTGCACTTAGCCCTTGGTAGTCTGAAAGAAGCATGCCCCCAAGGAAGCCCGTGCTCTACAAGGATGCCGGTGTCGACATCGACGAAGCGGACCGAGCCGTAGCGAGGATCAAGAAACTCGCCCAGGACACAATGACCCGCAACGTTTTGACTGGGATCGGTAGTTTCGGCGCCGGATTCGAGCTGTCCGGCTTTAAGAAACCCGTGCTCGTGAGTTCAGCGGATGGCGTCGGCACGAAATTGAAGCTTGCGTTCATGACCGGTAGGCACAACACCATCGGTGAGGATCTGGTTAACCATTGCGTGAATGACATCGCGGTCCAGGGAGCGAGGCCGCTCTTTTTCCTCGACTACTTCGCCATCGGCAAACTGAATGCGGTTGTCGCCGAACAGGTCGTCGAGGGTATCGCTCGCGGCTGCAAGGCAAATAAGTGTGCCCTGATCGGGGGCGAAACGGCTGAAATGCCGGGGCTTTATGCCGCGGGCGAATACGACTTGGCAGGTTTCATCGTAGGAGCGGTTGAGAAGAAGGATCTACTCACCGGTGCCAAAATCAAACCCGGCGATGTCTTGCTTGGACTCCCTTCGACCGGTCTTCACACGAACGGCTACTCCCTCGCACGTAAACTGCTGTTCGAGGTCGCCTCGCACAAACCCGATACATTTCTAAAAGAAATCGGGGGGACCGTCGCGGAAGATCTGCTCCGAGTCCACCGGAGCTACCTCGCCCCGACCCAGGCGTTGATGAAGGCCGGAATTCTCAAGGGAGCCGCGCACATTACCGGTGGCGGAATCACAGAAAATACGCCCCGCATGCTGCCTGGCGGATTGGCCGCGGAGATCGATTGGGGATCCTGGCCGGTGCTTCCAATTTTTGAGTTTCTTCGCAAGATCGGCAATATTCCGGAGGATGATTACCGGCGTAGTTTCAATCTCGGAGTAGGAATGATCTTTGCGGTGAGCAGAAAGAATCTTAAAGAGGCCGAGCGAGTGTTATCGAAGCTCGGGGAACAGTATTACCCCGTCGGTCGCGTCATTGAAGCTGCCGATGGGAGCGTTGTCCGGGTGGTTTACCGGTGAAGCGACTGGGCATATTGATTTCGGGTCGTGGATCGAATTTTCAAGCAATCGCAGACTCGGTCGGCGCTGGCAGGCTCTCCGCGGAGATCGTCGTGGTGATCTCTAACCGTGAATCGGCTCTGGGCCTACAAATCGCCCGCGAGAGAGGGCTAAACGCCGTATCGCTACCTTCGAAGGGACTCGACCGCACGGTTTACGATCGGCAGTTGATTGACGAACTGAAGCGCAATCAGGTTGATTTCGTCTGCCTTGCAGGATATCTGCGCTTGTTAAGCGCCGAGTTCATACAAGCTTTCCCACTTCGAATCCTGAACATTCATCCTTCTTTATTGCCGGCTTTCGCAGGTCTCGATGCGCAACATCAGGCGCTCGCGCACGGAGTCAAAATCACAGGTTGCACTGTCCACTTCGTTGACGAGCAACTCGACTCAGGCCCGATCATTTTGCAGGCCGCTGTCCCGGTTTTGGATGAGGATACAGCCGAGTCTCTATCCGCACGCATTCTAGAGCACGAACACCGGATCTATTCAGAAGCGATTGAAATCGCAATTTCCGGCGCATATCGAATCGAAGGGCGAAGGGTCATTTCAACCCGCCGTTAAGAATTCCCGATAAAACCACGTTAGCGCTAGAAGGAAGACGAGTAAGCCGATGCGTCCGAGATGCGTTTCGTACCAAGGAGTCGGAGGTAGACGCATGATCCACGAAGGCTTGGCGTCTCTTGGCAGGGGTGGATCACTCCAGAACGGCCGCTTCATAGTTTGGGAAGGTTAGCACAACAGCAAAGCACGAGAAATACGGCGAATACCCCACCACCAGGCGCCGGCGATAGTTTGCACTTCAGGGAACGACCCTTTATAATTAGATTTTTG
The DNA here is from genome assembly GCA_035630195.1 of Bryobacteraceae bacterium. Lineage (GTDB taxonomy): Bacteria > Acidobacteriota > Terriglobia > Bryobacterales > Bryobacteraceae > DASQDN01. The sequence goes on from DASQLD010000285.1 coordinate 16,843, forward strand.
TACTCCCGCATGTAGCGCCACGTTTGGAGGTCTGCTTCCAGGCGCTAAGGAAC
>DASQLD010000286.1:0-12803 GCA_035630195.1 Bryobacteraceae bacterium
TCGATCGTCGGCGCGTCGGGGCGAGGGAGACGGCTGGTATAACCCTCGGCGATAAATAATGGCGTGCCGCCCGCTTTGTTGGGATTCTTCCAGATTTGCGGATCGGCCCTCCGCTCAGCCAACAACTTCACGACAAGCGGGCTGATATTGTAAGCGGCTCCGTGCATGGCCGTATCGCCATTCTTGTCCACGGCATTGATATCAGCGCCGATGTCCAGCAGCATCTTCACAGCTTCCACCGCCTCGCTTTCCTCACCCGCCTCCTCCTGCGGCTCGTTCGTGCCGACACCAGCTGCAGCCATCAGCGGCGTGGTGTTGTTGTAGTTCGGCATCAAAGGATCAGCACCCAACTTTAGCAGCAGGCGCATCAGAGGAACGTCGCCGCGATCGGCGGCAAAGAGAAACGGTGTCGCCCCCTCAGACCCGACACTCGACCATGTGTTGGGCTGCTTGGGAGTGTCCTTTGGTAAGCGGAAATTGACCTTCGCGCCGCGCTTTACGATCTCACGCACAAAGTCAGCACTCGAGAGACGGCCCGATCCGGCAGGAGGCGCAGGATCACTGCTGTCGCTGGAGTCTGGCCTTCGCACCAAAGCAATCACATGGAGTGGAGTGAACCCTGTGCGCATGTCGTTCGGATCGGCGCCCGCATCTATCAGCGCAATCGCAAGCTCAAAGTGGCCGTTCTGCACCGCTAGCATCAGCGGACTGGTTACTGGTCCTCTGGCCGCGCCCGGACGCGCTACACTCCTACCAGGTCTCGCCGGACGCTGCATCATCGCATTTACATCTGCGCCCGCTGTGAGAAACCCTCGCACCGTGTCAAGATGGCCTTCTCGCACGGCAAAGTGGAACGCCTTAAACCCGGAGTCGAGTGTCGCATCGATGTCCGCTCCGGCATCGATCAGCGCGCGGACGACTGCGGTGTGCCCTTCCGCCGCCGCCCACATGAGACCGGTTTGTCCGAGCCGATCGCTTGACTTAGGGTTGGCGCCTCGGGCGAGCAGCGCATTGACCGCCTCGGCATTTCCGGAACGCGCAGCCAACATAAGGACGGATTCGCCGCCTTTCATCGTGGCGTTCGCGTCAGCTCCGGCCTGCAACAACAGTTTCACAATTGCAGCGTTGCCATTCGTACATGCTTGTGCGAGCGCCGGCACGCCATAGCGATTGACTGCATTCACATTGGCTCCCGCTTGCACTAGCAATGCAACAGTCTCCGCATCGTCGTTATACGCGGCCCAGTGCAGCGCGGTGGTCCCATCCACTTGGGGGGCATTCACGTCCGCCCCGCCCCCGAAGAGCTTGCGCACGCTCGTCTTGTCACGTTTTTCCACGGCGTCGGCGAGTACGGCGCGCTCTGCCGCGGCGACCCGCGCGCCGAGGCCAACTCCCAGCAGGAGCACTCCACCTATCTTTCGCCAGTGCATGCGCGTCTCCTTAGGCGACGTCAATTCGCTCGAAGAGGTCTTTGACTTTTCCCGTGCTGTCCATAAACGAATCGAGATGAATGCCCACGCGCTCGAGCAGCGTCAGGTGCAGGTTGGCCAGGTTCGTTCCCTTCTCGTACCGGATGTGCCGGCCCCCCTTTAAGCCGGTTGCGGCGCCCCCCGCGACCAGGATCGGAAGGTTTTCGTGATCGTGAAGGCTTGGATTACCCATCCCGCTGCCGTATAAGTAGACCGAGTGATCGAGGAGCGAGCCGGCGCCATCGGGAGTGGCCTTCATTCTCTGAAGGAAGTCGGAAAACAGAGAAACATGATACGTATTGATCTTTGCTATCTGCGCTACTTTGAACGGATCGTTGCCGTGATGACTGGTCGGATGATGAGGGTCACTGACGCCGATCTCCGGATAAGTACGATTGCTCTGCTCGCGTGTGAGTTGAAAGGCGATTACGCGCGTGATATCCGCTTGAAAGGCCAGGATCTGCAGATCGAACATGAGCTTCGCATGATCGGCGAACGCCGCGGGAACACCCACCGGCCGATCGAGGTCGGGCGTTTTATTCTCCGCCACGGCTTGCTCGGCACGCTGGATCTCACGTTCGACTTGACGCACGCTGTCGAGATACTGATCCAGTCGCACGCCATCCGGAACGCCGACGCGCTGCTTGAACCTGCCGATGTTCTTCGTGAACGAATCGAGTAGGCTCGCCCGATTGTGCAGCGCGGAGCGGCGTGAGTTTGCATCGCCTCCTTCGCCGAAGAGGCGCTCGAATACGACTCGCGGATGCGCCTCTGAGGGCAGCGGGGTTGTAGGCGACGACCACGAGAGGCAATTCTGATAGACGCACGAGTAACCGTTGTTGCACACGCCCGCGAGCGGGTTCAGATCCATAGCGAGTTGGAGCGAGGCCAGTTGCGTCTCTCGGCCCATCTGCTCGGCCGCGATCTGATCGACTGTCGTGCCCGAAAAATAATCTGAGCTCTCAGTGTGTTTAGCGCTCGCAGCGCTCAGGAACGCCGAGTTGGAGGTGTCATGAGTGCCCGGATAGGCATTCTGCAACCGCATATTGGTGATCACCGTCACCTGATCTTGGACCGGTTTGAGTGGGTTGAGAATCGGGGAAAGCTCGTCGAGCTTTCCCTGGCCCGGAGGTGTCCATCGCGCTTGATCGCACCCCATCGGGATGAACACGAAGCCAAGCCTCGGTACCGGCTTCGCGGGCGTCTGGGCCCATGCCGTAGCGGCGGGAATCATTGCGTCGAGCAGAGGCAGGGCTAGAGTAGCCTGCGCGCTTCTCAGAAACGTCCGTCTGGGAATCGCCTTCTTCGTCAAAAACATCGCGTCATGCCTCCACCACGCTCACTTGTTATCCGTTATCTTAGCGGCTAAAGAGGTCACTTCAGCGCGCCGCATTTGGAATGGGGCACTCTTTACGATTCCGAGAATGAGCGACGAGAACCGGTATCCCTCCCTCTGCGCGTCGCCCACGATCTTGCGAATCGCTGGCGCGTCATAGTACTCGATGCCTCGCCCCAACGCGAACGTCATAAGGTTCTCTGTCAGCGTTGCGACGAACAGTTCGGGACGGCGCATCAGCGCGTCTTCAAGTCCGTCGATTCCTCGGAAGTCCGTATCGCCGGGTAAAGCTCCTGTCGCATCGACGGGTTGATCTTCCACCTCCAGCTCGCGCCACTGTCCCACCGCGTCGAAGTTCTCGAGCGAGAAACCAACCGGATCGATCGTCCTATGACAACTCGCGCACGCGGCGTTGCTTCGATGCGCAGCCAAGCGCTGGCGCATCGGAAGATTGGCTGCCATCGTGCTTTCGTCGAGGGCCGGCACGTTCGGCGGCGGGGCCGGCGGTGGCGCGCCTACGATGTTGCGTAGCACCAGCACGCCGCGAAGCACTGGCGATGTCCGGGTTGCATAGGACGTGACCGACAGGACGCTGCCGTGACGTAACAAACCGCCGCGCTTGCTTTCTGGGGTTAGCATCACGCGGCGGACTCGGCTTCCGTAAACATTCGGAATTCCGTAGTGCTTCGCCAGACGTTCGTTGAGGAACGTGTAGTCCGCCTTGATCAGCGTGCTGACATTGCGATCCTCGCGCAGCACGCTGTCGAAGAAGAGCTCCGTTTCTTGCCGGAAGGCTTGCCGCAGGTTGTCGTCGAAGTCGCGAAAGAGATTGCCGCTTGGATTGACCGCGTCTAGATTGCGCAGTCGCAGCCACTGTCCAGCGAAATTCGTGGCGAGATTGAACGAGCGACGATCGGCAAGCATCCTGCGCGCCTGCTTCTCGAGCTCTCCCGGCTGACTCAGCTTCCCTTGAACGGCTGCGTCGAGTAGCTCATCGTCTGGGATGCTGCTCCACAGAAAGAACGACAGTCGCGATGCCAATTCGAGGTCGCTGATTCGGTAGATGCCGCCCGGCATTACTTTTTTTGGGTCGCTTTCTACGCGGAATAGGAATTCCGGATTGCTGAGCACAGCAGTTAGCGCCATTGTGATTCCCAAATCGAAATCGCCTTCGGCACGACCTCTGCGATAGAAGGCCATCGACTCGTCGACCTCGGCCGTGCCGATCGGCCGGCGATAAGCGCGCCGCATCAGTGTCGATAGAATCGCCCCTGCACACTTTTCTTCCTGTGCATTGTCTGTTCCGGTTGGCCGGCACACAAATAACCGGCGACGGCTCGGTGTGTCCCCGGCGCCCTTCGGCGCGTAAGGCCCGGTGACCGAGATCTGGTCAATAGCGGGGGCCGTACGCGGATGCCGCCTGTCGTTGAAGCGAGACGCTGTCGGCTGCCTGGGCGTGTCGATGAGCGACGAACCGTTCTTGACGAACGTGACCGCAATCTTGTGCGGGCCGGCCTTTACGTTAATGCGCGCTTTCAAAGCCTTTTCATTCAGCGTTTCGTTTCCGATGGCTGCCCTCGAGATCGTGAAGCTCTGGATCGGCTCCCGGTCGAGCAGCAGCATCATTTCATGCTGCCGAGCATCACGCAGACCGCTGACGACTCCTGCCAGATCGCGGGCAAGCAGGATTTGGATCTCGTACTCGCCGTCCTGGGCAAATGTATAAGGCGCCGACACGCCCCCACGCGTGCCAATTGGCAGCCCAGGCAATTGATCTTCCTGTGTGAGATCAGCAGGCAAGCTAATGGTGTCGCTCTGCAGCGAGGATTGCGTGCTCCCAACTGCGAGCCGGCTGATCTTCTGGGCCGCTGAGATATAACGATTCAAGAGCGTCGCCGACAGATCGCTCACGTTCACGTTGTCGAAACCGTGACCGCTCTCATCGGCAGGCAAAAGCGAACCGGCGTCGATGTCAAGCGCCAGCAGGTCCCTGATCGCGTTCTGATACTCGGTTCGATTCAGGCGCCGCAGCGTTTCAGTTCGCCCAGGATTCAGCTTGGCAGCAGAGGCCGAATCAAGCGATGCTTCCAGCCGCGTCAATATAGCCAGACGATCCGCCGCGGAAGGTTGAGGCATGTCGGGAGGCGGCATAACGCCCGTACGCATCTTTCGGACCACCTTCTCCCATAGCTCCGGCTGCGCGCCAAGTCTCGTTAAGTCTACCTGGAACAGGCTCAGGCCCCCATTTTTCAAGCGTTCGTTATGACATGCCGTGCAATAGCGATCCAGGAATTGACGCTGGCTCAAAGTTGAAGCAATTCCTGCGGATGCCCCATTACGCTGCTGTGCATACGTCTGCGATTGCACAGAAAGCAAAAGCGTCACTGCCAATCCTGTAAGGCCTATTCTCAGGGCTCCAGGGAACAACACCGGATCCGTCATCTACCGGATGTATTTTACTATCAACTCGGCTTCGCCCGATACCCTCATTGGCTGCGCTGAGCCTGCTTGCTGTAGCAGCGCGTCACGAACCGCAGCACGCGCCGAAACCTGCGTCACATAAAGCGCGAACCGTCCAGCGCCAGTTCACAGTCCAAGGGTTCCGTTTCATCGCCTCACTTGAGGATTGGAGATCCGCCTTGTTCCACGAAAGCCGCGGCTATTTCTGCATGACGGCGAACGTGTCGGCATAGGAGATGTTCGCCGTCACGGCTACAACGATCCCGTACTCCGGGAACGTCGTCAAAGACGCGATCATCCCGCCCAAGGAGTCTCCGTCGTGGCCAATCACGCGTGTTTGTTTGCCCGTGAGCGTGACAGTATCGACGTACCAGCCAAGACCGTAGCCTCTCTCCTCGTATGACGCCAGTCGCGGTGACGTCTGGAGCAATTTGACTGTGGTGGGTTGCAGGTAATTGCCGTGGTTGATGGCCATCCCGAAGCCCGCCAAGTCGGAGGGAGCGGACTGGAACAGCTGGATCCTGCGTAGCAGGAATAGTCTACGGGGCGCATCGCGTGCAGACCGTAGTTGGGATTCGAAGCGATCCTCTGGAAGTAGCATGTCACTGGATCGTGGGCAGGCCTCTTCCTGGATTCAGTGGTGAAATCGCGTGTCGCTTCCGGGTCGTAAATCAGCTCCCGTATCATGTTGAGCAACGGAAAGTCTTCGCCGGGTTCGCTAGTCCCGTCTTCGCTGGTCATGGTGTTGGGGATGGTGTTGCGCATCCGGAGTTGATCGAAGATTCGCTCTTGCATGAACGTGAGGAACGGCCGGTCTGCGCTGCCTCAACGGCCGCGCTGACAAGAATCCAGCCGTAGTTCGAGTAGCGGTACCGGGTCCCAGGTTTGAACAGCCGCGATTCCTCTGCAAAATGCGGAAGCGCTTCCATCGGTCGCTGCAGTGCTTCGTGAAAAGTGGCCCTTCGTCACCGCCGTCCGGGACGACACGGGCGGTATGGCCCCATCAACTCACGTACGTAACCGGCCACTGTTTTCTGAGAAAGGCAGCCACGCAAGCCTGAATCTCGTCTTCGAGCTTTAGGCGGCCTTGCTCCAGAAGCAGGCCGGCTGCAGCGGAGGTGAGCGCCGTGGAAGCGGTTCCGATCCTGAAATCGGTGACTCGGCGTCACCTGAACGCTGCGTTTGAGATCCGCATACCCGAAACCTTCTGCCCACACAATCTCACCACTGATTCCGATCGCCACCGAAAGGCCCGGCAGGTTCTGCTCGGCGGCACTTGCACGGACGATCTGCCGTCCCTGCTTAAATCGACACCGGCCCACTTCGGCGATGGCGCCGAATCCATAATGGTCGGCATCTTCTCCGGGTTCGGATGCACGGGTGTCGCAGTGAGGCTTACCAGCAGAAGCCAAGTGGGAATACGTCGCTTACATATAAACCAAAAGTACTTTACGAAAAAGTCACTGAGAACAATTATCGTTTGGATCACCTCGACGAGTAGGGAGTTGAGGCTCCGCAGGTGGGTTTTGTGCAATCGCCGCCAGCGAAATAAGGCACGTGCCTGAGCAATACTTTAAAGAACAGATACTAGACGCTCATGAGGTCGCAATGGCTAATCGCGAGCCGGACGCGACAGTACAGGAGGATGGAAACAGTGACCCAAAAGATCAACATTGCGCCCTGCCTATGGTTCAACAAGAACGCCGAGCAGGCCGCCAATTTCTACGCCGAGACCTTCCCGGACAGCAAAGTCACCGCGGTGAATAAGGCGCCTGGCGACTATCCGAGCGGCAAGGCCGGCGACGTGTTGACCGTGGAGTTCACCGTTCTGGGACAGCCTTTTGTTGGCCTGAACGGCGGGCCCCAATTCACCTTCGACGAGGCAATCTCGTTCCAGGTGTTCACTGACACGCAGGAGGAAACCGACCGCTACTGGAATGCGATCGTCAGTAACGGCGGACAGGAAAGCGTGTGCGGCTGGTGTAAGGACAAATTCGGTTTGAGCTGGCAGATCGTGCCCAGGGCTTTGACCGAGGCAATCAACAATCCCGATACAGCGGCCGCCAAGCGTGCGATGGACGCGATGATGACGATGAAGAAGATTGACATAGCCAAGATCGAGGTCGCACGGCGCGGATGACGCTCGATGCGCGTCTCCACATCAGGGCAGGCGATTGACTCAGCCACGATTATTCGTGCGGTGTTGAACGTCATTACACAGTCACGCGCAGGCTCGGAGCTCTACCGATGCCGCCGACCTTTCGGTCTCGGATTAATCTCGCGACGCGTGTCAATCGTTCCCTCGGAACGGATGCTTTCTGCTACGCACGTGGACCGAACTGACTGTAAAGATTGACAAGACAGTCGAGCTCACCATATGATCGCCCCAAATGCCTCACAAGCGATTGTGAAGGTTGAAAAATTGGAGGTGTTCTATGACCCTCAGCCGCCTCACCGCTTGTGGCCTGCTTGCCTTGTTGTCGCTACCGGCACAGACCATTACAGGCTCCATCACCGGAACTGTGTCGGATCAAAGCTCGCTGCCCGTCCAGGACGCAACGGTAACTCTCACCAATCAAGCAACTGGCGCTCAGCGCGAAGCTCAGACAGATGCCCGCGCAGACTTTCTCTTCTCCGGGCTCCCGCCGGGTCAGTACAGTCTCTCGATTCGCGCGTCGGGATTCAAGACTGTCGAACGTTCCGGAATCGTGTTATCTGCTTCCGAGCGTCTTGCCATAGGCGAAATTGTTCTCGCAGTTGGTGAAGTCACCGAGAAGGTGACGGTTTCCGAGCAGGTCGCAGCCGTCCAGACGGCCAGCGCCGAACGTTCTGGCGTGATCACTGCGGCGCAGGTGGACAGCATTCCCATAAAGGGGCGGAATATCAGTTCGCTGGTTCAACTGCTCCCCGGAGTGGTGCTTCTTTCCGACTCCGATTCCCTCTCGCGCACGTTTTCTTTTTCCGTTCAGGGCAATAACACGCAATTCAATCAGATCAGCCTTGACGGTGTGCCCATTAGTCAACAGGACGTGCAGACTCCCACGGTCAGCCAGGACGCAATTGCTGAAGTCAAGGTGCTCCTCACGAACTACCAGGCTGAGTACGGCCGTCTATCGGGAGCGAACGTTCAGCTTGTATCCAAATCGGGTTCGAGGGAATTCCATGGTTCAGGCGCATACTACAAGCGCCATGAACAATGGAATGCGAATAACTTCTTCAACAATCGTCTCGGCCGTCCTAACCCGATCTATCGCTTCAACACTTGGAACTACACGGTAGGTGGCCCGGTCTTCATTCCCGGCAAATTTAATCGCAATCGTGACAAGCTGTTCTTCTTCTGGAGCCAGGAAGGCTGGCCTTTGAAGACCTCTGATCCGATTGCGCAGCGCACGGTTCCCACGGAACTCGAGCGCCAGGGAGACTTCTCCCGTTCGTTCGACGTGAACGGAGCGTTGATTGTGGTCACTGACCCGACGACACGCGCGCCGTTTCCCGGCAACCGTGTGCCTGCCAACCGGCTCGATCCTAATGGTGTAGCGCTGCTGAAAGCTTTCCCGGCGCCGAATTTCACCGACCTGACTATCTCGCGCGGGAATTACAACTATCTCTTTCCGGCGACGCGCGACAATCCGCTCACTACGCAAACCCTGAAGCTCGATTACAACATCAGCTCGAAACAATTACTGTACGGAACCTACACCTGGTCAAAGGAAGAAAGAACGGGCTCGATCGGGATGGGAGGTTTCAACAATTCCAATTGGCCGCAGATGAGCCGTACGACGAAACGGAACGGCAAGGCGCTCACTTTGCGGCACCAGAGCATCTTCAGCCCGCAGCTTATCAATGAGGCAACCTTCGGCTTCACCATGTTCCCTGAGCGCGATGAGATTCCCGATTCCGAATTAACTCGCAATCAACGAGAGCCGCTTGGATACACGCTTGGCCAGTTTGTCCCATCCGCCAACCCGTTGGACCTTCTTCCCGCCGCAAACTTTGGAGGTGTTCCGAATGCCGCGAACCTCGCTGTTGAGCGTCGCCTGCCGCAAGCAGCCGATCAGGGCATTGCCACGATCGTGAATAATGTCTCCTACAACCGCTCATCGCATCTGATCAAGGCGGGGTTCTATCTGGACCTCAGTTGGCGCGACAGCTACAACCCTTCGAACTTCAATGGACTTTTCGATTTTGGTCGAAATGCTACCAACCCGCTTGATACCGGGTATGCCTACTCTAATGCCGCTCTGGGCGTTTATTCGTCGTATACGGAAACCAGTCAGCGCATCTGGTACAGGATGCGAAGCTCCAATGTCGAGTGGTTTGTTCAGGACACGTGGAAGGTGAATCGCCGTCTCACCCTCGACTACGGCATGCGTTTTTATTGGATACGCCCCCAATACGACTCGGACGACCAAGTCTCGGGCTTCCTCCCCGAACGGTACGATCCCTCGAAGCAAGTGCAGCTACTCTGGCCCGCGCGCGTCAATAACGTACGGGTTGCGCAGAACCGACTCACAGGTGAGACGTTTCCTGCCGCTATGATCGGTGCAATCGTACCGGGTGTAGGAGATCCGAACAACGGCCTCGTGGTCCCCGGCAGCGATACCTCTGTGCCTCGAAGTTTCTCGGGTGATCCTGGTGTCAAGTTCGGCCCGCGGATTGGGTTCGCCTTAGATCCATCAGGCAAGGGCAGGACCGCGATCCGCGGCGGCTTCGGTTTGTTTTCTGCAATCGACCAGGAGCGCCAGACCAGTTTGATGATCGGTCAAGCCCCGCTAGTGCAGAACCCAATCCTGTATTACGGCACAATGGCGACTCTGTTAGGCTCGGCGAGTAGCATCTTCCCACCCGCTGTAACCACTCGCGACTTGACAGGCCATCTTCCTACAACTATGAACTTCAGCTTCTCCGTTCAGCACAATGTTGGAGCGGGCATAGTGGTGGATGCGGGATATGTGGGCTCGCTTGGCCGTCATCTTTGGCGCCAGCGCGACCTAAACTATATTCCTTTTGGCGCGAACTTCCTTCCTGAAAATCGGGATCCTTCCAATCCCACTAGCCCACTACCACCTTCGTTTCTTCGGCGTTACGTAGGTCTCTCCGAGATTCCGAAGATCGAGTACGATGCGACATCGAATTACCACTCGTTCCAATTGAACGTGAATCGGCGATTATCTCGAGGGATCCAGATCGGAGGCGCATGGACGTGGTCGAAAGCAATGGATTACGGACAGGGCACTAACCAGACCCCTGGATTGATCTCGAGCCAATTACCCGCCCGATGGTTCTATTCGCTATCGGACGTCGATCGAAGGCACGTGCTCAAGATCAACTGGGTTTGGGATCTCCCGAGAGTTCCTGTTCCGGGGAAAGCGCTCGACCTGATCATGAATCGTTGGCAGATATCGGGAATCGCAAGCTTCATCAGCGGCCGGCCGACCGGAGTGGGATGGTCCACTACGACTGCCGTGGACGTAACAGGGACTCCGTCCGACAGCGCGCGCATAGTCGTCACGGACAATCCAGTGCTGCCGAAGAGCGAGCGAACGTTTTTCAGGAACTTCCGTACGGAAGTGTTCCGTGCGCCTGCGGTCGGCACCCTTGGCAACGCGGCGCGGAACTTGCTTCGACAGCCCGGGACAAATAACTGGGACATGACAGCGACCAAAAATATTCCTATCACCGAACGTTTCCGCATCCAGCTTCGCTGCGAACTTTACAACGCGTTTAACCACACGCAATTCACATCGTTCGATACGGCTGCGCGCTTCGATGCGCAAGGCAATCAAGTGAATACCAACTTGGGCGCCTTCACCGCGGCTGCTCCTGCGCGAGTGATGCAACTCGCGCTGCGAGCTAACTTTTGATAAGAAAAGTTCGTTGTGCTTACTCCGAGACAACACGCGTGTTCAACATAGCGCTATAAACTAGAATTTCGATGAAGCGGAAGTCCAGCCTCATCCATTAGCAAGTAAACGGAGTCGAAATGTCTCTCGATAACAGGCGCCAGTTCCTACGGTCGGCGAGTGCTGTTGCCGCACTAGCTACTCTGCCCGCCAGCATCCGCAGAGCCCTGGCTGTTCCTGCCTTCACCAAAGCCGGCGCTATCGAAGACATCAAGCACGTTGTCATTCTGATGCAGGAAAATCGCTCCTTTGATCACTACTTCGGAACTATGAAGGGAGTGCGAGGCTTTGGCGATCGCCACCCGATTCCGTTGGAGAGTGGCAAACCCGTGTGGCATCAATCCGACGGCGTCAGGGAGATCCTGCCGTTTCATCTTGACACCAAAATCACAAGCGCACTTCGTGTCCCCGGAACCCCTCACTCATTCTCGGATTCGCAGGCGGCTTGGAACCAGGGCAAATTTGGCTTCTGGCCAAAGTTTAAAACGCAGTACTCCATGGGCCACTATAAGCGGGACGATATCCCGTTCCAATTCGCTCTTGCGGAAGGATTCACCATTTGTGATGCGTACCATTGCTCGGTGACAACCGGAACGGATCCGAACCGGATCGTGTTTTGGTCAGGGTCGAATTTCAACCCGGAACTGAGAGCTCGCGGTGAGAACTGCACAGATGCGGACTCTGAGCCGAATAACCTTCGGTGTTGGGTGAAAGGCGCCTTGCCCACTCCCGGTTATGTCTATCAAGGTTCCGCCTTTAAATGGGCTACTATTCCTGATGTCCTGCAACGTGCCGGAATCACTTGGCGTTTCTATCAGGATCCAAACGACAATTGGACCGGCGCCATGCATGGCTGTCTGGCCTTTGAAAGCTTCAGAAGCGCCGGCAAGGAGTCGCCACAGTATCGCAACGGAATGTCGCATTGGTCTCTGGAGCAGCTTGCCCAGGATGTGCAGAATGATGCCCTTCCTCAGGTTTCATGGGTGCTCCCGCCGGCGGACTGGTCAGAACACCCGTCGCGATCCACTCCGCTTCAGGGCGCCGAGTTTACTGCGCAAGTCCTGAACACTCTCACAGCCAATCCCGAAGTATGGAGCAAGACGGTATTCCTGCTGACCTTCGACGAGAATGACGGTCAATTTGATCACGTACCCCCGCCCGCAGTGCCCTCTTTCAATCGGGATGGCTCCATTGCGGGCAAGTCTACTTTGGATCTTCGGGGAGAATACTTTGCAGGAGCGGAGGGCGAATACGTAAAGCCGGAAGATACTATCTCAGGCGCCGTTCGACCGTGGGGCCTTGGACCGCGAGTGCCACTCTACATCATCTCTCCGTGGAGCAAGGGCGGATGGGTCAATTCACAAGTCTTTGATCACACTTCCGTCGGGCAGTTCCTCGAAAAGCGCTTCGGGATTAAGATTCCAGGTATCAGCCCTTGGCATCGAGTTGTGTGTGGCGATCTGACGTCCGCTTTCGATTTCGTTAGCCCGAATGACCCTGCGTTTCTCAGGCTGCCGGACGTAACTGGTTCGGTAGCAGTGGTGGCAGAACACAGCAAGCGCCCGAAACCAATTCCTCCTGACCTCCCTCGCGCGCCTTTTCAAGAACCCGGGATTCGTCCGTCCCGAGCACTCC
>DASQLD010000287.1:0-3031 GCA_035630195.1 Bryobacteraceae bacterium
GATGCCGTCCACGCCGCCAAATTTGTGGATTGTCGCATCCAGCGCCGCCCGAATACTCTGGCGATTGCAGATGTCGATCTCGCACGATCCGGCTGCTTCGGCGCCCGCGACCTTGGCAACGAGCTGTTCTGTCTCCTTCGCCGCGTCCGCATTCTTATCGGCTGCGATGACATGGGCGCCGGAACCCGCGAGCTGCAGACATACGGCGCGACCGATGCCGCTACCGCCGCCGACCACCAGCATGATCTTGCGACTAAACTCCTGCTCTCGAGGCATTCGCTGGATCTTGGCCTCTTCGAGAGCCCAGTATTCGATGCGAAAAGCTTCTCGTGGCGGAAGAGCCACGTAATTATAGAGACTGGTGAATGCCGGCGCGACTTCCGCGGTCTTCGCTTGTGGAAGAACGGAGCCAGCTCCGGCTGCGGCGGCTGCTGCTGTTCCCAAAACCGTCGCTCCCGCCATCACGTGGATCGCGTTGATGTAGAACTCCGCAGTGATGCGAGCTTCCTTCTTGTTCTTGGCGAAAGTGAACATTCCGATGCCGGGAACTAAGACAACGGAAGGGTTGGCGTCGCGCAGAGCCGGGGACCCCGCTTCCTTGTTGGCGTTGTAATACTCCGTATAGGTGTTGCGATAACGATCGAGTCCACTCGATATCGCCTGCTTCAACTCGGCGATCGTGCCCTTAGGGTTCCACTCGACATACAGCGGAGCGATACGTGTTCGGATGAAGTGATCGGGACAGCTTGTGCCTAGAGCGGCGAGCTCGGGAGCATACTTCGAATTGACAAACTTCACCACATCGGCGGAGGCGTCATAGTGGCCGATCGATCTCCGCGTTGTTGCCACTTTGCCGCGCAGATACGGAAAGATCGAGACTGCCAGTTCTTCGGCGGTAGGCAAATGGTCGTGCTGTGAGGAGCCGAAGAGGTTCTTACCCGTCTTGGCTTCGTGCTCCTGAACGAACTGGCCCATGTCGTCGATCATCTTCAGGCTGTTCCGATAGCTAGCTTCCTGAGTATCACCCCAGGTGAAGAGACCATGGCTACCGAGGATAATGCCATCGCATTCAGGGTTCGCTTCAACGGCACGTTGCAGCATCAGGCCCAGCTCAAAGCCGGGTCGTTGCCAGGGAAGCCAAATCACTTTGTGATTGAATCGCGAGTTAAACTCATCGAGCTTTGCTTTGCCATTGGCGCTGGCGGCAATCGCGATCGCCCAGTCGGGATGAAGGTGATCGACATGCGCAAAGGGCAGGAACGCGTGAAGGGGCGTATCGATAGAGGCTGGAGCACTGCTGGTTCCGAAGGCGCAAAGGGGATAGTACGCAACCATCTCATCTTCTTCTTGCTCACCTTTGTACACGTTCTTAAGCTGGTTCAGCTTGTCCATATAAAGCAGCGCGAAGCCTGACCTTTTGATGCTGCCGAGGTCGCCTCCACTTCCCTTAACTGCAAGCACAGTCGTCGGCTGACCCGTGAACGGGTCGACCATCTGAATCTTCGAACTCGTATTGCCACCGCCGAAGTTGGTGATACGAAGATCAGCTCCGAGAAGATTAGAGCGGTATCGCAGCAACTCGAGTTCGTCGGCGATGCCTTCTGGTTTCCACAGGTCTTTCAAAAGTTTCAACATGTAAGTTAATTCCGATCTCAAAAGTCAAGCGTAACTGGTAACGGCAGCGGCATTGCCCGCCGCGCGTTCGGTCGAAATACGAGCGAGATAGCCGCTTTCGCGGAAAGCAGCTAGCGGATCGTCAGGCAGCCCCTTCGATCGGCGCCACCCGACCAATACAGCTCGGACGTCGGTGTAGAACGCCGCCTTCAAACATTCCTCGGCGTCGATCAAGGAGCAGTTAGCCTGGTGGCGCGCAAGCATGGCGTGATCAACGAGCGATGCCTTCGCATACAACTCCTGGGCAGCCAGCGCAGTCTGTATCATCTCTTCAATCTTGGGTTTTAGATTGTGGCTCTGATCGATCATATATGCGATATGCGGCTGGGCTCCGGTGTCGAACGCGTACTGATGAATCTCGTGAAATATGCGAAAGACCTGATAGGGATCGATCGAGCCGAGAGTCAAATCGTCGTCGGCATAGCGCCTGTCGTTGAAATGGAAGCCGCCGAGCATGTCCTCCGCAAGCAGCCAGGCAACGATCTGTTCGATGTTCTGCGTTTGGTAATGATGGCCTGTGTCGACGAGCACCTTTGCCTGCGGGCCGGCGTGCCGCGCAAGCAGTAGCGCCATGCCCCAGTCGGCGATGTCCGTATGGTAAAAAGCAGGCTCGAACGGTTTGTATTCGATCAGCATGCGCTGGGTGGGAGACAGCTTCTCGTGCATCGCCTGCAAACCTTCTATGAACCACTCCCGCCGCCGCCGGATGTTCGCTGTTCCCGGATAGCTGGAACCATCGGCAAACCATAACGAGATATCACGGCTCCCTGTGCGTTTACCGATCTCGACAGAATCCATCAGATGTCGCAGAGCGGTAATGCGTGCGGTTTCGTCCGGGCTGCCGAGCGAACCGTGCTTGTAGATCTGGTCTTGAAAGATGTTCGGGTTGATTGCGCCAATCTCAATGCCAGTGCGCGACGCTGAGAGTTTCACATCCGCCACATCGCCGATGCCATTCGGAAAATCCCACAGGGCGTGCACGGCCAACGTCGGACAGCAACCTGTGACACGATGGACTTGCGCTGCGTCCGCGAGTTTCTCAGGAAGCGTGACCGCGGCTCCCGCCTGCAGAAACTTGCCAAAGCGTGTCCCTGTGTTCGCGAAACCCCAGCTTGGCAATTCAATCCGAAAATCGTCGAGCCAGCGGTAGATCGATTCTGTCTGAGACGTCGAAAGTGTCACGGTTGTAGTGGATTCGGCACGAACGGATCGTCCCGACGAACGGTACGATCCACGTTCCATCATACTGCCCTGAATCTATATTGTCCTTTAAACAATCGGCGTTATCGTTCCATTAGACGGGACATGTGATATCGTATGCCGATATGCCTGTCGAGTCCGTTCTGCGAGCCTGTGA
>DASQLD010000288.1:0-3259 GCA_035630195.1 Bryobacteraceae bacterium
CGAGATCCCTTGTTCCAGCCGCCGAACGGCCGCCAACTTGAACTCCTTCGTGAACTTCCTACGCGACAACCCCATGACTCAATTCTCCATTCGATCAATTCTGAGTCTTAACCACTTGTTTCAAAAATGGGGACAAGTCCAATATCTGACTTACGTTGTCTGGGCCATCAGTCCGGAAGGCCGTGCCCAGAACCTCGGAGAGCTTGATCTCGACGGATCGAACAAAGGCAAACTGACGTCCAGTACGCCTTTGCAGGCGTTCGCCATGATCGTGACCGCCGAACCCTATTACTCCGTGACACAACCTAGCGATATCGTCGTTATGGAGAATTTCGTTGGACCAGGAACGGTCGGCAAGGTTCAAGAGGTCAACGCTACGTACGAGCTTCTTCCTCGCAAGCCATATACGTTCGATATGTCTGCACAGCCCAAAGCCGGCGACCGCGCCGTTGGGAAAGAGGAGTATGAGGCAACAGTAGCGCTATATCAGGCGCTGAATGCGATCCAGATCGCGACGTCCCAGCAGGGAGATAAGTACGCGCCCGATCAGATGGCGCGAGCGCGTGCCGCTTATAACAAAGCGCGCGGCTATCCCATCAGCCTAAGCAAGGAGATTGTCTCCCTCGCAAGAGAGGCTACGCAGATTGCGGAAGATGGAAGGTCTATCGCCGCAAGGCGTGCGCTGATGGAAAAGGCTGCTGGAGAAACCAGAGCACGAACGCCCTAGCGAGACGCTTGCTGCTTCTCCGGGCGCACCTGCCATCCGACTTCTAGATCGATGTACTCAGCTTGTGTAGAGCAACTCGTGAACAGCGCGAGCGTAACAATCACTATGCGCAGAAGCACTCTTTCAAATCCTGACACATCGCCCGCCGACAATAGGGCTAATGACCGGTTGGGACTTATTGCTTCGGATCGTTGTGCTTCTCGCGGTGGCGGCCTTCACGGGTCTCATTTTGCGACGCCTTGGCCAGAACGTAGTCGTCGGGTATCTTTTGGCCGGTCTGTTGCTCGGTCCTACCGGCATCGGCTTCGTCCGCGCGGGAGAAGACGTCAGGATCCTGAGCGAGCTGGGCGTCGCCCTTTTACTCTTCTCAATTGGGCTCGAGTTTTCCTTCGCTAGGTTGAGGCGACTCGGAAGAGTCGCCGTTGTCGGAGGAACATTCCAGATGGCTCTAACCGCGGTAACCGTGTACGGGGTCTGTTCAGCGATTGGAGTGCCGAGACCGCCGGCAATCGCACTCGGTCTGGCGTTCGCGATGAGTAGTACCGCTGTCGTCCTACGCGAGTTGACCGATCGAGCGCAACTCGATAGCGCGTACGGTAGGAACGCAATCGGCATTCTGCTGTTCCAGGATGTGGCCGTGATTCCAATCCTCATCCTTACAGACGCGCTGGCGCAGAAGGTCGAGACCGAAGCGTTACTCCTCGAGATAGCGTTGCGCGCGGCGCTCGTAATCGTCTTCATTGTAGGCGCTTGGGTAATTGCGCGCTATCTGCTGCCGCGCATCTTCGTCGATGCGGCGCTGTCAGGTAGTCGCGAACTCCCCGTGGTCCTTGCCGTTTGTACAAGCTTTGGGGCTGCCTGGGCAGCTCATTCCTTAGGGTTCTCGCCATCTCTAGGAGCATTCGGCGCGGGGATCGTGCTCGCCGAGTCTCCGTTTGCCACACAGATTCGCGCTGACGTGACACCCTTGAGCGCGGTGTTCGTAACGCTCTTCTTTGCTTCCGTCGGCACGGCCGCACAACTGCCGCTGAGCGCCACATATATCGGAACAATCTTCCTCTGCGCGGTCGCGATAATCATCGGCAAGACATTAATCACATCCCTCGGTGTGTGGTCAATTCAGCGATCGCTTCGCAACGCTCTCGTTACAGGGGTGATCGTTTCCCAGGTCGGCGAGTTCACCTTCGTCATTAGTGAGACTGCGTACCGGAGCGGGATCATGTCGGAGGAACTGTTTCAAGCCGCCATGGCAATCTCGCTGATTACCTTGATGGCGACTCCGTTTCTGATCGGCTTTGCGCCTGCGATGTCTACCCGGCTCATGCGGCGCGTGCCGCACAAAGCCCGAACTGCGATGGAAGGCGATCAGCGCCCGAAGAACTGGAAGCGAGTGATCGTCATCGGCTTCGGACCTGCGGGCCGGGCCGTAGTTCACGGCCTTGTAGCCAAAGACATTCCGTTGATCATCCTCGAGATGAACCCCAGCACAGTGGCGGAGAATCGGGTCGAGTTCCCGATTGAATTAGGAGATGCCTCGCAGACGGAAGTGCTGCAGCATATAGGCGTCGGGGCCAGCTACGGTGTAGTGGTCACAGTGCCGGACCCGAATGCATGCCGGCTTATCGTCGAAGCGGTGCAGAGGCTAGCGCCGGGAGTGCCGATACTCGCACGGGCGCGTTATCACCAATACGCGGGCCAGATCCGGAAGGCAGGCGCGGATCACGTGATCGACGAGGAGCAGATCGTGGGCTTGCACCTTGCAGGCGAAGCGATCGAGATCGCGATGGCTCGCCAAGCGAAAGGCCTGAGTTAAACCACTGCTCCAAATTAGACAGGCACGACTGACGTCTCTGTTGAAACAATTGAAAATAGATCCGCGGATTTGCTGATCCGGAAATGAGGTTCCGGACGGTTGAGTTACATTCGGCGGGAGTTGCTGTCCAGGATTGGCGCACTGAAAGCTCCTTCCTGAGTCTTCGATTCGGTTCGTTGCGGTTTTCTGCTGTCCAATTGGCTACCCGAGATCCAGCGCCAGCTGGACGTCATGAATGCCCGCCAGCCCCGGCGGAGCCTCAAAGGGGTTGTGGATCCACCGGTACAGATCGCGGTAGACGAACAGTTGTTGCCGCAGCAGGGCGACCAAGTGGGACAAGGACCAGCCGAACTGCGATCTCATCTGCAGGTACTTCAGTATCAGCATCGAGATCAACGCGGTCCAGATCTGCACATGTAGCGCTTTGCTGCTGGTGCCCACAAATGTCTTGACCCGCAACAACTGCTTCAACGATTTGAAGAAGATCTCGATCTGCCAACGCGATAGATCCGCGCGATCGTATTGGGACCGAACGCCAGATGGTTGGTGAGGAACTGGATAATCTCCCGTTTCTCCTCGTCCCATTTGCTGATCAGCCGCAAACGCATCGAGCATTTGCTGCCCCGGTCGCCCACCAAACGAATCACCTGATCCCTGACAATGCCGCCGGTTTTCGGCACCTTCCGCTCCTCGATCACGTCGAACAGATGTCCTTCTTG
>DASQLD010000289.1:0-11359 GCA_035630195.1 Bryobacteraceae bacterium
TTCGATTCGAGACCGTGCTGCCTGGTGTAGAGATCCCAGTAGCGGCCCTTGGCTTCGAAGAGCGTTTCGTGCGAGCCACGTTCTACGATACGACCCGCTTCCACTACCAGGATCTGATCGGCGCGGCGGATGGTGGACAAGCGATGCGCGATGACGAAGGTGGTGCGCCCTCGCATGAGATAAGACAATCCCTGTTGGATGATTGCTTCTGATTCCGAGTCCAGGCTGGAGGTGGCTTCATCAAGGATCAGGATTCGCGGATCGGCGAGAATTGCCCTTGCAATAGAGACCCGCTGGCGCTGTCCTCCCGAGAGCTTGATGCCGCGTTCCCCGACGACCGTGTCGAAGCTCGCGAACTCGTCTACTCTGGCGATCCGGCAGGCTTCTCTGACCTCTTCGTCGGTCGCATCCGGCCGGGCGAAGGCGATGTTCTCGCGGATGGTTCCGTCGAAGAGGAACGTGTCCTGAAGCACGACGCCGAGCTGTGTCCGATAGGAACTGAGTCGAACATTGGATAGATTGTTCTGATCGACGAATACAGAGCCGCTGGTTGGCTTGTAGAAAGCTGAGATCAGGCCGATGATCGTGGACTTGCCGGATCCCGAGGAACCTACAAGCGCCGTGACCGTGCCGGGCCGGGCAGTGAACTCGATTCCGTGAAGGACCGGAGAGCCCTTTGTGTACTCGAAATCCACATCGCGGAACTCGATCAAACCCTCGATGGGTCCAATGTTAATGGTTCGGCCGGGATCGGCATCTTCGCGGCTCTCGTTGAGGACTTCGCGGGATCGTTCGAGTCCAGCTACGGCCTCAGTTAACTGCGTGCCGATCTGAACGATCTGGAAGACCGGCGCTACGAGAAATGCGAGGAAGGCAGTGTAGGTGACGAAGTCACCGAGCGTGATTGCGCCGGATAAAACTTGACGCGCCCCGACATACATGATGAGCGAGCCGACGAGTCCGAGAAGGAGATTCGCGGACAAACCCATAACGGAAATGGCATTCAATGACTTGAGAATGTTATCGAGGAGTCGATGCACGCCGGTAGCGAACACGGCCGCTTCGCGCGATTCGGCGTGATAGCCCTTGATGACGCGAACTCCGCCGAGAGATTCCGTCAGACGGCCGGTCACGTCCGCGTTGATTTGTCCCCGATCGCGGAAGATGGGTCGAACTTTGGAGAAGGCTTTCTGGATTGCGAAGCCGAAGATCGCCAGGAAGCCAACAGTCATACCGGTCATGATTGGGCTGATGCGGATTAAGATGATCAACGCGATGAGCGCGGTCGTGACTCCACCTGCGAACTCGACCAGCCCGGTGCCGATCAGATTTCGAATTCCTTCGACGTCGGTCATGATTCGCGACACGAGATTGCCCGTTTTGTTCGCGTCATAGTAAGCGATGGGCAAACGACCGATATGTTCCTGGATCTTCTGTCGTAATTCCGCTATGAGACGCTGCGCCGCTTTCGACAGCAATTGTGTCAAGGTGAAAGAAGTAGCGCCTTGCAGGACGGTGGCAAGAAGCACCGCTCCTAACAGCGGCGCGAGCATCTCGGTGTGTTTCTTACCGATGACATCATCGATAAGAAACTTGGTCGACGCGGGGAGAACAAGGCTCGCCAAACGGTTGACGATCATCAGAACGAGCCCCAAGGCGAGAAGGCCGCGGCGCGGACGGACAAGTTCCAATATGTCCGGGAGGACAGTTCGGAAGCTGAGTTTCTCGGGCACTAAGTCTATGATGCGGGAGTATGGATATTAGCCTCAGATGTCTCTAAAGGAGTACGTTCGCAAACGAAAATTCGAGGAGACGCCGGAGCCGGCGCCATCGACGCTGGAACCGGAAAGGACGCAAGGCCGCCTTTTCATTCAGCGGCACGACGCCACGCGTCTGCATTATGACTTGAGGCTGGAGATCGGCGGGACGCTCAAGAGTTGGGCGGTCCCCAAGGGTCCGTCGCAGGTGGCGCTATCAAAACAGCTCGCGATGCACGTGGAAGATCATCCGCTGAGTTACGGCGACTTTGAGGGCAACATTCCGAAAGGCAACTACGGGGCAGGGAGCGTAATGCTCTGGGATGCAGGGACATTCGAAGTTCTGAAGGATGGCGATGGCGAAGCCCAGATAGCGCGTGGAGATCTGAAATTCCGGGCGAACGGGCAGAAGATGAAAGGCGAGTTTGCCCTGGTGCTGATGAAAGGCCGAGGGAAGGGCAACGAATGGCTGCTCATCAAGAAACAAGACGAGTTCGCCAATCCCGAGTACGACATTGAGGCGCTGGCTTATAGCGTTAAAACGGGCCGTACGCAAGAAGAGATCGCGCAGGATCTTAAGCCCAAGGCGAAGAAGAGAGCCTCAAAAAAAAAGGCTAAGTTTGATCCGTCCGGATTGCCCGGTGTGAAAGAGGCGCCGATGCCCACCAGCGTGCAACCGATGCTTGCTTCACCGGCGGACCACCCGCCGGAAGGGTCACATTGGGTCTACGAGATCAAGTGGGACGGCGTTCGGGCGATCTGTTACATCGAGGACGGCAAGATCCGGTTATTGTCGAGGAACGGGAACTCCTTCGACAGGCAGTACCCGGAATTAAGTGTCATTCCGCATCATGTTGCGGCGGAGAAAGCAATCCTGGATGTCGAGATCGCCGTTCTTGACGAAGAAGGGCGGTCCAGGTTTGGACTGATTCAGCCGCGCATCCACCAGACGAACGCGAATGAAGTCGCGCACCTGGCGCGGAAGATTCCCGTGAAGATGTACGCGTTCGATCTGTTGTATGTGGATGGCTACGACCTTCGCAATTCGCCACTTGTCGACCGCAAGGCAGCGTTGGCGGCCATCGTGACACCGGGGGACCGAATTCAAGTATCCGAGCATTTCATAGTGAAAGGCTCGGAGATCCTCGAAGCCGCCCGGCAAATGGGATTAGAAGGAGTGATTGCGAAGGAAGCGCAAAGCCGGTATGAATCGAAACGCACACGGCGTTGGCTGAAATTGAAAGTCACGGGCCAGCAGGAATTTATCATATGCGGATACACTCATGGCGAGCGCACAACGTTTAGCTCGCTTGTGCTGGGGATGTACGACGACAACAAGCTTCAGTATGTGGGTTGTGTGGGGACGGGATTCGATGATCGGATGCTCAACATAATTTATAAGAAGCTGAAGCCACTCGAGACATCTCGCAATCCATTTGGCAAAAAGATCGATGTCTTGCGTAAGGTCACGTGGGTAGAGCCAAAGCTACTTTGCGAAGTTCGATTTTCGGAATGGACTTCGGACCTACGGCTTCGCGCGCCTGTGTTTCTTGGACTGCGGGAAGACAAGGCAGCCGAGGAAGTTGTGCGCGAGGGCTTACCGGCCGATCGCAAGGAAGTGACGCGCGAGATTGACGGGAAGGCGCTGAAGTTCACGAATCTGGATAAAATCTGGTTCCCGAAAGATGGATATACAAAGCGGGATGTTCTGAATTATTACGATGCGATCGCGGATTTGCTAGTGCCCCACCTGGCTGGTAGGCCGTTGTCGTTGAAGCGCTATCCGCACGGTATTCATGAGGAGTTCTTCTTTCAGAAAGATATTCCGGAGGGATTTCCGAGCTGGCTCCGCATCGAGCCGATTCACTCCTCTCATCGGGGCGCGCCCATCCGTTATGTTGTCGCCGATGATCGAGCTACGCTGCTATTCCTGACAAATCTCGGATGCATTGATCAGAACCCTTGGATGAGCCGCGTCGAGACGCTGGATTGTCCTGACTATATTCTGATCGACCTCGATCCGATGGAGTGTACGTTCGACAAGATTGTCGAGGCCATGGGCTTGGTGAAGGACGTTCTCGATAAGATTGGAATGAAGGGATATCCGAAGACGACGGGCGGCGACGGCATGCACGTCTTCATTCCGATCGAGCCTAGGTATACGTATGAGCAGGCGCGATCGTTTGCAGAAATCATCTCGCAAGTGGTCATCGGGGAACGCCCCGAGCTGTTTACTACGCCGCGCGCAGTGGCGAAACGGCGGAAGAATCGAGTTTACTTCGACTATCTGCAGATCAGTTCGAGTAAGACTATTGCGGCTCCGTATGTGACTCGCGCTTACGACGGCGCTCCGGTGGCGACGCCACTCGACTGGAGTGAGGTGAAGCAGGGGCTGACTCCGAAAACGTTCACGATTGAAAACGCGGTGGAACGCTTTCGAGAGGTCGGCGATCTGTTTGAGGGCGTGTTGACAAAACCACAAAAACTGGAACCGGCGCTGAAAGAACTGGCGAAATTACTCAAGTAATAGCGTGCTTACAAAGCGTTGGACCAATCGCGAGAGAGCGATGATATTGACCGACTGAGCCATCGAATCGACATCAAGCTTCAGGCCACTATGAGCATTGAGCGCCAAGAGTCGTTTTTTGTCGAGTCGTTTCACCGCTGCAAACACGTAGTAGCCGAGAGGATTGTCAACGTCTGCCAACCGGGCAGCGAGTGCATGAGCCTCTGTTTCGGGCCAAAGTCGAAGCCAATCTGGCACCGATCTGCACACTAACCTTCCTGCTTGGCGCTATGGTCCGGGATGACGTTCGAGAGGATTTTCGAAGGAATCGGCCTCATCTTCGGACACGCGTTGATCGAGGCACCGGAAGTCTTTCTCGATCAACACATGCAAAGGCGGCTCATCGGCGATGTGGATTTCAGTCGACAATCCAACCTGGTCGGAAGCGCCCCACCGTTCCAGATCCTGCGCGGGCACTTCTACGCGGATTACCTGATCTGAAAACGAGGCCGTTATGGTTTCCCGAGAGCATGGCTGGATGACATACTCCAGTCTCTTAGAGTCTGGGAAATAGATCGTCTCGCTGCACTCCATGCCCCTTTGCAATAGATCGACCTCGCTTCTTCCGAGGCGGAATCGAATCGAGTTATGCCGTACGCGAAGCTTCACACCGTCCTCATTTCAGAAGCCAACATACTGAACTTCTTCCTCTACTTCAAAGCAGAAGCGGTCACGAACGCGGGCCTTGAGTTCGTCGACGATTTCACGGACTTGCCTAGCAGTTCCATTCCCGACGTTGTAAATCAGGTTCGCATGATAATCCGCCACATGAATATCGCCGTTCCGCATGCCTTTGGCGGCGACCCGTTCCAAAAAGTATGCAGATGGAACCTTTCCTTCACGAACAACCTTCGGGTCCACTTCCTTCTGTGCTGAGGGAGGCAATTCGGCGAAGAGCAAATTCTTGAAGATACTTCCCGCGCACTTCATTTCCGGAGGGTATTTCGCATTCCGGACCGCGAGGATCTCGGCCGCTTGTTTGCGCAGAGCCTCAGCGTCGCCGGGTGTCAGAGCCCATCTGGATGACAGGATGATGTGGCTTTTGTCGTCTTTAAAACGGCTGTGCCGGTACCGGAAGCCGCACTGTTGATTAGAGAACTCGCCAAACTCGGCGCCATCGAAGAAACGAACTGATTCGATACTCTCGTGTGTGGACCGGCCGTAAGCGCCCGCATTGCCGTAGATGGCGCCGCCCACCCAACCGGGGATGCCCGTCATGGTGTGGATGCCTGCAAGACCATGGTCGATCGTAAAGTCGACCAATTTCTGAAGGTTGGCGCCGGCATCGGCCGTGACGCAAGCGCCGGAGAGAGATACTTCTTTAGCGGTGTAACGAAGAACAACTCCCTGGTAACCTGCATCGGCCACAACAAGGTTGCTGCCTCCGCCGATGACCACAAATGGTAGTTCTTCCGCTGTGATGTGTTGGACGGCTTCCCGGAGGGAGTCTTCTGAGGAAGCGTCGACGAGATAGCTTGCGCTTCCGCCCAAACCAAATCGCGTATAGAGACTTAATGGCGCGTCCTTCTCGACTCGCAAACCTTCTCTAGTGACCAGGCGCGAGCGGGCCGCGGACAAAAAGTGCATTGATTGCGATTATAGCGGGCCACCTCCGAGCGACCCGCTTTTCAGGACTCCTCCAAGTGCGACGTAGGCGCTTTGAATCTACGTCGTTGCTGCGTCCTCCGCCGACTTCGGGCGTCTTACCGCGCCCTCACTACATAGCGGCGCAAGTGGTGGGCATTTTCGATCATGCCGGCTTCTATTAAATTCACGTGTGCGACAATCCTGGTTTGAGCCCACGATTCGCCGCACTAATGGTCCCGTTGGCCGCATTCGGTATTGCGCTGGCGCTTTGTCTTCTAGCCCGCAGCATCGTATTGAAGCTACTAAACCGAAAGATCTCGGAACACCATTCGTTCACCCACGTTTTTCTGCATGCGATCCGGTTCCCGTCTATCCTCTGGTGTCTTGCTGCGGCGCTTTCCATCGCGATTCAGAATGCGAACCCGTCGCCAGCTCTGGTGTATTGGGCTAACAAAGGCATAGGCGCTTTCCTTATCATCAGCGCGACCCTGGTGCTGGGTTCGATCTTCGTTCGGATGACAATGATCTACGGCGAGCGGTACAACATGCCCTTCGCTGTGGCAGGCCTGTCGCGAACGCTGACCTACGTTTTTGTTTTCAGCATTGGATTTCTGATGTTGCTTCGTCTGTTCGACGTAACCATCACGCCGATCTTGACGGCTTTGGGAGTCGGCGGACTGGCTGTTGCTCTAGCGCTTCAGGACACCCTGGCGAACCTCTTCGCGGGCGTCCACATCCTGATAGAGCAACCTGTTGGTGTGGGGGACTTCATCAAACTATCGAGTGGCGAAGAGGGGACTGTGCGAGACATCGGTTGGCGCACCACACGCATCCAGTCAGCCGGCAACAATATGACGGTGATCCCGAATACGAAGATCACTACCAGCACCTTGACGAATTACAGTCTTCCCGAGCGGCGTGTTTCCGTCGATATTGGGATTCTTGCCGCACACTCGGCCGACCACAATCTGATCGCGGAGATCGCGTTGGATGTTGCTGCCGAAACGCCCGGGGTGCTGGATGAGCCTGCGCCCGCGGTATCGTTCGACCCTGGCGTATTACCTACGCACCTGCAAATGAAACTCGTTGTTCATGTGCCGACACATGCGGACGGCGGTCCTGCCCAGTCGCACATACGGCGCCGTTTGCTGGACCGATTTCGCGACGCAGACGTGCCACTACCGTTCCCGCTTCCCGACCGAAGGGCCCTCACGGATGCGAATCGGGATTGATGCCGGGGGAACGTTCACAGATTTCGTTGTGGCCCATGACGACGGGCGCATAGATACCTTCAAGATTCGATCCGATCCTGACAATCCTGCTGTCGTTATCCTCGAAGGATTGCGTCGTGCAGGGGGCCGAACGCGTGACGAGATCGTGCATGGGTCCACGGTCGCGACAAACGCACTCCTTGAGCGCAAGGGTGTCCGGACTGCGCTAGTGACCACCGCGGGTTTCGAGGATGTTATCCAAATCGGCCGCCAGAACCGAGCCCAACTCTATGTCCTAAGTCCTGGGCCTAAGAAGACCCTCGCGAATCCTGCGCTCTGCTTTGGCGTGAATGAGCGTACCTATTTCGACGGAACGATTGCGGCCGCCCCAGCGAAACTCGATCAGCTCTCTCGAAAGCTGAGAGGCGCAAACGTAGAGGCAATCGCGATTTGCCTGCTGCACTCTTATGCCAACCCTGAGAACGAACGGATCATTCGCGATGCCGTCGCAACCGCCGCTCCATACGTGTGCTGTTCGCACGAAATCTGTCCCGAGTTTCGTGAATACGAACGCTCAACTACTACATTTCTGAATGCTTACGTCGGGCCACTGATGGATCGGTACCTCTCGCAACTAGAGACAGCGCCGAAGCTCTGGATCATGCAGTCAAATGGAGGCGTGATCCGAGCTCGGGAAGCCCGCGAGCATGCGGTGCGTACCTTGCTGTCCGGGCCTGCCGGCGGCGTTGTCGGCGCTATCGAGACTGCACGCCTGTCCGGCTACACGAAAGTGCTTGGGTTCGACATGGGCGGAACCTCCACGGACGTTAGCCTGTCGGAAGGAACACCCAGGCAGACAGCCGAGGCGTATATCGACGGCATTCCGGTTCGCGTGCCGATGCTTGATATTCAAACCGTGGGCGCAGGTGGAGGCTCCATCGCAAGGGTAGATGAAGGAGGTCTGCTCCGCGTCGGCCCGCAAAGCGCAGGCTCGGTTCCAGGACCAGCTTGTTATGGCGAAGGTGACAGACCAACGGTCACCGACGCACATGTCGTTCTCGGCCGGATTCGCGATAGCCAGTTTCTGGGCGGCTCTATGCCGATATACCCGGAACGCGCGGCGGCCGCCATCGACAAGATTGCGCGAGCGCTAGGCGCCACGCGCAAAGCAGCAGCCGAGGGCATCATTCGCGTCGCTAATGCAAACATGGAACGGGCAATTCGATCAGTTTCGGTGGAACGTGGTTACGATCCTCGCGAGTTTGCACTGGTCGCTTTTGGGGGTTGCGGCGGTCTCCACGCTTGCGAGATCGCTAATGAGCTCGGTATCCGCACTGTAATTCTGCCCGAGCACGCAGGTGTCCTCTCAGCGTTGGGCATGCTGATGGCCGACCGTGTCCGCGACTACACTGCTGGTGTTGTGGGCAGAACGTGGCGCTTCAAAGAACTCGAATCTCGGGCTCGGAAGGATATGCCGGGTTGTACGATCGAGCGCTATCTCGACATGCGCTATGCAGGGCAGAGCTACGAACTGACCGTTCCCGAAGGAGCGTCGTTCCACGCCGCTCATCAGAAAATGTACGGATACTCGGACGAATCGCGATCGACGGAAGTGATAGCAATTCGTATCAGGGCACTGAGCCGGGTGTCTAAACCAAGTCTGCGATCGACACAAAAACAAAAGCCGGTCAAAGGACCGGCTCTCATTGCTGATTACGGCGCTACCACTTGGATACCGGCAGGCTGGGTTTGCCGCGGCGATCGCCACGGCAATCGCATCCTGACCATGTAACGACTTTACGAAAACTCGACCGGGCGCGCCATGCGGATCGCCTGGTTTTTTAAGAGTTCGACAAGTACAACATCGGGCACTGCCTGATCGGTCTCGACTACCGACACGGCTTCGAGCGGATGATCGGGAGCGACCGGCGCATCTTTTCGGCCCAAAGAGAAGCTCGCGATGTTGATGTCGCTCTTGCCGAGTACATTGCCAACATGGCCGATCACACCAGGAACGTCGTCATTCTTGAGGAAAAACAAATGGCCGGAGAGAGGCGCTTCAATGTAGATTTCGTCTACTGCAACCAGTCGTGGCTTCCCGACGATGACAGCGCCTTCGACAGCCGTACAACCCGAATCTGATTCGAGTTCGAGCCGGATGCTATCGATATGGGTTTCCCGCTTTTCGTGACGTTCTTCCACCGTCCAGCCGCGGTCCGCAGCGAACTGCAACGAGTTCACGAGATTAGCCTTCCGTGACAACGACCGGTTTAATACGCCGGCGACACCACCGTTGCGCATCAGATTTGTGTTCTGCTCCGCAATGCGGCCTTTGTAAATAAGACGCACAGCTTTGGGATTACCAGTCGATATATGTGCCGCGAAATTGCCGAGCCGTTCCGCAAGAGCCACGTATGGCGCCACATCGCGATACTGATCGGGCGACAACGTTGGCATGTTCACGGCATTGATCGCAACCCCATGCTGGAGATACTCGACAAGCTGCTCTACGATGCGAACGCCAACAATCTCCTGCGCCTCTTCAGTCGATCCACCGATGTGAGGCGTGGCGATGAGATTTTCCTGCTGAAGGATCGGATCCTCGGCCGGAGGTTCTTTATGAAATACATCGAGTCCGGCCCCAGCGACTTTACCGGATGCCATGGCCTCCTGGAGAGCGGGTGTATCAATCAGTTCCCCACGAGCGCAGTTAATAATGCGAACGCCGGTTTTCATGCTGTCGAGAGCGGTCTTATTGATCATCTTCTGCGTTTCCGGCGTGAGAGCCATGTGCAGTGAGATGTAATCGCTCTGCTCGTACAACGTTTTCAGATCGACAAGCTCGACATGCAGGTCTGCTGCGGTCAATGAGCTGACGTAGGGATCATTTGCGATGATCCGCATCTCGAACGGGAGAGCTCGCTTGACCAACTCCCGGCCGATACTCCCTAACCCGATCACGCCTAGCGTCTTGCCGCGCACCTCGCTGCCGAGGAACTTCTTTTTCTCCCACTTCCCGGACTTTGTTGAAGCGCTGGCCTGAGGAATCGCGCGCGCCATGCCGAGCATGAGGGCGATGGTGTGCTCGGCTACCGAGACAGCGTTGCCGCCTGGCGTATTCATCACCAGAACGCCGGCAGCGGTGGCGGCCGGAAGATCGACATTGTCGACACCCACGCCTGCCCGTCCGACTACCCTGAGTTTGGGAGCTTTCGAGAGTACGTCGCTATTCACCTTCACCGCGCTACGGACGATCAACGCATCGGTTGTCGGCAGGTGTTCAGCGTAGTCTTTAGGATTCGAAACAACAACTTCCCAGCCCGGCTGGGCCTTGAGGAGCTCGATGCCGGCTGGCGCGAGAGGTTCAGCAACAAGTATCTTCATGCTTAGACTTGGGCGGCCTACACTGCCGCTGCGACGTTCTCCTTGACTCCGGCTACTTCGGCGTAAACCTTCTGAACGGCTGCGACACCCTTGCCGAACTCCACCGGTACCCCGTTGGCAGCGAGAATAATCTCGAGCTGGGCAACGATTGCAAAAAGGTCAGAGAAGTCGAAGTATCCGAGGTGCGCGATGCGGAAGATCTGGCCCTTCATGCTGCCTTGGCCATTGGCGATGACGGACCCGAACCGTGTCCGGTATTCCTTTACAATGACGCTCGAATCCATGCCTTTGGGCGCGCGAATAGCTGTGACGGAAGCGCTGGGCGACTTCGGCGCAAACAGTTCCAGTCCCAGACCTACGGCGGCTTCCCGCGTCGCACGCGAAAGCTGCTGAGCATTCTCGATCAGCTTATGCATCCCGAGAGTTTTGATGTACTTCAATGCCTCGCCAAGAGCGATAATCAGCGAGGTATTGGGCGTCCAGCTCGATTCGCCTGCCTGCGCGTTCTTGAGTTCTTTCTTCAGGTTGAAGTAGTACTTTGGAAGATCGCTTGACCCGGCTCGCGCCCATGCCTTGTCGCTCACCGACAGGAAGGCCAGCCCGGGAGGAATCATGAACGATTTTTGCGACCCGCCAACCACTACGTCCAAGCCCCAGCCGTCAATGTCGAGCGGCTGTGTTCCCAGGCCTGTGATGGCATCCACAACGAACAGCGCGTCTGTGCTCTTGATTGCTTTGGCCATCCCCTCAACGTCATGGGAGGCGCCGGTCGAGGTCTCCGATGCCTGAACGAAGACGCCCTTGTAGCCGCCTTTCTTCAGCGTGTCAGCGACTTCATCCGCGCTGACGACGTC
>DASQLD010000290.1:0-5947 GCA_035630195.1 Bryobacteraceae bacterium
GGCGATGCACGCCGCGGGCATCGAGGGCATCGCCTTGCGTTACGGGCTCTTTTATGGGGCCGACATCGATAACGTCGCCAGGATGCTTCGCAAACGGATGCTGCCCGTCGTCCGGAACGGTGGCGAGATCCCCTTCATCCATCACGAGGATGCGGCAGCGGCCACGGTCGCCGCGCTAGCGCACGGAAAGGCGGGCACGGCGTACAACATCGTGGACGACACGCCCGCCACGTTCAGGCAATTGGTCACTAGCATCGCCGAAGAGCGACACGCACCGCGGCCTCTTGTGGTGCCGCAATGGGTGTTGGCGATCGCTGCGCCCTACGGCAAAGCGCTCTTCGGGGGCATCTCGATGCGCGTCTCGAACGCCCGCGCCAAAGACGAACTGGCCTGGACACCGAAGTATCCGTCCATTTTTGACGGCATCCAGGCAGAGCAAGCGTCTCAGTATCAGTGCTGACCGTGAGTCGCCGCGGCTGCGGTGTAGCGTCACCCCTATAATGCCCCTGCAACGGAGAATGGCGCTTGAACGCCGCCGCAACGCCGCGGTCGCGTATCTCCTCATAGGCGCCGTCTGGTTCATTTTCTGGGCGATTCTGTGGGCGGTCCCGCCCGATGCTCCAATCCACTGGGTGAATCTGGTTCTATCCATCGCATGGCTCGTGTCTGGATCGGTTGAGTTGTGGCGGTACCGACGGCTGATGGCGGCATTCATCGAGGAGAATGGGGTCGACGCGGGACGCCGTTAGGCGGCCCGGCGCATGCTCTCGACGGGGTCACCCCGCCACAATGTCGTGGCGTTCTATGGGCGGCCGCGAGGATCGAACCACTCTGTGGGCGGCGAATCCCGTAACCGTTGCAACCGTCACAGCCATGAGCAGTCCGGCGATAACGAACACCGAGAGTACCGTCGCAGCGGGGGTGGACCCGTCGATAAAAGGTGATGGGGCCAGGGTCCAGAGGATGCCGACAGCCCAGCCTGCCATGTTGGCTGGTATCCAGAAGAAGGCCGGCCGAATGGAACGTCGAAGGACGAGCCACTGGAGAAGTGGAATGAATCCGAGCAGCGTGATCGCTCCGAGCGCGATGAGCACGACGGCTGAGGCGCTGTCCACGCTGAAACCGGTTACTGTGCTGGGGAGCAAGCCGATCGACCACGCGGCGGCGGCGCCCAAAGCTGTCACCAGGATCCATGCAGCGGGTCGCACCGGCCGTGATTTCCCGAATCCTGCAACCTGCAATGCGCCGAGGCAGGCTCCTTCAATAGCGCCGGCAGCGATCATACTTACCGCCGTACGTATGTGTGTGCTGGTCTTCGACCGTGGCGTTTCTTGTCAGAAGCGAAGGAGCGCTTCAGCGGGTATCACGGCGGCCGGATCATTCATATACACCTGCGAAAGGAGTTCTCGGCCGAAGATCAGGTGACTAAAGACGCCGCTTCGCGGCAACTGGTTCGTCCGCGACTATGTCCAAACATCGATGCCTCTGACATCAACTCACTCGCGTCAGAGTCGAGCTCATCATGCGGGGATAACAGAGTAGTAACGGTTCCCGCGCATCATAGGAGCGAATGCTGGTCGCCCGCAAAGTCGCGAAGCGATCCAGCACTCCATATCTAGAAACTTAATATCTAGAGACTTAGGAGCTGTGATGCCCGAGTTCGGAACACCACCAATCTTCGTCGGCGACGTAGGACTTGCGCCGCCGGATCGTCCAGCACCGGTCGTGTTCGACTGGGGTACTCCCGGATACGTCGACAACGGCTCCGTAGATAACCATCCGATCTCCCTGGCATTGGAGTTCAGGGGGGTGCTGAATATCCCCCACCTCGCCTACCGGACGGCCACCGTCACGGGAAGCGCGCTCATGCACACATACTGGGATCCACCCAACTGGATACGTGAGACGGTTCTGTCTTCAGCCATGGTCGGCGGTGATCAAGTAGGCTACGCCGCCTCGATCGTCATAGACCGATTCGGTGGTCCTCACCTCGCGTACGTCCGAGCGCGCGCTGATGGAAGGTACGCAGTCCAGTATGTGCGCCGGTCCGGTAATCGCTGGAATGCTGACACAGTCGGGTTCGAGTCCACATTTCCGGCTAGCACAGGAATTGCGCTCGATCCCACTGGGACTCCCCACGTTGCATGGGGAAGCGGTGTGCGGGGCGGCACTATCAAGCATGCGGTGATGATTAATGGGCTTTGGAAGCGGGAGATCATTGCTGCAGGCGTCGGAGGTGAAGCCAATGTTGCCATCGACATTTCGCGTACAGGAGCACCCCACATTTCCTATTTCAGCGAACCTGATGAGGCAGTTCAATCGACTCGGCTGTCGGGACTGAACTGGAACCCCGACACCATCCGCCGCCCAGTCGGGAACAAGTCGTTGCAAACGGCAACTTCAATAGAGTTCGACTCTGATGACGTCGCTCATATCTGCTATTTCGACGGTTCCGCAGGCCAACTCGAGCATGCGCAGCTAAGTGACACTACCTGGCAACGCCAAACCATTGAGGCTAGCAACACCGCCAAGTTCGCTGACATTGCTTTGGATCAATTCAACGTCCCGCGGGTCAGCTATGTAAGCGGGGGGCAGCTGAAGTACGCCGAGCGTCGAGCCGGCGTGTGGCAGTCCGTGACGGTCGACCAGTCTGATTCGCGATTCACCTCGATTGCAATTGACCGTTCGGGAAGGCCGTACATCGCGTACTACGATCCTGCCCAAGCAGACGCGATGCTCGCAATCGGACAATAGCTAACAATAAGGCGCACGATTCAGTCTGACTGACCACGGAAGCTTTGGGCTGCCGTCTGGTGACTTCGAGATACGTAGAACTCTCCAGAGGAGCCCGCGCTGGTTAATGAATGTCGCCAGAGTCCCGCGTGTGAGAGGGGGAGCGGTCGCCCCGATTTCCTCGGCTTACCGAACTCATGGAGCAATAACTGAAGCCGCTGGCCGTGCTCGACCCGCTTGCTCCCGGCTTGGGTCATCGTCGCTGGCCCACACTGGGTTGCCCGTCGATGCCTCGCGCGACATCGGCAGCGATCCCGTTCGCGCCGTGTCGGGTTGATGTCAGGGGGCCCCGCCACGTTGGGCTCATGCCACTCGTGGCGGTAGTCGGAGGTACCCCGTCGAGAGTTGGGCTGTCCCCGCCGAAGACTGGATGGCTCTGAAAGGGTCATACCCGTTCCACCAGCCTCGTAATGAGCTGCGGGGAGCCCGGCTATCCGAAGACCTCCAAACACGGGACGCAGTTCTTCGCGCACAAGACGGGTATCACCTGCCAGGTACATGAAAGTAGGCCGGAGACTCAGGAACACCTCCGAGCGAAAGCGATCGTCGCCGCCGTCGCGCGGGATCTCCGATGGACGGCGACGGTCGAGCACCTGTCACCTGACCGGACGTGGATAGCGGATGTCCTCATCGAGAAGGATGGGCGGCGGATCGCCGTCGAAGTTCAATGGTCAAGACAGACGGATGCAGAGTTTGCGCCGGCAGGCACGGTACGAAGCCGCGGGCCTCGAATGCTTCTGGCTGGCAGGTCCCACGAACGAGAAGAGCGCAGCCGGTGTCCCATCGCACCTGTTGACCGGCGATCATAACGCGCTCTACGTCGAGATACCGAGAGACATCGCGGCAAGGCCAAATAACAGCTCGTTGTGACGTATCACTCCGACGTGTGGCACGCGGTGAGAGCGCGGTTGGTTGAGACCTACGCGGTCATGGACTGCAATGCAGGCCTCTCCACGCTTGTCCTCGATTCGGTACCTACCGAACGCGTTCGCTGGCCATATCCCTGTGCGCTTGCCAGCTATCTGCGACTAGACACCGTTCGTGGTGACTTGGCGTATCTTTCACGCGCCCAGAACCGAGGACGCTCAACACAGAAGACCCCGTCAATTGATGATGAGGCTCTTCGAAAACTGGAGTTCACAAATCAGCGCGGGATTGCAGGACGGATTCTTCGAATTCCGGCCTTCTCCAACGCATTGCGCTGCGCAGTGCGCTTCTCAGCGGTGATTGTGCGGTGAAGGCTGGATCGACGGCCCTCCGCAGACTTCACGACAAAGAACGCATTCCGCTTCTCTGAGTTAGTCATAACTTGATTATGCACCGCCCACCCGACAATTGACGGAACGCGGTCCATGTATTTTCGACCCGAGCGCGTCAAACATAGGTGGACACGTTGTCGGTGTGGGAGATCGAGGTACCGACACAAACGGAGTATTCGAATTAGTACTTGCGCCTAACTCCGAAAAGCGTAGTAAGCCTTCCGGCGACAAGAACCAGCGCAAGGAGCGCGGCTGCCCAGAAAGCCCCAACCACATAGCTGTGTGCAACCTGCTCAGTCGCCACAATAAGGATCCCTGCGAAGCCTGCGAAGGCAACGGAGAGAAGGCCTGCGATCAGTCGCAGCGGGACAAGTAGTTGCGAAACAATTGAGTTCTCCGTACCTCGGGCTGCGAGTCCGAAGAGCAAGGCGGGTAACAGGACCAATACGGCTGTTGCAGCATCCGGTTTTGTGGTCGCGGCGGTTAGTGCGCTCGGATAACTAAGCAGGGCACCAAGGAGACCGACCGACAGCAGTGCGTACAGCGTCACAGTGGTCAGAAGGCCTCGCCCTTGAAGCCTCAGATAGGCGCTTGCAATCGCTTCCTCGGCATCAGCAAGGTTACCTTGCACATGACCAACGACTGACGGCTGGCTCTTGCTCTCTGAAGCTCCTGAGTTGAGCTTCAGCCTGGTGACGACTAAGCCCTCAGGAGCTGGGATCTCGAGATGATAGCTATCCACTGTGTCGGCCGCCGTAACTTCAATCGCCATTCGAGTGGAGCAGAATCCTAGGCCGGCCAGAGCGGTTCGCACATGCCCCCAAAAACCATCGCTCGGGTCGCGCTCCCAGTGATACGAATACTTGATTACTTGCCGATTCTTCAGAGCTGCTCGCGGAAGCAAGGTGCAGAGGAGGAAATTCTCCGAAAGTGACACAACAAGGTTGCTTACCGTTTCGTCCAGTCCGAGCCGTTTGACCAAGGCTTCAGCTTCCCGCTTCGCTTCGATTGGCGCGCCGGATGCGACAGAAAACAATTGTTCCCACAGTTGACTGGGATTCCGAACAAGGCACTGCGTTTCAACCAATACGAAAAGAGCCGCAGTCGCCGCATAGGCATTCTCATAGCGGCTGAGCACCGGGACGGGGCGACCTGCGTCATCGACCACGTCCAAGTCCCGCATGTTTCCCTTTGCCATACGAGTGAGCGGCACGAGGACCTGTTCTGAGTGCTTGAACCGCCTGCGCGAATCGTCGCCATTCACTGGCCAGGGAACTAAGGGTGGCGAAGCATCAATCGAAACGTGCCGCCGTGCTCGTTCACCTTCCAGAAGCGACAACGACTCCACCTTTCGGTGTGCCCACACTGGCCAATCCAGAAGTGCGGACGCGAGGGCCTTACCTAGTGGCTTCGACTCCTCGTAAGCAGGGCGCGGCCGCAATATGATCACGGCGTAAGTATGGCGGATCGCTCCTGCAATCGTGGCGAGCATCGCGGGTGGGTTCGACTCAGGCGGATCTACCGTTACATGATCACAGTGACGGATTGATCTCCCACTCCGCGCGTCCGGCGTCGAATGTTATGCGAATCGGACGGGAACACGATTGAACGCCTGACTCTGCTCAAACCGACGAGCGTCACATCGTAGTTCTGGTTACAGGAAGCGAGCACTCTTGGAAGCTTTTGCACACAGGCAAGGGGGAGACTTGACGCGTGCACGTTTATTCAACGTTTATTGCGTCGAGACGGGCCGAAGTGAGCCGAGGGGTTGACGTAGACTGGGCGCAGATTCGGCAAGAAAGCCTGGTCAGGTCGAGATGAGTCGAGGCTTTCGCGAGCGAGGTCGACCCGTGATTCGCGCCCGCCGCAATCCGTCGGTCACGGGTTCAAGTCCC
>DASQLD010000291.1:0-14485 GCA_035630195.1 Bryobacteraceae bacterium
GCCGGGGCACCCTTTGCGTTCGGGATTGGGGTAATGGTGAAGAGCCGCCTGCTCCAAAATTTCAAGGAACCGGCGCTCTTCATCACTTGGTCGACTCTCTTCGGCCATGAGCTACGCTATTGTCGCTCATTCGGCCGCGACGAATCAGCTTTTCGGCCGCTTCGCGAATGCCTCGGCGCAGGCGCGTCGACAGGCAGTCCGGGCTGATATTGAGCTCTGCTGCAATTTCCTGTACCTCATAACCGCACAGACGTCGCGTACATGCCCATCGGGTCTCAGCGTCCATTGCATCGAGCACTTCACGGCGCGCTATGGACGTTTCGATGTCTGTAACCGTTGAATTGCCCTCGCGTTGAAGCAGTTGATCGAGCTTCGGTGCGTCGTGACATTCCAGACGGTTCTCTCGCCCAATGTGCTCATCCATGAGCCGCATGAACGTTCGAAATATGTACCCGGGCACGTCGCGCACCGGCTCGTTCTTCTGGGCGCGAGAGGATCGATAGACGGCCTGTTCCACTAACTCTGCACGAACGGCATCGTCGCGCAAATCGTTGCGCCTGTAGCGGCGGAAATCGGCCACTTTCTGATAGGCTGCGTCCACGAAACGCTGATCGACAGCGTTGCCCCGGTCATCCACATTCCGAATCCAGAAGAAGGGTTCAAAAGCTTCGCGGGTGGGGGATGGTTCAAAGGGCAATACAGGGGACATCCGAAAACTCCGGCACCAGTACTGATGATCAATAGCGTACCAAACTGTAATCAGACTCGCTACCGAGAATTCTGTTTCGCCTGCCCAAATTTCTTGTCAGATTTGGCCGGGACCAGCCCTCGTGCATAACAGAAGGCAAAACAAAGGCTTCAGATTATGCGAGCTCAGCTGGCCCAGGCTCATCCGTGTTTCGGCTTCCGCTTCTTGCGGCCCTGTCTAACGATGGCCATTGCTGCAGCGCGCTCCTCCGGGCTTAGTTTTGACCAGCGTAGTGACGCCAATCTGGAGGCGGCGGGGTTCGGCCGGACGTGCTTTTTCGGGCGGCCCCAGCGTGCCCGTGCCGCCTTACGCATCAGCGCGCTACGTTCCTCTGGGGGAACGTCTTCCCATCGCTTTTTGCCGCCCGTGACCTGCGGATTCTCTGGCGGAACCGAACGTCGCCGCAAGCATCGAGTTTAGCGCGAGAGGGGGTGATCCGACACCAACTATCGAGACGAACAGCGTAGCAGCTAGCATTTTGTGCGCATATGCTTTTAACGGTAAGGAGATATGATATTGATCTACGTACGTCAATCACGGCCGTGCCCTCCAATGAAGGCGCTTCCGACAAGCTTCAATAGGGCTCTGCTCACGCGTTTCCTCATGCTGGTGATGGTCGCCACGGCGGCGACATGGCCGGTATTTGGACAGGCGTCGCCCTGGGAGAACGCGGTCAACCAGCTTCAAACATCTTTCACGGGTCCTATCGCCCGCGGCTTGTCACTCGTCGCGATCGTGATCGGCGGACTGATGTTCGCCTACAGCGAAGGTGCGGCCAAGAAGACCTTCGCCGGAATCCTTTTCGGCTGCGGGGCGGCGCTGGCCGCGAACAACTTCATGACCTGGCTGTTTCCCTAACCGGAACGGCTCTAGAGGCTGTCCCTATGAACGTGCCCACGTACAATCCGGTCTACAAATCAATGAATAAGCCCCTCACTGTATGGGGCGTTGAGAGACGTCTGTTTTTCGTTGCCATGGTTGTAGGGGCAGCCACCTTCTCATGCTTCAACAGCCTGCTCGGGGCCATTCTGATGTTTACAGCCCTGTTCCTCTGCGCGAAGCATGCAACTCGCACGGACCCACAGATCTTGCGAGTTCTGCTGAACTCATCCCGCTTCAAACCTCAGTACGACCCGCTCAAACGAGCACACTACACAGTCGAGGCAATTCGCTATGGTCAGGCTCAAGCGCATCGTTAAGGATTACCAAGAATCAGGGGCCGTCAACTCGCTCGTCAACCTGTTTGGGTTCGTTGACGACAACGTGTTCTTAACGAAGAGTGGAGATCTTGGAGTCGTGCTGAAACTTCAGGGTCGCGACTATGAATGTCTGGACTTCCCGGAACTCAATCACATCTGCCGACGATTCGAGGCTACGATCAGGGCGTTCGATCAGAACTTCCGAATCTACCAGTACATCGTCAAGCGCGACAGTGCTCGAATACCTCATCAGGAAGCGTATCCCAGTCCCGTCGTACGAGAAGCGGTGTTTAGCCGTGTCGAGTACCTTGAGGCCAAGGCAGACCAGATGTACACACTCGATGCGTACATCGTGGTGCTGTACGAGGGCTCACGACACACGCTCCGCTTCTGTGACAAGTTGAAGCTCCTCACCAAGAAGCCCTTGGCAGGCATTGCAACCTTGCTCTCGTCCGACGCACGGATGTTGCTTATTGAAGAGCGTATTGATGATGGACGGCAGGCGCTGGTGAACAATGTGAACAGCTTCGTCGTTCAGCTTCGGGATTACGTGAACGTAGTCATTCTCGCCAAAGCGGACGCGTTTACCTTCTTCCGGCGGTTGCTGAACTTTGATCAGACCAAGGCCGACCTCGTGCGAATGCAGCACAACGGCTTTCTCGACTACTTCGTGGCGGACTCCGGCATCGAGTGCCACCGGGGCTACCTCCGTATTGATGACCACTACGCCAAGGTTCTGACACTTAAGGAACCACCCGCGCAGACAACGCCGAATCTCCTTCGCTATTTGCTGGAGCTACCCTCTCAATGCGTTGTTGCCTCGGAGTTCAAGCGCGAGGACAACTATGAGGTTCGCAAGCTCATCCAGCACAAACGACGGCACTTCTACAATTCCAAAACGAGTGCGCTCAGCTACGTTACACAAGGGAACAACCCGCAGGTGCCCGACCAGATGCTGGTCGATGACGCCGCGAACGCCCTCGTGCATGAGCTTGGATCTTGTCTCACCGAAATGGAGGTCAAGAGCAATTACTTCGGACGGTTCTCATTAACGATCGTGCTGTACGACCGGAACAAGGAGCGTCTTGCGGAGTCGGTTGCGGAGGCGTTTAAGGTTTTCTCAACTGTCGACGCCACCCTCTATGAGGAGCGTTACAACCTTCTAAATGCGTTTCTTGCGGTGCTTCCCGGTAATGAGCGCTACAACCTCCGTCGCATGTACCTGCTGAACAACAACTACGCGGATCTTTCGTTCTTGTTCGTACCGCAGGCCGGGGAGCCCACGAACGAGCACCTGAGGTCAGAATACCTGGCGGTGCTGGAGTCGAATCAGAAAACGCCCTACTACTTGAATCTCCACTTCCAGGACGTCGGGCACACGCTGATTCTTGGTATGACCGGCAGCGGCAAGTCCTTCCTGTGCAACTTTCTCGTAACGCATGCGCAGAAGTATCAGCCCAGGACCTTCATCTTCGATCTGGGCGGATCGTACCGGATGCTGACGCAGTTGTTTGGGGGCAGTTACATGCAGGTCGGCATCGAACGACGGTCCTTCACGATTAATCCGTTTAGCCTTGCGCCAACGGAGGAGAATCTCCACTTCCTGTTTTCGTTTGTAAAGGTGCTAATTGAGTCGTCGGGCACCTTCCGAATGAAGGACCAGCATGAGCGCGAACTGTATGGGCAGGTCGCCAGCATGTACCAAATAGACCCGCAGCAGCGGCGACTCATGACGCTGGTGAATATTCTGCCGAAGGATCTGGAACCGCACCTCGCTCGCTGGGTGCAGGGCGGGCAGTACGGCGCGTTGTTCGATAACGTCGAAGACAATCTGAGTTTTGCCCCTTTTCAGACGTTCGACTTCGAAGGCCTGGACAAATACCCTCAGATACTCGAACCACTGCTGTTCTACATCCTGCACCGCGCGAACGCGTCGATCTACGATCCGGCGCTCGCCACCACGTTCAAGATGTTCCTGTTGGATGAAGCATGGCGTTTCCTGAAGAACCCCACGATCAAGGATTACATCGTGGAAGCTCTCAAGACATGGCGGAAGCGGAACGCGGCCATGGTTCTTGCGACGCAGTCGAGCGTCGATCTCACTCGCAACGAGATGCTGCAAATCGTAGCCGAGAGCTGCGGAACGCTGATGTTCCTTGCAAACCCTCGCATTGACAAGCAGGCATACAAAACGTTGTTTCACCTGAACGATGCAGAAGCACAACTGATCGCCGGCCTTGAGCCGAAGAAGCAGATGCTCATCAAGAGGCCAGATCTCGCCAAAGTCGTCCAGTTGAACGTCAGCGACAAGGACTATTGGCTCTACACGAACTCGGCGTTCGACAACGAGCACAAGCGCTCGGTATTTGAGCGGCTCGGGTTTGAACGCGGACTCGCATTTCTCGCGAACGAACGCAGAGGAGGCGAACAACTTATCGGGAAGCAGGCTGGCAGCAGCCACGCCGCCGCTTAACCGGCAAAGGACAATTTATGCGAACCCAGACGATGTCACAAATTCTTCTCTCAGTCGCCCTTTGTGGCTTCTTGAAAGCGGCCGATGCTCCGATATCCAGTGCGTCACCAGAGCCACCGGGAGTAAAGCAACGTGTTAGCAAGAACATCAAGCCAGCTGAAGGGGCGAAGGATGTCCCTAGGGGCGGCGACATTGCCCAATCGCAACTGTTCGTTGAGGCCGCCGACGCAGCACGAACCGTGCACTACGGCGAGCGCGATGTCGTAAGGGTCAAGGCGCGACTGCGGTTCACCACGCTGATCGTGCTTCCAAAAGCGGAACAGATTCTCGACTTTGTGTGCGGAGATAAAGAGTATTGGGTCGTCAATGGCGCACAGAACTTCGCCTACGTGAAACCCGCGAAGGCCGGTGGCCGGACGAACTTGAACCTCGTAACCGCCAGCGGCAACGTGTACTCCTTCGTGCTCACAGAAACCGACGCCGAACCAGACTTAAAAGTCTTCGTGGAGCCTCGGGACGAGTCGATGATCTCAGCCGCGAACGGCGCTCCCAGATTTTTCTCAGCCCGACAAGTCGAGGATTATCGGCAGCAGGTGGAAATTGCCAAGGCCGAAACCCGTGAGGCTCGGCAAGCGGCCGGTCGCGCCATTGAGAGCGAGGTGAGTAGCTTTCGATCACAGTACCCGACACAAATGCGGTTCGACTACCGGTTCCAAGCGAACCAGCGACCCTTCATGGTGACGGGTATGTTTCACGACGGCAGGTTTACTTACATCCAGGCGAAGCCGCAGGAAGTTCCGGCGCTCTACGAAGTGAAGGATGGCAAGCCTAATCTCGTCCAGTTCCAGTTTAACGAGGGCACGTACGTGGTGGATAAAGTCATGGACGAAGGCTATCTCGCAATCGGCAAACAGAGATTGCCGTTCTACCGAGCTCACAACTGAGGCGCTATGGCTGAACCGGACAACAGTTTTGCTTCAAGCGCAGTGCCAGAGGTGCAGAACAAGACGTCGAAACCACCGGGCATCCTGCCGAAGAATGCTCAAACCTGGATCGTGCTCGGGGTCGCCGTACTCATGATCCTGGTGATCTCCTTTTCGAACGCGGGAGCACCAAAGCCAAAGGTACGTGATGGCGCCAATCGCCAGACCAGTACAACTGCGACTCAGAACCGCATCGATGAGTACCGCGCAATGGTCGACGAAGAAGCTCGACGACTCGCGACAGAAAGGCAGAAGGCCGAACAAGCACGCGCGCAGGTCCAGGCTGCCGCAACGGCAATGCAGATGCAGCAGCAACAACCTTTGAGCTCCTCCTACGGCGGCCCTCCACCGGGGCCGTATCAGCAGACCGGATATGGTCCGCCGGCACCGTCAGCTGAAGAGACGCAACGCGCAGCACTAGAGAATGAGCGTCGGAAGCGCGAGTATGCCAGCCTGTTCAGCTCCAACGTGGCACTCAGCTTCCGCAAGGATCAACCGGGCAAGCAGACGGCCCAACTGACCACCGCTGGTGATGACACGAGTATCCAAAGTCTGCAGCAGCTCGAGGCGCAACTAAACGCTCTTCGTTCCACGCAGGGTGCTAATGGTTCGTCCGGCGGCCAACGCACCGAGTCTCATCACCCAGCCGACACGCCCGCCGAGGCCGCTAGGGCGAACGTTGCCAGCCCATCAGCTACCAAAGCGGCGGCCGACAACCCTGAGTTGCAGAGTGCCAGTGGCAAGAAGTATCGCCTGTTCGAGGGCACAGTCCTCGAGGGTGTTCTTACGAATCGCCTTGACGGCAGCTTTAGCGGACCCGTAAATGTGATGCTCACGACGTCCGTGTACTCGCACGATCGCCAGCGGTTGTTGATTCCGCAGGGGACCCGCATCTTGGGCGAGGTTCAGCGCATTAACTCGTTTGGGCAGCAGCGTCTCGCCGTGTCCTTTCATCGCATGATCATGCCGGACGGGTACTCCGCGAGCTTGGACCAGTTTCAAGGGCTTAACCAGATCGGCGAGACCGGCCTCCGCGATAAGGTAAACCGCCATTACCTTCAAACTTTCGGCGTCAGCATCGCTGTGGGCGCGCTTGCCGGACTCGCGCAGGCGAACACGCAGTATGGCTTCGATGTCACCGGTGCCGACGCGTATCGCCAGGGCGTCTCAAATAGCCTTTCTCAATCGAGTCTCCGCATTCTTGATCGGTACCTAAACATCTTGCCCACATTCACGGTAAGAGAGGGGCATCGCGTAAAGGTCTACCTGACCAATGATCTTTTGCTCCCGGACTACGCAAACCACCGCCTGGTCGGTGATTTATAGGAGGACCAATGAACTGGACGTTGCAAGTAATCCGGCGGGTCGGCAGCGCATCAAAAACGCAGGCCTGTGGCTTGACTATTATCGGCATAGGGATGCTGATCTCCACAAATCTAGGGGAGACGGTCGAGCAGCCGCTACTTAGGGAAGCCGTACAGGTGGCCATCATACTGGCCGGCGTGATCGCAACGGCTTTCCTCTTCTCTCCTGCCTCGAACGGTCAGCCCCCGAGCGAAAGGAGCGATGATGCTGACTGATCTACTGCTGCTCCGGGCCGGTTCGCCCAGAGCATTCCGCGGAATCCGCTTGTTTGCAGGCCTTCTCTTCTGGTTGCTTTTGGCACTCGTGGGTCTCGGCTTTCTCATTGAGGTCGGCTCATCGCCGGAGCAACATGAACGTCATCGCCACTCGAATGGCAGGGAGGCGCGGTGATGCGAGTGCAATTGATCCTTGTACTGGCGGCCGTATCGTATCTTGCCGGGTGCTCACGTTCGGGAGGTGACCCCGCCACGAAACGGCGCGTCGCCGATAAGGACGTGAACACTCGCCATCTTCAGGGAACGACGGAGGTTCTAAAGAACTTCCGTTACGGCGAACGGCCAAAAGCGTCGCAAGCTCCGGCAGAACAGAAGACGCGGAAAC
Organism: Bryobacteraceae bacterium; assembly: GCA_035630195.1. Classification (GTDB taxonomy): domain Bacteria; phylum Acidobacteriota; class Terriglobia; order Bryobacterales; family Bryobacteraceae; genus DASQDN01. The sequence continues at coordinate 7,369 of DASQLD010000291.1, forward strand.
CTCAGGAGAAGCCGAAATGAAAAGAATCGTAGCCACGGCAGCGCTTGTGGCATTGCTGTTGACCTCTTCGTTGTCCGCACAATGGCCGGTGATCGATGTCGCAGCGATCGCACGGCTAGTCGACCAGATCAACTGGCTGCGGCGACAGTACACAACCATGGTGGACACGTACAACACCGTTCTCAATCAGTACAACCAGATGCTCATCAATGCACGGATGATCACAAATAAGGCGCGGTGGCGTGCGGTTCTCACACCGTGGAACTTCCCGAGGGCGACCAATACGTACGGAACTACAGCTGACTGGATGTCCGCAGCGACGAGCGGTTTGAATGCTGCGAACGGGTACATGCGGGCCGTGATTCGCCTGCAGGACTATGGCGCTGTCTGGAGCACCTTGCCTGCTTCATCGCAAGACCGAATCTCGCGAGACTACGGAACGTTAGAGCTTGCGGATGGCACGAGCGTGAACGCTCTAAGCACCGTTGGCGGGATCCGTGGGAACGCCCGCGCCGTCGAAAACGCCATCATGCAACTCGAAAACGATTCCCTTTCGGATTCTCCAGAACTGAATACGGAAGTCGGAATTCTAAACAAAATCAATGCCGCTACTCTGATCGCGACGCGCACTTCGCAGGATACGAACAAGTTGCTTGCTGCAGTGCTGGAGCACAGCCTTATTGACGCGAAGGGCCGGCGCGATGCCCAGGTTCAATCGGTCAACAACGATGTGGCATTGCGCCGAGATGCGCCGGCTTTCAACACTCAGCACTTTACTGGCACGACGGCCGTGCTGACTACGTACAGACTGCCGTAACGAGGTACTTGTGCCGACTGACAGCTATTTCGTCTGGATTACGCAAGCCACAACTGACCTTCTGACGACGCATTCCGACGTCTTTGCCGCGTTGGGAATGAACCTGTTCAGAGGCTTAGTCGCAATTCTAATCGCGTGGACTGGAGTGTCCGTGGCGCTAGGAGCAGCCTCGGGAGGCGCACCGCGGATGGACCGTTTTGCAGGGCTGATTATGGCCATCGCATTCACGTACGCGATGCTTTCGTTCTACAACACTCCGCTGCCCGGAATCGGAGTGAACTTTCATCGCCTGATTACGGATCAGGGCGCCATATTGGCAGGCCAAATAGAAGCTGCACAGCTGCAGGAGATCTCGACCAGACTGTCGGAGGTGTACGTGAGCCTGGAGCAACCAAGTGGCCCAGCCATCTGGGACGTCATGCAAGTAGTCCGGTACTACACAACGATAATCTTTCTTTCCCTAGCGCAGGGTGCTGTGCTCGCGGTGATTGCATACGGCTTCGTTGCCGGTGCCGTCTGCATTCTGATCGGGCCGGTTTTCATCCCGTTTCTCATCGTGCCTCACATGGAATGGATGTTCTGGGGCTGGTTCAAATCACTTCTGCAATACGCCTTCTACCCTGTCGTCGGCAACGCATTCGTGTACGTGTACGGAGAGCTTGTTCTACACTTCTTCGAAGCGCACCGGCCTCCTTTTAGTGCCAGCGACATCGCCGGCCTATTCCTTCAAATCATTCTTATGTCTATCGCGTTCATTTTTGGGCTACTAAAGATTCCATCGCTCGCCGCGAACATCTTCGGCGGTAGAGCGGGTGACCATGCGTTCCCCGGAATTGGTTGGTGGAAGTGAGGAATGTTGGTATGAACACGCAATTGCTGCCTCCGCCCTCGAAGGATTTCAACGACGCAAAGAGACAGTACATGGAGCAGTACGGCTCCGCGCTGGTGACGAACTCCTACCTGCGAATCGCGGTGCTGTGCTTGTCCGTTGTTGCCGCCGGGACTGTACTCCTAAGCTACAAAACGCATTCGACATTTCAGAACGTCAAGCCATTGATCATTCGCATCAATGATGTCGGCCGCGCGGAAGTGGTGCAGTACAACGCGATGGAGTACACGCCACGCGAGGCAGAGCTTAAGTACTTCCTGACGCAATTCGTCCACGATTTCTATAGTCGAAATCGGATCACTGTCCGGGACGACTTCTCTCGATCCCTCTACTTCTTGGAGCGACAGCTCGCCGAATCGAAGATGGAGCAGAACCGAAAGACCAAGGAGATTGAGAGCTTTCTTGTAGGTGCGGGAGATGAGATCGAAGTGAATGTACGCAACATCATCATTCATGATCTTCGTAAGCCGCCATACCGGGCGACGGTTGACTTCGAGAAAGTTTTCCTGAGCGGTCCCGCTAGGGCAGAAGCCCGCCGCGAGAAGTATGTTGGCAGCATCGTGTTCTCTATTCGAGATGTGGTGCCGAACAACCTTGTTCCTATCAACCCTCTCGGCATCATGATCAATTATTTCCGCGAAGATCAGGCGTTCGGAGCTGAACCAGTACGATGATCGCGAACTCTGTTTTTGTGGCATCGCTCGTGTGGCTTGCAGTAGCGATGTACGTACTCTCTGAACTGTCGTTTCTTGCGCCGTATCGCGATCTCATCCTTGCCCGCTACTCAGCGCCGATCGTCTCATTTTGTTGCGTCCTGTTCGTGAACATCGCGGCTGTAACGTACACGGTCAACCGCAAGATGTTCTTGAAAGACACGGGAAGGAAGCTGGCACACGTCGAGAAGCAGTTGCGCACCGGTTCGAGCATTTCCGCCGAACTGACTGACCAACTTTCGGAGTAGAAAATGAGCCGCGGCATTCCGAACAGGGACTACGAACAAGATTGGGACGAGTCACGCCGAAATGGTACTAGTGGCACTGGCGGGCGAGTTTCCGGCGGCTCTTCCGAAGAATTTCAAGAGCGGCGCGCGGCCGGAACTCGCTCCTCCAGGCGCGCGGACCCGACAGTTGAGCGCTCGTTTGAACTAAACGAGCTTGCTCAAATTATCGATTCCGTTGCTGCGGAACGCCCTGCCGCTCCTGAGTTCGTCGCACGGCTGGCAGGACGAGGGGTGACTGTCATTCCGAGTATGCAATCGAGCGGGCGGCTCAACGGCTTCTCCTTCCGATGGAAAGGTGAAACTGTGCGCGGATCCGCCATCGGTCGTGAGTACAGCGCGAAGGGCTTGCAAAAGAAAGGTGTCGGATACGATGCGAGCCGGGATGCCGCTTTAATGATTGCGGCAGCCGAACGAGCCGGCGTAGTGCGTGTCTCGCTGGATATTCCGCACGAGGATAGGAGGCTCGAGGGCGATATCGGGCGCGCTGGACGGCTTCGGGATCCCCGCACGGGTGTAAATGACGAACAGAAGGCGATGCTCGCCGAAGTGGGACGGTTCCGTACGGTCAATGCCGAGGACATCATCCGGCACAAGTACGATGGCCGGGAAACCGCGTTTAAACAGGATTTACGCAGTCTGAAGAGCCTTGGCCTCGTAGATCAAAGGACGGTGAAGCATGGCAAATCAGGCCGACAGTTCACTGTTCTGGTGTTAACTCGACGCGGGCGAAAGCAAGCGGAACGGGTGCAGGCCGGAGAGCACGCGGGACGCGGCCCTCAGGAGTTCTACGCAGGATTTGTGAAGCCGAATGAGGTCCCTCACGACGCGGGCATATACCGCATGTACCAGGTGGAAGCTGCGCGGATCGAGGGGGAGGGCGGCAAGATCCGCCGAGTGGTTCTCGACTACGAACTGAAAAGGAAAGTGTTCTCGAAATTGAATAGCAAGGGCGGCCATCCTAAAGCCGATTACAGCGCCCGAAAACAGCAGATCGCCTCAGAAAACGGCTTGCAATTGGTGAACGGTCGTATACAGTTCCCTGATCTCCGTATCGAATTCGAAACTCGCGATCAGGAACTCGACAAAGTCGACCTGGAACTTGCGACTGGCGATTACAAGAGCTCGGAAGTACAAGCGAAACAGGCTGCCGGATTCAAGATTTATGGCTCAGGCGGACCAGCCCTCTACGCGCCGGACAGCCGCCCGCGGAGTGCCGCGCTGGAAGATCCCGAAATCATTGCCGGTCTGATCGCAATATAGAAAACCGTGACGAACGAAGAGCGCATCGAAAGCCTCCAATCCGCAGGTTATACCGAACGAGAAGCCGCATTTCTCTGTTTGGCGGCGCTACACAGTGGCTACTTCGTCAGGCGTCAGTTTTCGCTTTTCATCGGCAAAAACAGCGGTCAACTTGACGAGAACTTCCTTCGACGTGCGCTAGGGAACAACCATGTGCGAGCCACAACGTACCGCGCTGACCGTATTCTCTACCATATCGGTTCGAAGCCACTGTATGACTTGATCGGTGAGCCGGACAACCGCAATCGACGGCAGCACCAGGTATTCACAATCAAGTGCCGCGTGATGGCCCTTGATTTCGTTCTGCAGCATCGTACGTGCAAGTTCGCTGCGACGGAACGCGAGAAGCTTGATTTGTTTTGCGGCAGATTCAGTATTGATATCGAGCATCTACCAGCCAAGCTATATCGGGCTACTTCCAGTGCCAACAGCACGACCCGGTACTTCGTCGACAAGTATCCAATCTTTGTTACCGATGCCGATTCCGCTGTGCACTTCTGCTACATCGACGAGGGCCTGCACAGCACGTCGGGATTCGAAGGGTACTTGCATCAGTATGAAGCGCTTTTGCGACGCCTGCCGGGCTTTCGCATGTTGTACGTGGCGTGTTTTACAGACCAGTGTGCGAAGGCGCGGCGCGTCTTTGATCGTTTCGCCGAAGCGCTAGGCGCCACTGCGCCCCTCGATCCGCAGGTTGCGCGACTGCTGGCTTACTTCCGAAATCGAGATGCTTTCGAGCGACGCGATTTGAAGGACTTCACGCAAGCCAAACTGATTCAGTTCCGCGAGGATCGCGCTTCGTTTGACGGATCGAATTATGAGCGTATGTTTCAGGCTTGGAAGTGCGGCGGGGATGAGGCAGTACTTGGATGCCTGGGCTTGAAGGCGTCATCGAACGCACGTCCAGCCATCATTTTTGAGACGCACATCCTACGGTTCAACTACCAGCTTTTTGGAACGCTTAGCAACGGCAATTGGCGAGGTACCGCGTGCGGATGATAGAGCATGCTGGTGCACGGACGGCTCTACCGCGCCCTCTATCGATCTCTCTCGCCGCTGTGCTAGCTATGTGGCGCTGTGCGCTTCTTTTAGCGGTGCCCGCCCGTGGCGAAGACGCCATGGCCGGGGTCGTGGGACAGCCTGGGGCGACCCCGGCTTTTTGGCAGCTGCGCCGCCACAAGCCTACTCCTCGCTCCTCACCGTCGCTGTGGGGGTCGCCCCAGGCTGTCTTGATCATTCTTACTTCTGAAAAGGAGAACATATGCGGACGTACATCCAGCCGCTAAAAAAGTCGGCTGAAGACGAGATCAAAGTGCGCGTCGATAGAGACGTCGCACGTGGTTTGAAGGATTATTGCGAGTTCCTACAGAGTCCTCAGAGTTACGTGGTCACCGAGGTGATTCGCAAGGCACTTCGAAAGGATAAGGCATTCACTGCCTGGCTGGGCCGGCGCGGCACGATCGAGCCTACGCCCGGCGCACCGCCCAACTCGAGAAGGCTGCAGGCATCGACACCAGCCGCGCAAGCAGTCTAAAAGGGGGTACCGGTGTTGCGCGGTTTGGTCGAGAATCGAGGTTTCATTTGTCTGGTCTTGGCGGTGGTTACGGGCACGCTTCTGTTCGCGCGTTATCCATTCCCCTCCGAGAACCCGATCGTGCAGCTTGTAGCCGCCCAAAGGCCCGGCATTTACCAAGGGTTGCATTGGGCCTACACAGCTATGCTCTTTTCGACGCCATACTTCGCGTGCTCCCTGGTGCTTTCTTTTGCCTACATCTTCGTCCTCGGGCAAAACCGCAAACTGAACGTGCAAAAGCTGCCGTTCTACCCTCCACCGGGAACCCGCGACAAACTGTTCCTTGTTATCGGGGAGGTACACCACCCCAAGAAGCGAGAGCCCGTCGAAACGCCCCAATGGCTTGCCATTCCAGAACGCGGGCTGTACACCGGCATCGCAGTATTCGGCGCGATAGGTTCGGGTAAGACCAGTTGCTGCATGTATCCATATGCTGAACAGATCCTGGGATTCCGCCCGCTCGATCCGGAAAGCCGCCCAGGCGGGCTGGTACTTGAAGTCAAAGGCGACTTCTGCCACAAGGTAAAGGATCTCCTGCAGCGCTACGGCCGCGGCGACGACTACTTGGAGGTCAGCCTTGACTCCCAATTACGGTACAACCCACTCCACAACGACCTGGACGCGTACGCCCTTGCTTACGGCATTGCGTCGCTTTTAAACAATCTGTTTGGGAAAGGCAAGGAGCCCTTCTGGCAGCAGGCCTATACGAACCTGGTCAAGTTTATCATTCTGCTTCACAAGACACTATTCGACTACGTCACCTTGTTCGACGTATACGAATGCGCGATCAATCCGGCCCTGCTCCGGGATCGGATACATCGCGGCGAGGAAATGTTCAGCACTTTTGAAGTGCTGGTAGACATCGATACCGTTCTCGCCCACCAGGAGCTGGACCGGTTCCAATGGGACGTCGTGGAGCCGGCGCACCGCATGAGGGCCGTCCAGACGGACGAGTTGGAGGCTCTGCTCAAGGAGAGAGGCATCCAATACGAGCTGATGACGGAAAGTGGTGCGCAAACCAGCGCCGGCGATCCCCGGAAGCGGGCTCAGTTTGCCGCCGTCAAGCGATGGTTCGACAACGACTGGATGAGGATCGAACCAAAGCTGCGAACCTCGATCGTGGAAGGTATTTCAGTGTTCTTATCTTTATTCGATGACAATCCCTCAGTCAAGCACACGTTCTGCCCTCCGAAGGAGGCCTACGATCCGGATAAGAACCGGGACGGAAAATATGGCCAACCGCTACCGCCGTTCGCCGAACTGATCGAATCGGGCAAGGTCGTTGCACTTAATTTTCCGGTGGCCGCCAATCCGGGCCTCGCTCGGACCATCGGTACGCTGCTAAAGCAAGACTTCCAACGAGCAATGATCGGCCGCATTCCCAAGATGGAGCAGGACAAAAGCGCCCGGTTCCGGCCCGTTCTCTTCCTCTGTGACGAGTATCAGTCGTTCGCGACCTGCGGCGAGAGTGATCCAACGGGCGACGAGAAGTTCTTTGCGCTCTCGCGCCAGGCGAAGTGCATACCCGTTGTGGCGACG
>DASQLD010000292.1:0-6535 GCA_035630195.1 Bryobacteraceae bacterium
TTATCCCGTCTTCATCCTGAAATGATTCCGACGAAAATTGGCCTCGGCCAAAGAAGGCGCTTGCGAATCGAACGGCGTTGATCGATGCTTGTCCATTTCGCAGAGTGAAGAACCGGCTGCGATTGCCGGCAAGAATTGTCGCGCTGACCGGCCCTCGTCGAACGCGAACGAATCTATTGTGAGGGAAAACGCGGCGGTAATTGTCGGGAACCGGCGCCGCCGCTACATTGGACGTCGCCAGGTCCGGATACTCCATCAACGCCGAGAGCGGCGCGCGTGTCGAGGCGAAATGCCTGGCCATGGTGGCAAGCCGACCCTCTTTGTCGTGGTTCGCCATGTATGCGAGAGCGAACCAATAGGAACCCATGTCACCGCGTTGATTCAGGTCCTGGCGCCGTGAGAATTCCGTGACCACTTCGTAGCCGGGATGCAGCAGGTACATCATGCTTTCGAGATTTTTGCGTACCGGATCGAGCAGTTGAGGGCGTTTCAACTTCGCCGCCATCGTGACGAAAGCATTGTTCGTGATCGGGTTGTAAACGTAGGTGCTACGTTCGCTGTATTGGCCCTCGGCATCGATATCTATGCCTTCGGCAAGCCACTGATCGATCCGGCGTACATAGGCCGCTTCGCCGAATAGATCATAGAGTTGCGCGAGTGCTGCAGACACGACCCAGCGATGGTTAGGCGTGTGAATCCCGCCCTTCGTCATCCCGTTCCCGGCCTTGCGTAGAAAGGGCTCTACTAGCCGCACTAGATCGGTCTTGCCCGCGCGCTTGGCCAGCGTGACGGATGGACAGATCGCGCGGACGACAAAACCGGTGTCGGGAGGGGAGTTGAAGTTCGTGATGAGAAGATTGATGTTCCCGTCTGGGCTTTGCACTCTTGTCAGGAAGTCTGCCGCTAGTTGGATTCGCTCCGGTATCGCTTTATCGTTGTGATACTTCGATTTCGGCTGCAAGTACGCCGTCAATAAAGTATCGATGACGCCGGCCGCTGTGCCTGGATTGTGGAGTCCGTATTCATCCGGGTAGATCCCGCGCCACCGGCTTGCGGGATCAGTGACTTGCATTTGCAGCGTGCGTTCGACGCTGGAGTCATGTCTCGGAATGATCTGAGTCAGCAAGTCAGACGCTGCGGGCTGCGCAAGCGCTGAAGCTGCGGATAAAGCGATGATTTCACGGCGAGTCGTCATGGAATAAGTGCTACCTACGAGGTTAGCCGATGAGAAAAGAGTGTCTGTCCCGGCACTAGAAATGCGTGAGAGGGTGGAAGGGCATTTTGGGGCTTGTCGCGATTGTTGCAGTCGCGGCAGGGCCGGAATATGCAGCCTTGGACGCAGCCTACACTGCATTGCGCGCCAAGGATTACGAGACGGCGATCGCTCGCTTTACCCAAGCGGCCGAACTTGCGCCAAAGCGGGCTGATATCCGCAAAGATCTCGCCTACGCCTATTTGAAGATCGGAGAAAACGAACTCGCGCGCGATCGCTTCGCTGAAGCGATGGAGTTGGTCCCAGAGGATCATCACGTTGCGTTGGAATACGCCTTTTTGTGCCATGAAACGAAACAACAGGCGGCAGCACGCCGCGTTTTCGACCGAATCCGCCGGACAGGCAACGCCACGGCTGAACGAGCGTTTCAAAATATCGACGGGGAACTGCGGACCGGGATCGAACGATGGTCACGAGTCGTCGAACTTCAACCCGAAAATTTCAGCGCTCATGAAGAACTTGCCCGTCTGGCCGAATGGCGAGACGATCTCGCTACTGCTGGACGAAACTACGAACGAGCATGGCGGCTACGTCCCGAGCGGCGCGATTTCCTCCTTCGTCTTGGCAGTGTTTGGCGCGCCCAAGGAACGCCGGAACGCGCAAGTGCCGCGCTACTTGCGGCTTCTCGCGGAGCTGAACCCCGGACGGCAGAAGCGGCTCGCGAACTCTTGCCCGTCCGTTATCCCTACGTTTACGAGTTCGAGGCGGCCATCGAGTTCGACCCGTCGAACATCACGCTCCGACGAGAATTCGCGTACCTCCTTCTGGAAATGGGTCGTCGCGATGAGGCCGAATCGCAATTCCGAGTCATAACGGAACTTGATAAAGCGGACAGTCTGTCGGCGGCCCAACTGGGATTTCTTCTGCTGAACCGCCACGAAGTTGAGAAGGCGATGCCTCTCTTGGAACGCGCTCTCAAGTCGGACAACGATGTGGTGACTGATCGCGTGCGCGAAGCTTTGCAAATGCCGAAGACGCTCCGAAAACGTCCCGAAACACCGCGAAGTCAAACTTCCATGGAAGCCAAAACACTGGCGGAACGGAGTCTCGAGGCCGGCTACCTCAAGGATGCCGTCAAGTACTTGCGTATCGCACACGAGAACGATCCGGTGGACTTCAGTGTGATGTTGAAGCTCGGATGGACGTACAACATGCTAAAGGATGATCGGGAAGCGATCGAGTGGTTTCGGTTGGCTCGTCGCAGTTCGGATGCGAAGATCGCAAACGATGCGGAACGCGCCTATCGCAATTTACGATCGGGTCTCACGCGCGTACACACCAACGTCTGGGTTTTTCCGTTCTACTCTTCTCGTTGGAAGGACGTCTTCTCCTACGCCCAGGTCAAGACTGAGTACAAGCTGAATAACCTGCCGGTGCGGCTTTATCTGTCGACCCGATTTTCGGGAGATATACGAGGCCGGATTCAGGACGTGAACCTTGCTCAACCGGTTGGCCTTTCCGAGAGCGCGGCAATACCCGGGGTCGGGATATCGGCGCAACCTTGGCGAGGGGTCACTCTGTGGGGCGAAGCAGGTTGGTCGTTTAGCTATCTCCACGAGGCCAATCGAGGCAGTGACTTTCGCGGCGGAATCTCCTACGCGCGCAGTATCGGACGCAACCTGGGTTCTGAGACGAGTGGAATATTTGGCGAGACGACCGCCGACGGTGTCTTTGTCAGCCGCTTTGACAATGACTTCCTGGTGTACTCGCAGAACAAGGTCGGGTGGACATTTGAGCCGCTCGATACTCAACTCCTCTGGAACTGGAATCTCACCGCGGATATCCGGCGATTTGCGTGGGCAAACACGACTGAGCAAGGTCCGGGAATACGCTTTCGTCTGCCGGGCATACCAAAATCACTCGTATTTTCCGTGAACTCGCTCCAGGGATCGTACACGGTGATGAAAGACAATCCGAGACCAAAGAAGTACACCGATTGGAGAGTGGGGCTCTGGTATGTGTTTGCTCGTTAGTCTTGCGATCGCATCTGGACTGTATGCGCAGAATGTTCTGCTTCTGAGCGATGAGCAGGGGTCGTGGCCAGCGATCTTGGGTTCGGTTGGTATTTCCCTGAAGCAGGCGTCGGATGTGCCGGTCGCGCTGGCGCGTCAGCAGATCGAATTGGGTTCGTTTGGTATTTTGGAGGGCGCTTCTGCGACAGCGGAGGCGTTTGGAATTACGCCGACTGCCAAACGCGTTGTGGTCCGCAACGTGACCGATGCCCGATCTCCGAAGCTTGGGATTGTTTGGGAAAACTCGCAGGAGCTTCCTGTCTACCAGCTACCTTCAGATGCGCAGGTGTTCGCCCGCGACCGATGGTCGGGGGCGCCCCTGATGGCGGGTATCCGAAGCGGAAAAGGGGCGGTGCTGTGGGTCGCGACAAAACCCGGAGCGCGAGGCTATGAACGATTCCCATACGTTCTTCAGGCGCTCTCTGATTTGGGCTTGCATCCGCCGCTGACCAGCAATCGCATCTGGGCCTTCTTCGACTCGTCTTATCGCAACCGGGTCGATCTTGACTACTTTGCCGAGCGTTGGAAAAAGGCTGGAATCTCTGCACTGCATGTCGCAGCCTGGCACTACAACGAGCCCGATGCCGAGCGGGATGAGTATCTGCGGAAGCTGATCACTGCCTGTCATAAGAGGGCGATCCTGGTCTACGCCTGGATCGAACTGCCGCACGTGAGCGAGAAGTTCTGGACCGATCATCCTGAATGGCGCGAGAAGACCGCGTTATTGCAGGACGCTCATCTCGACTGGCGGAAGCTGATGAATCTTCAGAATCCGGACTGCTTCAAAGCGGTCGCATCGGCTACGCACAGCCTGATTCAACGCTTCGATTGGGATGGCGTAAATCTTGGCGAGTTGTACTTCGAGTCGCTTGAGGGCGCCGCCAATGCCGCGCGCTTCACGCCCATGAATGACAATGTTCGCCGAGAGTACGAATATCTGGCAGGCGTCGATCCGCACTCCCTTTTTCCTGCCAAGGCAGATTCGCCAGAGATGAAGACGTTTCTCGACTGGCGAGCGGGACTCGCCAAGCGCATGCAATCGGAGTGGCTTGGCGAACTCGAAAAGGCCAGGCGCGAACGACCGAATCTGGATATTGTTCTAACGCATGTCGACGATCGCTTCGACACGAGGATGCGAGAACTGGTCGGCGCAGATGCCGCTGCTGTACTGCCGATGCTGAGCAAGCATGATTTCCAGTTCCTGATCGAGGATCCTGCGACCGTCTGGCATCTTGGTCCCGACCGGTATTCCGAGATTGCCCGGCGATATGCTGCGCTCACACCGCAAGCCGACAAGCTGGCGATCGACATCAACATCGTAGAGCGTTATCAGGACGTCTATCCGACGAAACAGCAGACTGGTGTTGAACTGATGCAACTTGTTCAAGTCGCATCTCGCGCCTTTGAACGCGTCGCGTTGTACTTTGAGAACTCAATTCTGAAAACTGACTGGGATCTGTTGCCGGCGTCCGGCGCGGTAGCCAAGCGTTACGAGAGAACAGGAGATCGTCTGATCGTCGAATCCGCACGTCCGCTCGGAGTGCGCTGGAAGGGTGGCGCGAAAGTGAATGGCCGCGCATGGCCTGTATCGGATGGTGAGACGATCTGGCTACCGGCTGGGTCGTTCGTGCTGGAGCCGGCGGAGAGCCCTGCAAGCGCGATCACGCACTTCAATGGCAGCCTTCGAACAGCGGTGTCCATCGGGAAAAGGATCGAACTGTCGTATCAGAGTGGCAGCAGAGCCTTGGCTGTGCTCAACGGGGACGTGAAGCGGCTAGAAGTAGATGGGCAGGAAGTAACGGCAACGATGGCGGCGGAGAAGGTGCTGGCGCTCCCGAGAGGCCAGCACCTCGTCTCGATCGAGCTTAAGTAGCTTATTACCGCTTCTCGGCTATCCACTGGTACGTACGCCGGCTGCGATCGACGGACTTGTCGATTCCAACCATGACATACAGGTGTGTGAGCTGATATAGCGTGGTTAGCAAGGACCGGACCCGAAAGAATTGACTCCGGCCATGCAGCCGGGGATAGTGGTGGACGCCGACCTCGACAACGCGCCAAGGGGTTAATTCGACCTTGCGGACAAGTTCGACACAAATTGTTCCGCTGGTTGAGGTAAGTTTGATTTCCTCGAGGAGCTTCCGGCGAATCAAACGGAAGTCGCAATCGATGTCGCGGATCTTGACGCGAAACAGGAACCGAGCAAAGGCGTTGTACGTTGTGCCGATCCAGATCCGGTGCTTCGGATCATTCCGTTCGAGTTTGAACCCGTTAACGAGTCCAACATCGGCGGACATCTTCTCGATGAGTTTCGGAAGCTCGCGGACGTCATATTGCCCATCGCCGTCGGTGTAGAAGACAAGGTCTTTGGTGGCTGCTGCAAACCCACTGCGCAGCGCCCCACCATAACCTCGATTCTCTTCGTGCGTGACGACACGAAAGCGAGAGCCGAATCTCTGCGCAAGGCCACCCAGCACCTGCGCCGTCTGATCGCGGCTCCCATCATTGATTACGATGACCTCAAAGTCGTCTGTCAAGGTTGGAAGCACCTTGAAGGCATTGGTCACCAGATCGGAAATGGATAGAGCGTCGTTGTATGCCGGAAAGAACACACTGACGCCTTTGCTTTGGATTTTTTTCACCCTTAACCCGCACTGCGGATTACAACCCGCCCGTTTTCACTGCTAGTTGGAGCAATTGTAATACGGCTGGGGGCGGCGTACATCCGGCAAATGCTTTACACGGCACGAACTATGCTGGTAAGGAATGAGCGTTCTGACTTTGGTCAGGCATGGACAGGCTTCCTACATGTCCGAGGATTACGACCGGCTATCGGCTCTCGGAGAAGAACAATCCCGGAAGCTGGGTGAGTTTTGGGTCCGGCACGAGATAGTGTTTGATGTTTGCTTCAGTGGTCCTGCGCGCCGTCACACGCGCACAGTCGAGATCGCCAGCGAAGCGGTGCAGGACGCGGGACTGCCGTGGCCGGACGTTCAGATCGTTCCCGAACTCGACGAATTCGACGCGTTTCGTGTTGCGCGAGAGCTAACGCCGCGGTTAGTCGATTGCGATCCCGAGATCCGGAGGCTGAACGACGAGTTCTTTTCAAATCGCCACTCGCCCGAAGCGGGTCGATTGCTGCAGAAGCTGTTCGAAGCGGTTTCGAGAAGTTGGTGCAGCGGACAATATGACATTCCGGACCTCGAATCGTGGGCGCAGTTCCGCGCGCGTGTGCAACGAGCGATCGATG
>DASQLD010000293.1:0-18154 GCA_035630195.1 Bryobacteraceae bacterium
TCCGTACAGCGTTTTCTTCAAGCTCTCTTCAAGGAGGGCCATCCTGAAGATGCCGCCTCGCTCGTCACGTTCAACTGGCAAGTGGAAGAGGTGGTGCCGTTCTCGCGCAGCCTTCGACGGTTTGACGCCGAGATGAAGAAGCTGCGCGGCGTGGCCGGAACGTCGCTCTACGATGGGATCTATCTGACCGCGGAACGAATTCAGGATCGGGAAGGACGCCGCGTGATGATCGTGGTGACCGACGGCGCCGATACCATCAGCAGCAAGAACTTCCACGAGGCCATGCGCTCGGCGCACGAGGCCGACGCGGTGGTGTATGGCATTTTGTCGATGCCGATCACGAACGACGCCGGCAGGCAACTCGGCGGTGAGCATGCGCTTTACGGCATAGCCCAAAGCACGGGCGGGAAGATGTTCACTCCCGGCTACAAGGCCTTGGACCTGGCGTTTGCCGAGATCCTGCGCGACCTTCGGACCCAATATCTGATTGGCTTCTACCCCAGAAATGTTCCTCTGACGAAAGACCCATTTCATCGGATCGAAATACGCGTTTCGCGTCCGGGATTGCGGGTGGTTTCGCGCAGTGGCTATTATGGGGAAGCACTGGCGACGAGTCGCTGAATGGCATCCTCCAAAACCAAAGCCCCCGAACAGACTTTCGAAGAGCCGAAATATCTTCGGCGACTGGCAGAGACCGGTGCCAGAGTCCGCGTGAAGCTTGCCGACAATCAGGAGATTGACGGCGTGCTCGAATTTTATGACGAGCATTTTATTCGGCTGACTCGCGACGGACAACCGAACTTGTTTCTTTATAAACACGATATTAAGTACCTCTTCGAACTTTCCTGATGCAATCCTTTCTTGAAACTGCGACGGCCGTTGCGCGCGAGGCCGGCGCACTTATTAACGAATTTGCCGCAAAACGTATCGGGTTTGAGCTGAAAGGCGAGTATGATTTAGTCACCGCTGCCGATCGCGCCTCTGAAAAACTGATTGTGGAGCGGCTTACATCGGCCTTCCCGACGCACTCGATTGTGGCGGAGGAAGGCGGCGGACAGCAGGTTTCTTCGGAATATTGTTGGTATGTCGACCCGCTGGACGGCACGACAAACTTTGCTCACAGTTTCCCGGTGTATAACGTCTCGATCGGACTGGAGAGGGCGGGTCTGCCGGTGGCCGGTGTAGTCTACGATCCCACCCGAGATGAGATGTTTTCGGCCGAGCGCGGCTCGGGAGCTTTCCTGAACGGAGAGCGAATTCGAGTCTCGAAGGCTGAGCGGCTGGATGATGCGCTTGTGGCTACCGGATTCCCCAGCCGGAGACGCCACCAGAACGTTAACGTTCATTTTTACTACCAGTTGGCAATGCTGACGCACGGCGTTCGCCGAGCCGGCGCTGCCGCGATCGACCTCTGCTACGTGGCGTGTGGGCGGCTGGATGGGTTTTGGGAATTCGGCTTGAATCCGTGGGACATGGCGGCCGGGGTGGTCATTGTCGAGGAGGCTGGCGGCCTGACGACCGACATGTTCGGCCAACCGGTGGGCGTTCGCGCTCCCCACATTCTGACCTCGAACGGCATTCTGCACCCGGAGATGGTGGAACTTTTCGCCGCAATCTTCCGTGAAGAATACCGTTATCCGATGGTCCAGATGACGCTTCCAAGCTTGTAGTTGCTTTACTTTCAAGGTCTTAAGATGGTACGCTGAGTTCCAATAATGCGTACTGTCGACCTTATCCAACGCAAGCGGGACGGGGAGGAATTGAGCCCCGAAGAAATCAGTTTTCTTATTAACGGATATACAAGCGGGGAAATTCCAGATTATCAAATGGCCGCATTGTTGATGGCCATTTTCTTTTCCGCAATGTCCGATCGCGAAGTCGATTCGTTGACGGAAGCCATGATTCGTTCGGGCGAGGTGGTCGACCTTACCCTGATCCCCGGATTGAAAGTCGACAAACATTCGACCGGTGGAGTTGGCGACAAAACAAGCTTGATTGCCGCTCCGATCGCGGCGGCTGCAGGGGTTGTGGTCCCTATGATCTCGGGGCGCGGTCTGGGCCACACGGGCGGCACGCTCGACAAACTCGAAGCCATCCCGGGATTCCGCACCGATCTGACCATTGACGAATTCCGCACGCAGCTTTCGAAGCTGAATCTCGCCTTCATCGGCCAGACCGATGAAATTGCTCCAGCGGACCGGAAGATGTACGCGTTGCGCGACGCGACGGGAACCGTAGAGTCGATTCCGCTGATTGCTTCCTCCATTATGTCGAAGAAACTGGCCTCCGGTTTGGACGCCCTGGTTCTCGACGTCAAGGTGGGAGCCGGCGCGTTCATGAAGAAGCAGGTGGAAGCTCGCCGGCTTGCGCAGATCATGGTGGGTATCGGGCGCCGAATGGGTAACAAGAAAGTCCAGGCGCTGATCACGAATATGGATCAGCCGCTCGGTTACGCCATCGGAAATGCGCTCGAGGTGATGGAAGTATCGCAGACGCTGCAAAATGTCGGTCCGGTGGACCTGCATGAGATCTCGATTGAACTGGCGGCGCGCATGATCCACCTCGGAAAGAAAGCCGACTCGATCGACCGTGCTCGCGAGATCGCGCAGGAACGCATTCTGGATGGCTCCGCCTACCGCAAGTTCAAAGAAGTGATCTCGGCACAAGGCGGCAACCCGCAAGTCCTCGATCGCTTCGAACTCCTCCCGAACGCAAGCGGCGCGCGAGAGATACTGTGTCCGCGCTCCGGCTACATAAGCGCGATCAACGCCGAAGATATCGGCAAGGCGTCGACAATGATTGGCGCGGGCCGCGATCGTATCGAAGACACGATCGATCCGGCTGTCGGTGTGATTCTCGAAGCGAAAGTCGGCCAGAAGATCGATGCGGGCTCGGTGTTGTGCCGGATTTACTACACACGCGAGGAGCGCCTGGAAGACGCGGCGGACATGGTCGAGGATGCGTTCCGTATCTCTTCGACAGCGCCTGATGAGCGCAACCTGATTCTTGAAGTGGTTGGCTAAATGGACCGGTTCACGGGCCTGCTCGGGCTGGCCGTGATCCTTGGCGTGGCGTTTCTGGTCTCGACGAATCGCCGCGCAATTCAGCCACGAGTCCTGATGTGGGGCTTGGCGATGCAGTTCGGTTTCGCGTTCCTCGTGCTGAAGACGGACTTCGGTAAGTTGTTCGAAATCGCATCCGTCGCAGTCAATGCTCTGCTCGAATATGCAGAGGCAGGAAGCCAGTTTCTTTTCGGGCCGCTCGGCGCAAAGAGCGGCCCTTTTGGCGTGATCTTCGCGTTTCAGGTTTTGCCGATCGTAATTTTCATCGCTTCCCTGTTTGCGATCCTCTATCAACTCGGCGTGATGCAGATCGTGGTACGCGCCATGGCGGTCGTGATGCAAAAGGTAATGGGCGCCAGCGGCGCTGAATCGACCAGCGTTGCCGCCAGCATCTTCATGGGACAAACGGAAGCGCCGCTGACGATTCGCCCGTTCCTTGCGGGATTGACGCAATCCGAGCTGTTCACGATTATGACGAGCGGTATGGCGCACGTTTCCGGCGCAGTAATGGCAGCTTATGTCAAAATTGCGCACGTCGAGATCACGCACCTGCTGACGGCCGTAATCATGACGGCTCCGGCGACCATCATGCTCGCCAAGATCATGATCCCCGAGACGGAGACTCCCGAGACCGCCGGCAACATCAAGGTGGAAGTGGAAAAGCCGGGGGTCAACGTGATCGATGCAGCCGCTCGCGGAGCCGGCGACGGGTTGCAACTCGCGCTGAATATCGGGGGCATGCTGATTGCGTTCCTGGCGCTGATCGCAATGGTGAACGGGCTTCTGGGATGGGTGCACGGCGTCCCTGGATTCGGATGGCTTCCAGCGTCGATGCAAGGTATCTTTGGTGTGATTTTCGCGCCGATCGCCTGGTTGATGGGTGTCGCCTGGAACGACTGCGCGACTGTCGGCAACCTGTTGGGCACGCGTCTGGTGTTGAACGAGTTTGTCGCGTTTCTGGAGCTGGGGCCGATGAAGGGTCAAATGGATCCTCGCTCCTTCGTGATCGCGACGTATGCACTCTGCGGATTCGCAAATCTAAGTTCGATCGCCATCCAGATCGGCGGTATAGGAGCCCTGGCTCCCACGCGCAAATCCGATTTGGCCCGCTTGGGCGTACGCGCTGTCGCGGCCGGATCGATGGCCAATTTCATGTCTGCCTGCATCGCAGGCATGTTGTTATAAGCATATTTTGCCGATCTGTCTCTTTGCGTATGTTTCAGCAAACTAAGAACTATTTGCAGGGAAAAATGAGGGCGACACCCTCGATCGGTGTGGTGCTCGGCAGCGGTTTGGGCGGATTTGCCGACGAACTGACCGACGGGATCGAAATTCCATATACCGAGATTCCCGGATGGCCGCGTTCGACGGCAATCGGACATGCGGGCAAGGTGGTATTCGGCACGCTGGCAGGTGTGAACCTGGCGGTGCTTTCGGGTCGCGCGCATCTGTACGAAGGGTATGCTCCCAGCCGCGTAACGTATGCGATACGCATGCTCCACCTTCTGGGAGTCAAGTCGGTGGTATTGACGAATGCAGCCGGGGGAATCAACCTCGATCTGCAGCGAGGCGGGCTGGTTGCAATCAGCGACCACATCAATCTGCAAGGCGTAAATCCATTGGCCGGCGCAAACGAGGATGATTTCGGGCCGCGCTTTCCGGACATGACCGAAGCTTACGATCTGCGTTTTCGCGAGATCGCCAAACAGACCGCCGCCGAACTGGGAATTGAATTGAGCGAAGGCGTGTATGCCGCTCTGCTTGGACCATCGTATGAAACCCCTGCCGAGATCCGGTTCTTGCGAATTATCGGGGCCGATCTGGTGGGAATGTCGACGGTCCCGGAAGCCATCGTTGCGAACCACATGGGAATGCGGGTGCTGGCGATCTCCTGCGTGACGAACATGGCGGCCGGCATCCTGAAACAAAAGATCGACCACAATGAAGTTCTCGAAACCGGCCGCCAGGTTCGGGAGACGTTCGTGCGGCTGCTGAAGGCTGTGATTCCGAAGTTGAACGCGGAGGGCTAAATGAAGACGATGTCGGACCCCTTGCTCGACGCTGCCATGAGCGTTCGAGGCCACGCGCACGCAGTATTTTCCGACTTCAAGGTCGGCGCGGCGCTGGAAGATTCGGCCGGCCGAATCCATACAGGCTGTAACATCGAAAACGCGACGTACGGCTTGACGATGTGCGCGGAACGGATCGCTGTGTTCAAGGCGATGTCGGAAGGATCGCGTAAGTTCCGCCGCATAGCAATCGCGGCCGATACAGATGTGTTGACTCCACCGTGCGGAGCGTGCCGGCAAATTCTTTGGGAGTTCTGCGGCGATATCAAAGTCGTTCTTGTGAACTTGCAGGGCAAGACGGAAGAGATCCAGTTGAAGGCGCTGTTCCCAAGGCCGTTCGATGCTTCGTTTTTGTAGGTTCATCCCGATCCTGCTCGTAGTTCCGGCATTCGCCGAGACGGCCGACTTAGTGGTCAGCGCCGGGTATGTGGTCACGATGGACTCCTCGCGACGCGTTATCGAGAACGGCGCAGTTGCGGTTCGCGGGACACGCATCGCGGCGGTGGGAACGAAGGCGGAGATCGAAAAGCGATTCGAAGCCAAACAGCGGATGGACAATCCAGGCGGGATCCTGATTCCCGGTCTCATCAACACCCACACACACGCTCCGATGGCGCTGTTACGCGGCATCGCGGATGATATGCGGCTTCAAGACTGGCTGGAGAAGTTCATTTTTCCAGCCGAAGCCAAGAACGTTACGCCGGAGTTCGTGCGCTGGGGGACTCGGCTGGCATGCGCAGAGATGCTGCTGTCCGGCGCCACGACGTATGCGGACATGTACTACTTCGAAGAGATCATCGCTGAAGCCACGAAGGAATGCGGCATGCGCGGCATCCTTGGTCAGACTGTGATCGGGTTTCCGGTGGCCGACGCCAAGACGCCCGCCGACGCGTTGAAGCGCGCAGAAGCGTTCCTCGAGCGTTTCCGGAATGATGATTTGATTGTTCCCGCTATTGCTCCGCATGCTGTTTATACCAATTCGGACGAAACATTGAAGGCTTCCCGGGCCTTGGCAAATAAGTTCAACGCTCCGCTGCTGATCCATCTGTCGGAAACCAAAAAGGAAAACGACGATCTCGACGCGAAGCGAAAAATGACGCCGACGAAGCTGCTCGACAGCCTTGGGGCGCTGAATGGCCGCACGCTCGCCGCGCACGGAGTTTGGGTGAATGCCGACGATCTACGCGTCTTGAAAGACCGACGCGTCGGCATTGCGCATTGCCCATCAAGCAACACGAAACTGGCGAGCGGTATCGCCCCGGTAATGAAATACCTGGCGGCCGATATCGCCGTAGGGTTGGGAACCGATGGTCCCGCGGGCAGCAACAATGATCTGAATCTCTTTGAAGAGATGGATCTCGCTGCGAAGATGCAGAAGGTCACATCGATGGATCCTGTCACGCTAAGTGCTGAACAGGCATTCGAGATGGCGACACTGCGAGGAGCGCGCGCCGTTGGCCTTGAGAAAGAAATTGGGTCGCTCGAAACAGGCAAACGCGCGGACTTTGTTTTCGTCCGGACCGATGCTCCCCATGCAACGCCGATGTACAACGTCTATTCGCAGCTTGTGTATGCGCTGAAGGGATCTGACGTGCAGCACGTCGTGGTCAATGGCCGGGTGGTTGTGCGGGATCGACGCGTTCTGACTCTGAACGTTCCGCAGGTACTACAAAAGGCCGCTGAATACCGCAAGGCCGTGGCTGCGTCGGTTCGAGTGACGCGGTAGGCTGGTCTTTCAGTTCGACCTCTACTTCTGCCTCTTCTATTTCCTCTACTTCCGCAATCTGACGCGCACGGATTGTCTGCATCCTTTCCAGTTGCTGCATAGCGCGATGCCAGGCTCGTTCGATGGATGTCATGTAGCGGCGAATGCTGTCGAAGTGGCCCTGCGCACAGCCGAACTTGATAATGGGATCCGCGCCCCCGGCGCACATATTCATGTTCTCGGCCTCGATGTTGCGGGCTCGCTGAAGTCGGAAGAAGTTTTGAGCGATTTCTTCGACGAGCATGAGCTCGGCGCCATTGGCGGGCCGGTACGAGTCGATGAGATCCTGGCGAAGCGCCTCGTATTGCGCCGGATCTTCGGTGTCGAGGAGTAGCTGCTTCGCAGTAAGACCGTGGCGCATGTTGTTGCGGCTGGAGACCGCTTTGCCCGCTGCAGTTCGAGGACCCGTGGATTTTTTAGCGTTGGCGCGGTTTGCGGCGATCTTCGCGTCGGATGACATTCGTTGCTTCCTTGTGCTTTGGGAATTAAAAAAGCGCTCGGCCGAAGATGGCGCGAGCGCTTTGATTTGTTTGTAGCACGACGAGTTGGGGCTAACGGGTGGTTGGAAATGCAAGTTATAGATAAGAAGGCAAATTGAGTTTCACTCGAGCTGTGGATGGGGTTTTTCGGTGCGTGACGCGGGAGCGACTTCCCTTCACACTGATGTGATTCCGGAAGGTCGCAGTCTGGTAGAGCGGATACGCGGAGTTCGCGCCCGCATCAAACCTGATCCCGAGGGTTTGAGCTTGGAAAATTAGATCAATTTTGGTGGCGGCGCCAGATGAAATCAGCAGTCGCCGATCGCGTCTGAAGTCGCCACCGGTTCACGAGCGGTATGATGCTGGTATGACCACCTCAAAGATTGCTATCAGCTTACCCAAGGATCAATTGGCGAGAGTCCACCGCGAAGTCCGGGCCGGAAGAGCCGATTCGGTTTCGGGTTATATTGCACGGGTCCTCGCGGAGCACGAGAAGCGCGAGTCTCTCCAGGCGCTGCTGCGGGATCTGATCAAACAATACGGTGAGCCGGCTGCGAAGGACCTAAGATGGGCAGAACGCGCACTCGCACGACGGCGGGCATAGTGTTGGACGCCGGCGCGCTGATCGCCCTCGATCGCGGTGATAAGCGCATGATCGCCTTACTCGATCGAGCGTTAGCTCAAGGTCGGGCCTTCCGAGTGCCTGTGGGCGTTGTGGGACAAGCATGGCGCGACGGTAGGGTTCAGGCTACTCTATCGCGGTTCTTGCGAGGCGATGAGGTGGAGACTATCCCTCTTGATGAGCAGCTTGCCCGTTCCTGCGGCGAACTCTGCGGCGCGGCCACGTCGTCGGACATCATCGACGCGTCAGTGGTGATCCTTGCCAGAGAGCGACGAGACCCCATAGTCACGAGCGATCCGAATGACCTGCGGCGTCTGGATCCGACGGCTCAGATCATTCCTATCTAGAACTCGTGCCGGCGTCTTATCTCCGCTGAAGGCGCATTATTCCGAGTCGTCGGGGAACAGGAGCTTGAACGGGATTGGGAACGCGAAGAAGCCTTGGATGTGGTCACTTCCTGTTTGGGGGTGGTTCTGGAGCAACTGGCGCGGCGGATCTGGTGGGTTCCTCCTAGATCCTAAGCGGTGTTTTTCTCGAAACGTCGAAGGCTGTACCTTGGCGGTCAATTCGAATGTGGTAAGCTACGCGATCAAAGGAGTGATGTTTTGAAAATGAGATCTGTTTTCTTCGTGATCCTGTTTGTGTGTTTTGTCTTTCGATTAAATGCCGCTGTCATTGGTGGTGTTGACTTTCCGCAAGGAGCAATCTCGTTTGCTGATGAGGTGGTTTCATACTCACCCGGCTTCGTCGGCTCAAATCCTACAACTCCATACCGAGGTTCCTTCAACGCAATCGGACTTCCTGATTTCGCGGGAGCGAGTAGCTGCCCGACTCAGAGCGATTGCCAGTATGTGACTCTCGGCGATGGTGGCAGCATCATTCTCCGGTTTGTCGACAACCAACTCACCGGTAGTGGCGACAACGGACTCGATCTGTGGGTATTTGAGATTGGGGGGGATGTAGAGGACACGTTTGTAGAGATCAGTACTGATGGCTTGATATGGAACCCTGTCGGTAAAGTATTTGGCAGCACCGCTGGAGTGGACATAGATGCGTTCGGCTTTGGCCTCGGCAGTATGTTCTCGTACGTACGACTCATTGATGACACGAACGAGGGCGACCAGAACGGAGTTACAGTCGGAGCGGACATAGATGCCGTTGGCGCAATATCTACAGTCGCCTCTAATCCAGTTCCCGAACCAGCTTCGTTTGCACTCTTTGTTACTGGCCTTCTCGCTGTAATCTTGCCAAGGCGCAAAAGATCAGGCCGCTAGAGATCGTCGGGTAGAACACGCATTTTATCCCGCGCTGCGCTCTCTCAACCGGGCGGCTCCGCTTGACAAAGATCGGAGCTTCGCCCCTGTTTAGGGACCAATCACAGGATCTCGTAAGAGTAGACGTATCGGGAAGCGCTAAACAGAACGAGGCATTCTGTTCGCAGCCAACCGGGCGTGAATCAAAGCCGCCATCAGCGTGTGCGAGGGATAGTTTCTACTCCCGTTCCCCACGACCCCACTCGACTGTTCAGGGAGTATTGACAACCGGTCCCTAGTGATCTAGGGTAGATTTCTATATATGGCGCCACTCGAGCTTCTAATTCTCAAGTCCCTGGACTCCGGGCCGAATCATGGGTTCGGCATAGCCTTGCATGTGAGGAGGCGTCCGGTGGGCTGCTGGGAGTTGAAGAAGGATCGCTGTATCCGGCCCTGCACCGGCTGGAGAAAGACGGGACGCTGGCAGCGGAGTGGACGACGACGGCCGCGGGCAGGCGCGCGCGATTGTATCGATTGACACCGGCTGGTCGGAAGCGCCTGGCAAAGGTCGAGCAGGAGTGGGCGACAGTGGCTCGGGGTATGGCGCGGCTTCTGAGGTTTGTATGAGCTGGCGCGAGGAGATGGAGTCGCACATTGCGATGCGAGCCGAGTTGAACGAGCGCGCGGGCATGGATCCGGCTGAGGCGCGGAGGGCGGCGGAGCGTGCTTTCGGAAATCGCACGCTGATCAGCGAAGAAGTGAGATCGGTTAACGTTCCCGTTTGGCTGGATCAAATGGGCCAAGATCTACGTTACGCGATGCGCGGGTTCGCGCATTCACCAGGTTTTACGGTGGCGGCTGTGGCGGCTCTGGCGGTAGGCATCGGCGCCTCGACGGCGGTCTTCAGTTTTGTCGACCGCATTCTTTTTCGGCCGCTACCGTATGCGAACGAGCGTGAGTTGGTGTGGTTTGGGATGACTGCGCCGATTGGAGGCGCAAGCGAGTTCATCCTCGATCAGAACTATATGGCGTGGCGAAAGCAGCCGACACCGTTCGCCGCGATGACCGTGACGGCGGGACCGAACGACTGCAGCTTGTCAGAGTTGAATCCGGTGCGGCTGCGGTGTATGGGCGCGGGCGTGAACTATCTTTCCGTGTTTGGATACCGGCCGCGGGTGGGGCGGGATTTCAGCGAAGACGACGCTCGGGTGGGGGCGCCTAAGGTGGCACTGATCTCCGGGACACTTTGGAGGGAGCGTTTTGGCGGCAGCGAAATTTCGGGGAAGACTCTGGACATCGACGGGAACAGGACGACGATTATAGGCGTTCTCCCGGAATATTTTGAGACGCCATCGTTGTCTCGAGTCGACGTGCTTCAGGTCCTGCAGTTCGAGGAGAACAAACCGGCCTCGGCGCCATCGATGCTGTTGACGGCATTCGCCCGGCTGCGGCCTGGAGTCACTCCCCTCGAAGCGCGAACGCGGATGGAGCCGTTCTTTCAAGAAGCTTTGAAATCTATTCCGCGCGGATTTCGGAAAGAAGTGCGGTTTGTCGTCAATCCTTTGCGCGACCGGCAAGTAAGGGACAGCGGACGAGCCGCCCTGTTGTTGCTGGGCGCAGTGTCGCTGGTGCTGTTGATCGCAGTAGCTAATGTAGCGAACCTGCTGCTGGCGCGAACCGCCGCGCGAAGGCGGGAACTTGCGTTGCGGGCGGCAATCGGCGCGGGCAAGGCTCGGCTGGCGCGGCAGACGTTAACAGAAAGCTTGTTGCTGGGCGTTCTTGGCGGTTTGATCGGATTGCTGATTGCGGCGGTGTTGCTGCATGTGTTCCGAGCACTCGCGCCGGCGGGGATTGCACGATTGGAAGAAGCGACGCTTGACTGGCGGATCGCAGGATTCTCCTTGCTCGCGACGATCACGGCGTCGATGCTATTCGGGCTTGCTCCGGCGCTGCGGAGTCCAGCCCCCGAAACATTGACGGGCGGCCGAGTCGCAGGTCGGCGGCGCGACTGGTTGCGGCCGGCGCTGGTTGTATCGCAGATAGGGCTGTCGCTGATCCTGTTGTGCGGCGCAACATTATTGATGCAGAGCGTGCGCAACATGGCGAACGTGCCCCTGGGGATGGAAACTTCGTTCTTATTTTCTGCATATGCGCAGTTGCCCGCGGCACGATATCCGCAGCCTTCGCAGCGCGCGCAATTCTGGAAATCTTTGTCAGAACGCCTGGCGGGGGTACCGGGTGTGGAGGCAATCGGAATCGCGGACTCGCTACCGCCCGAAGGCCGTGCACAGGGCAGGAGCTTCTCGAGCATTCATGTCGAAGACCGGTCGCCTGATGAGAGCAGACCGACGGGAGGAGTTGTGACGGTGCGCACGGTGTCACCGTCGTACTTCCGTATGCTCCGCATACCGATACGGCGAGGGCGCGTATTCGTTGAAGGTGAGAAGCAGGCGATCGTCCTGAGCGAAGGGATGGCTGCGTTGCTGTTTCCCGGCGAGAGCGCGTTGGGACGTCGTATCGTGCTTTCGGGAGAGGCAACGCTCGAAGTGACCGGCATCGTTGCCGACGTGCGCAACAGCGGATTGGCGGCGACTTCCAACCCAGAAATCTACATTCTCAGCAACCGCGAATCTGCGCGGCAATACGTACTCCTTCAAGCCGATAACCGCGTGATGCCTTTCGTACGCGAGGCGTTTCGTGAGCTCGATCCGCGATTAACGGTCGAGCTCGAGACACTTGTGGACCGCGTGGGACACATGCGTACGCGCCCACGCTTTCAATCTATGCTGCTTGGCGGATTTGCGGCGGCTGGGGTGCTGCTGGCGGGGATCGGATTATACGGTGTGATGGCTCTGCTGACGGTGCAGCGGACGGGTGAAATCGGTGTGCGGATGGCGCTGGGCGCGACTGCGGGCGACATCCGCTCGATGGTGCTGCGCCAGGCGGCGGGATGGACCGTCGCCGGTATCGTGATTGGGTTGTGCGGCGCCGCAGCGTGCGCAAGGCTGATCGAAGGCCTGCTCTATGGTGTCAAGGCAAGTGCGCCGATTCCATTGGCTGGCGCCGTCGTGCTACTGACGTTCACGGCGTGGATGGCGGCTTGGCTGCCCGCACGGAGAGCGTCGAACATTGCGCCTATGCAAGCTTTGCGCGAGATCTAATAGTAAGTTGCGAGAATTAACGTACAACCAACCGCTCCTTTTAGTGGCGGGTCGAATAGTGTTACGCAAATAGCGCTACGCGAAGTTTTGCAGTAAGGGCGGCGCTTAGTTGCGGTGGTCGAAGTAAGACCACTTGAATTTTATCGGCCCTTTATCCAGCGCGGCCAGGAACTCGACCAGCGCGGATCGCTCACTTCGAGTGAGCATGGTGAGTTCCCGAGCGAGGTCGTCGGTGGTTAGCAAATTATTTTTGAAGCGAACAGCTAATGAGCGGATTCGGTCTTCGCGTAAAGGAGCGGACTCAGGCATCGATAAGCGTTTGTAACATGGCGTCACCCTTCCGACAAGGTCCAGAACCTATGTACCGGGGTATAGAGGAGTACTGTATAGTACCCCTCGATTAGGCTATGGAAGGGTCAGAGTCCCGGAATTTTGCCAGTGTGTTAGCCGGCCTTGATTGTCGAAGACGTTCACGTAAGCGTTTCGAGGGCCGGAGAAGTTTGTGAATGACAAGGGCACGGAGACCGTCGCTTGTCCTCCGATTACGGTCCGAGTGACCTGCGCGGCTTGAAATGAGCACCGCGCATTGGCTAGCAATTGATTCGCGCCGATGGTCACGAAGCCACCGGTAACCAGAGCATTTTCCGCATCATTGATCAAGGCGACTGCGCCACTCTGTGTAGCGAAGACCACATGGCATACCGGCGCTCCAACGATGCTGGTTCCGATGCGGAGATGAATGTGCGAGGGCGCGATCGTTCCGCCACTGTTCGCGGCAATAGTTATGACCTGCGTTGCGCCGGTCTGGACGGCGTTAAAAGTGGTAATGGAGGGTCCCGGGGCCGGAGGACCGCCGCCAATGTTCGTCCAATTGCCGAACTGCGTCATGCCGGTCCAGGTTCCGCTGACGTCCAGTTCTTGCACGAATGTCGCGAGGCGTTGGCCTAGGCCTGTCGAGAACGTAATCGGGACAGTGACAGTCATGCTCGTGGCGGAAAGCACGGCGGTGGCGTTCGCGATATCCACTGTGCAAAATGAATTCGACAGCGAATTCCCCGGCACGCCGATGGTCAAGCCGGAAGTGCCGCCAAGCCAGCCGGTTCCGGCATCATCGATCAATCGCATTCCGCCGCTGATGCGGTTGTATTCCACCAGGCAACTGCCTGTAGCGACAAAGTTGACGACGTTGGGTGTCGGCAGAAACAGCATGTATCCGAGATAGTGTCCACCTACTCCGGCCGTATGGGAAAACTGGGCAGTGAAGACGCCTGTTGAGGCGGCCCCTAAAGCTGGCGTCAGCGACACTACTGAGGGTGTTCCTCCGGGAGTGATAGTGGGGTTGCCGGGGCCGACCATCGGAATGGTCCATACGCCCAACTGCTTCCAGCCGCTGTTGACTCCGTCTGAGCCAATGCTGAGTCCGTATGCATTCTTGGTTCCTGCAAAGGCCGATGAGAAGCTGAGATTCAACACAGCGTCGAGCTCGGCTACGGTTCCCTTGATCACAGGCTGGGGGACCTGTGAACCCGAGCCCGTCAGCGTACAACGACTATTGGTGAGTGCGGCCGGCGCCCCAGGCGCAATCGGTCCTAACCAACTCTGCGATGCATCGGACCAAAGTCGAAATGTCCTTGTTGGTATCGAGATCTCCACTAAACAACCTTCGCTGCCAGACATGATCGCGTTGAAGAGGACATAGGCGAGGGAAATGACCGGTGAAGAGGCGCCATTGACAACACTGGTGGAATACTTCACGACGAAACTTTTCGCATTGCCCTCGCCTGCATCAGGCGTTATCGACACAGGAGCTGTAAATCCGACTGGCGCAGTGGTATGCGGCGATCCCGGAAAGACTTTTGTCTCCGCACCATAGAATATGAGGTCAGGATAAGCGTCGCCGGTGACTTCAGAGACGATCGGGTCGCTGGTGGCGGGGAACGTGCCGATGGGAAGTCCCACTGCGAACACACCGGTTCCCACTCCAGGTAGATACGATACCGCTACTGTGGACGAATTGAGCGTTTCCGCCACGATGAGATCGAGCTTCGAATCGCCATTCCAATCGACCAGTTGGACAGCCCTCATAGGTTGCGCGACTGTGGCGGAGATCGGCGGAAGGAAGGAGCGCGCGCCGTCGCTGAGCTGGGTGACAATATCCCATTTCGTGGTCCCTTGTACAGATCGATTTGTGATCACGTCATCGAGCCCGTCGCCGTTGACGTCTCCGGTGAGGATGCCTTGATTTGGGTAGACGGCAAGCTGCGCGATATTAGACGAGGTCAAATCAAAGAAAGCTGATGCCCCGACAGGAACTGACGTGACGAGGATATAGAGTCCATCGGCTGCGGTATTGCCGTCGAAATCTGTGATGCCAACCGTTCGAGGGCCTGGGATCAGTTGCTGGGGGGCAAACGACCCGGTACCCGCGCCTAACGCATAGACCGTGGACCCAGGCAGCCGGCCGACGCCGGGAACATCCACGATGGCATCTGCGTTCCCGTCACGATTGAGGTCGACGGAGGAAGGCGCCACATTTCCATTAAGCGTTGTGGGCTGTGGAGAACCGAACGTGCCGTCTCCATTGCCTTGCAGAAGAAATCCGTCCTGAGTGAGAATGTCTGGCCTGCCATCACTGGTGTAGTCCGCAATCGCGCCGAGGAACTTGGAGGGAGCGGCGAGCTTCGGAGATTGATATGTCCCGTTCCCATTCGCAAGAAAGACCAGCAGGTCGGCTGTCACGATGTCGGGTATGCCGTCGCGGTTCAAGTCGGCTGATATTCGTGGCGTCGGTATGGAGAACGGCGTGAGAAACCCGGTTGGTGTGAGAGAGCGGGCCATCAATGCTAGCGGGGCGGAGATACTTGCCGCATGCGACGGAGAACCCGAGTACACAGCGCGAATGCGATACGTACGCGGGACAGGGAAGCGCAGGTTCAGTGCCGCGACGGAGGATCCATTGAGAAGGGCGGTTCCTAAGACGTTGAACCCTTCTACAAACATGACTGTTCCAGTCGCGGCCGGAGAAACCGCTGCCGTCAAACTAATCGTCTGTCCGATTTGAATGGGATTGTTCGGAACAGTGACGCTCGTTGTGGTCGCTATCTGTCCGAAAACGGGCGCAGCGATAAACACAGCACAAAGCAGTCGGTTCGGCATTCATGCCTAGTATATGTGTAGGGAGAAGGGGCGCGGCGCCACGCCCCTCTACGATTGAGTGTTATCCGCGTCCGCGCTTGCCACGACGCTCGGCCATTTCGTCAAACTTGGTCTGCTGTTCGGGCGTGAGGATGGATCGAATCTCGGTTCGTTCTGCGTTCCAAGACTCTTTCGCTTTCGCGAATACGGCTTCCCGCTCCTGCTTGATGCGATCGAGTTCGGCTGTATTGTTGGCCTGCTTCGCCGCCTCGGCTCGGCTGCGGAGATCACGCATTTGCGTGCGGACTTCGGTGTTAGACGCTTTGTACTTCTCGTGAATCGCCTTAGCTTGCTCTTTCTGCGTGTCCGTCAGGTTGAGAGCTGCCGCGATGCGACCTTGTCCGCCTCTGTGATCGCGTTTACCCTGTCGCTGTTGCTCAGCGGGCGTTTCCGTGGATGGAGCCTGTGCGAAGGCTGCGCCGGACGCTAGCACGAGCGACGCCGCCAAGATGAAGGAACGTTTATCAAAGTTCATGTTTTCAAGTACCTACATGCCTTTGGACGCGACGCTTCGGGGACGGGTCGCAAACCATTTGTAAGGACTTTGCAAACTGTTTCCGTTAGAATCCGATAGTGCACGATGATCTCTTCACCCGCCGTCAGGCCATGGCCGGCGCGCTGTCGTTGTCCGCGTTGCAGGCGATTGGGCAACAACGCAGCAAGCGACCGAACATTCTATTCGCGATCGCGGACGACCACTCCTACCTTCACACGAGCTCGGCTGGATATAAAAGCGTCTCGACGCCGAACATCGACCGCATTGGCCAGACCGGCGTGCGATTTACACATTCGTTTTGTTCTTCGCCCTCATGTACGCCTTCGCGGGGCGCCATTCTTACCGGGCAGCACTTCTGGCGTCTCGAAGAAGGCGGGAACTTATGGAGCAGGCTGTCGAAGAAGTTCATTGGATATCCGGATCTGTTGGAGGCGGCGGGTTATCACGTCGGGTTGCAGGGGAAGGGCTGGGGTCCGGGAAATCTCGAAGCCGCGGGACGGACGCGCAACCCTGCAGGCGCTAATTTTGCAGGCTTCGGCGCCTTCCTGGAATCGCGGCCGAAAGACAAGCCGTTCTGCTTTTGGTTTGGAAGTACTGATCCACATCGACCATATGACAAAGGTTCGGCGTTGAAGGCCGGTTTTCGGCTGGAAGACATTGAAGTTCCGACTTGGCTGCCAGACGCTCCGGAAGTTCGCAAGGACATTGCTGAGTACTTATTCGAGGTTCAGCGCTTCGACCGGGATGTGGGCGCGATCCTGGCTGCCATTGAAAAGGCGGGTGAGCTTGAGAATACGTTGGTGGTGGTTACGAGTGACAATGGCATGCCGTTTCCTGGGGCCAAGACGAACCTGTACGATTCCGGAACGCGCATGCCGCTCGCTATCAGCTGGCCCGCGGCCGTCCGAGGCGGTCGAGTGGTGGATGATTTTGTGAGCCACACGGACTTCGCGCCGACTTTTCTTGCGGCTGCGGGACTCGCGATACCTGAGAGTATGATTGGCCGAAGTTTGCTGCCGCTGCTTCAATCGAAGAAAGCAGGGATTGTCGAAAAAGAGCGCGATCGAGTGTTTACAGGCCGCGAGAGGCACACGCAGATGCGAGCAGGTGGTGTCGGGTATCCGATGCGGGCAGTTCGTACGCGCGACTTCTTATACGTTCGCAATTACGAGACGGATCGTTGGCCTTCCGGCGATCCACCTCATTTCGGGGACATCGACAACGGTCCATCGAAAGAGTTCGTGGTCTCGCACAAAGATTCGCCGGAGTTCGGCAGATTTTATCAACTCGCTTGCGCGAAGCGCCCGGCTGAGGAGTTGTACGATCTAAAGCTCGATAGCGCACAGCAAGTGAATGTGGCGAGGGAACCAAAGTATGCATCGTCGCGGGCGAAGTTTTCGAAGATGCTTGACGACGGCTTGAAGAAAGGGCAAGATCCACGGGCGACCGGTCAGACGATCATCTGGGATTCGAGTCCGTACTATGGTGGAGCGAATCCACAATCGCGCAAATGACAACGAATTTGAATCGACGCCAGTTTCTTGCCGGAGCCGTTGCCCCGCTATTCGGGCAGACGCAGCAACCGCCTAACTTCATCGTCATCTTCGCCGACGACCTGGGGTATGGCGACTTGGCTTGTTACGGGAGTAAGACGAACCAGACGCCGAACCTCGATCGCATGGCGAAAGAAGGCGTTCGTTTTACGGATTTCTATGTGCCCATGCCGTTTTGTGCGCCATCCCGAGCCAGTCTGCTGACGGGACGTTATCCTTTTCGTCACGTTACCCGCAATCCTGCTCCTGACTCCGGCATTAACGATGTTGGTTTGCCTCCTTCGGAGATAACCATTGCTGAAGTTCTTAAGCCGCTTGGGTATTCGACAATCTGCATCGGCAAATGGCACCTCGGACACAAGCCTGAACTCATGCCGCGGAAGCAGGGTTTCGATGAGTATTACGGCATTCTTTACTCGAATGACATGCGGCCTGTGCAGGTGGTGCATAACGAGGCCGTGGCGCAGTATCCCGTGGTCCAGAGCAATCTGACGCACGA